>JACRIR010000059.1 GCA_016215705.1 Candidatus Poribacteria bacterium | reverse complement strand
TTTGGAGGAATCACTCCCCTCAAGATGCCTCTCCCTTTCTTCCAGTTGGAGTCTCTTTGGGCGGGTGCGTCATGGGAGTGGCCCAACCACGACGGGTCAACGCGAAGCGTAGAGTTGAAAACGAACTCTTGAGTCGCCGAGAGCGATATCCAAACGATCGGGTGGGTGAAAGTTGCGCTCTTGGAGGTTCGGGAAAAGTCAAACTTTGAACAAATTGTTCGATGTCAATATGCACTTCGTCGCGACGGAGAAACTGAATGGTCCATGGATCGCTTCCTTGTTCTCCCTTCATGCTCCTTTTTTTTCTCTTGACAACACACCGAAACATCTGATATATAGTATATAGTAACGACGTTACTGTAACGTCGTTGTGAGACAGATCGGGTGGCCTTGACCGCACAGAGGAAGGGGCGTTGCGTGCAATGTCAGTGCTGAAGGAACTATCCGAAATTTCGGCCTCATACACAAACTCATACATTGAGAAGTGGCGCGCCGGGGGCGGCAAAGTGATCGGCTATTTCTGCTCCTATGTTCCCGAAGAGATCATACATGCGGCCGGTATCCTCCCTGTGTGGATGCGAGCAACCGGTGGCACCGAGACCGATGAAGGCGACGCATATCTCAGCAACTACAACTGCACTTTTGCGCGCCATGTCCTCGACCTGGTCCTGAAGGGCAAGTTCGATTTTCTCGACGGCATCGTCGCGATGAACAGTTGCGATCACCTCCGTCGTCTGTTTGACGTCATCGACCTCAAAGCGGCGCGGCCGTTTATGCAATTCCTGAACGTTCCCCATCTCTCGGACGAGGGCGCCCGCGCCTGGTATCTGAGAGAAATTTCATCGTTCAGGCGAAACCTCGAAGAACACTTCGGGATAGAGATCAGCGATGAAAAACTCATGGATTCCATTCGCCTGCATAATGAAACGCGCTCATTGCTTCGAAAGCTTCACGAGAGCCGCAAGGGGCCCAGCCCTCTGCTTTCGGGAGCGGAGATGTTGGAGATAGCGGTCTCCGCGACCGCGCTGCCGAAGGAAGAGTGCAACAGGATGCTGCGCTCTGCGCTCGAGGAATTGGATTCCCGAGAAGGCATCACCGATTATCGCGCCCGGATAATGCTTGTGGCCGGACTCCTGGACGATCCGAATCTCCTGAGAGTCATCGAGCAACAGGGCGGGCTGATTGTGACGGAATCGCTCTGTCTTGGCTCGCGCAATTTCTGGAACCTGGCCGATGAATCACTCTCCCCCATGGAGGCGCTCGTGGAACGCTACATGAATCACCCCCCGTGCCCACGCATGATAGCCGATCATGACAAGCGGTTCGAATTCATTATGAAGCTGGCAGAAGAGCACAATGCCGACGGCATCATCTGCGAGCGCCTCAAGTTCTGCGACCTGTGGGGAGGTGAGAGCACCCTGTTGAGGTGGGACGCCCGCAAGACGGGTCTGCCTCTGCTTCCGCTCGAAAGGGAATACATATTGAGCGGACTCGGCCAGTTGAAAACCCGGGTACAGGCCTTCATAGAGAGCATGAGCAGGTAGAGAAGGCGACCGGGCAACTCTTTGAATGACAACGGAGGAGAAAGCAAGATGTCTGAACCACTGTTTGGCGGCTGCGATATCGGCTCGACTACCGGCAAGGCCGTTTTGGTCCGGGACAATTCCGTTATCGCTTCCGTTATCGTTCCGTGTCTGCCGCGGCCCGAAAAGACGGCGGAACTCGTGATCAACGAAGCCATCAGCCAGGCCGGCCTTTCATCCGTCAAGGACGTAACCTACCTCGTGGGCACGGGTTACGGCCGGGTGCGCATTCCGTTTGCCAATGAGGATATTTCGGAAATAACGTGTCACGCGCGTGGCGCGAGCTGGCTGCGTTCGTCGGTGAGGACGGCGATCGACATAGGCGGACAGGACTGCAAGGTCATGGGCATCAGCGACACCGGCCGCGTGCGTGAGTTCGTGATGAACGACAAGTGCGCCGCCGGCACGGGGCGCTTCTTCGAGGCCATGTGTCGCGTGTTACATGTGTCGCTCGAGGATATTTCCTCGCTTTCCCTCGAATCCAAGGCGCCGGCCACGATAACGAGTCAGTGCAGCGTATTCGCCGAGTCAGAGGTTATCACACTTCTGAACGAGGGTGTTGACGTCGCCGACATCGCCGCCGGCATCAACTTCGCTATAGCCGCACGGCTCGTCTCGCTTGCGCGGAAGGTCGGTCTCGTTCAAGACGTGACCGTCACCGGAGGATGCGCAAAGAATGTCGGCCTGATCAAGTGCCTTGAAGAAAAACTGAAGGCGGCCATCACGCTGGTGCCCGGAGACCCGCAAATAGTGGGAGCCCTCGGGGCGGCCATTCTGGCGCGCGAAGCGTTCGCGCGCGCGTGAAGCGATCTGTGCTCCCGGAGCGCGGCCGGTTTGTGTTTGAAGAGAAGCTCTGATCGGATATATCGCTTCTGCAACCGTGCATAATACCTCGAAGCGTTGTCGGCGTCCGTGCAGGTCGGAGAGAAAAGAATGGACAAGAAACCCTTTGCGAAGCTGGAGGAGATTCTGAATGGCGTTCTCAAGCCTGCGGCGGCGACGCTGAGCCAGAATCCGCTGTCTAACGACGGGCCATTGATGCTCAAAACAGTGGAGATAATGAGCCGCAATATCGAGGAGGCAGTCGACGTGGCGCGGAATCGGCAGAAGAAATTCGTGTGGCACGAATTCTGCCTCACGCCCGAACTTTTTCTCGCCTTCGATCTGTATCCCTTTGTGGGAGAGACTCACACGAGCATATATGCGCGCTACCTGCAGGACGCGATTGGGGAATTCATCGATGCCACCGAAAATGCCGGTGTTCCGCCAGAGGTCTGTTCCATGGACAAGGTGCTGATTGGCGCGATCTTGTCCGATGAGATACCGCAGCCTGATTTGATTGTTACGACCTCCGCTCCGTGCGACAGTTCACGGATCGGCTATCAGGTCATGGAGAAGCTTCTCGATGCTCCCATGCACAGGTTGGACGCTCCGTTCACGAACGACGCAGACGCCTTCAAGTACTATGCGGGACAGATGCGCAATTTCATCCCGGTTCTGGAGGAGCTTTCGGGCAAGAAGTTCGATATCGACAGGCTGAGGGAGATAGTCGAGGAATCGAATCGCGCCCTGGAATATCTCCTCGAATGGGATTTGCTTCGGAGGCTCAGGCCGTCTCCCGCCCCGCCGAGCATTCTGCTGAACGTCTACGCCGCAGTGAACAACTGTTTCGGGAAACCTCATTGCACCGAATACTGCAAGGCGCTTTATGAGTTCACGCGCGAGCGAGCTGAGAGCGGGGCGGCGACGGGCGAAAAGATCCGCGTCGTCTGGCAGCATGTGCCCCCTCAGTTCGGTGACAACATCTACGGATGGATGGCGGACGAATTCGGCGCTGTCGTTGTCGATGACACACGGTGCGGCTACCTGCGGCAAGCGCCGATTGACACATCGTCGCTCGACTCGATGCTCCAGGGGCTCGCGCGGCACGGACTGAATATGACAATGGGCAAGAATCGCCTGCCCGCCAGGCTGTATATGGCCGACTTCCTCAGAGCCCGACAGGACTATTCACTCGACTGCGTGATCGTCTCCGCTCATGCCGGTTGCAAGCATTGTTGGCCCCTGATAGGCATTTACCGCGACTTTGCACGCACCGAAAACATCCCTTTCCTTGTTTTCGATGATGACTTCCTCGACTCGCGCGTTGTCTCTCTGGCAACCGTGAAGAACAAAATCGAGCAGTTCTTCAGGACCATGAAACTGTAGGAAAGGCACTGGTCGCGGCGGGAATGTCGGTGCGGCTCGGAATTTCGAGTTTATTCTTTCAGGAGCGCTGTGGCAATGCCGAGAAGATACCTTGCAAAACTCGACCTAGGCGGTCGCCGTTGATGCGATCTTACGGTTTATGAGCCGCGGATAGTCCTGGGCAAACTGCACGCTCCTGCAGAAATAGCAGTACAATCCCAGCGTCGGCGGATCCATCCCGAATTTTGAAAAACCCAAGTCTCGATACAGACCCTGCTGAAGTATCGCTTGATGCAGACCTTCGCCGAGTTCCAGGTAATATTCCGTCTTCGGCGCGCTCGGTTTATCGAAAAGAGGGTACCAAACGGTGAATGAAGGTATAACCCCCCGCTCAGTCAGATACTCGAACCCGTCGAGATAGGACCGAAGCGATTCCTGTTGCGTGAGAAATCCTGAGATGGGAGCTGATTCGAACCCCGCCACAAAATTGCACGCCACGTGGCCCGGCCCAAAAACGCCCACAGCTTTTTCAAGCCGCCGCAACCATTCCGCGCGTCCGACGGTCTTGGCCTTGCCGGGAACAATCTGATCCCACAGGCGCTCGTTCCACGCTTCCATGTCGAAGAAAACATTGGTGGCGCCGGCATCCTTTAAGCGCTTCTGTTGGTCTTCTTCAAGCGCTTGGGAAAACACAGTGGCTTCTTCGATGGGACCCGCTGCGGAAAGAATATGGGTGAGACATTGTTCAATGCACTGCGCTTCCTTCTTCAGGTTGTACAGGGAACCGCCATTCAATTTGATCTCCTTGATGTCCATGTATTCTCGCGCAATAGCAACCGCTTCGCCAAGGACCGCATAGTCGGGGATCATGGGTAGCTTTTTGCTTTCCCGCTCGTGGTCCATGTGAACCGAAAGCGCACAGAAGCGACACGCATCACCGCCCCGGAAGTACGCACAGATATTGACCGGTGTCACCAACAGGCAGGACGGCCCCCGTTGAACCACGTAGTCCTGTACGGGACGACCTTCGCTGGTTGTCCGATCGTAGTAACCCGGCCGCGAGGTAAAATAGATTTTCCCGAGATCGAGACTGCCGATCTGCAGCCGGTAGTCCTCGGGTTCCTTCTCGATGATTCGATATGGGCTATCCTCGTCCACGATAATGTCAACCGTGGTATCGTCGGAGCAAAAATGAAACTGACTCGGCGCACTCACCTCCTGGCGCCCGTCTCGTGTTGCCAGGCCTGTCGTGCATGACCTCATCGCCAGGTCTTCTAACTGAAGATCGAATGCAATTCCCCTTCGCAATGCATCCGCCTTGATGATGATGTGCTCAGGGGTTTCCGGAAATCGAGTGCGCAGATAATCAAGATATTCCATTGACAACTTCCTCCTTCACACATACACGATGCGTGCGGATCACGATAGAGACTGGAAAGCGTGTCTCAGCTATAATCGCAACGTTGTTACTGTAACAGCATTGGCATTTATTGTCAAGCCGATCTTTTCTCTCCAAATGCTGATTACTCTTCCCTTCAAGATGAATTGGAGGTTCGTCCCACACTAGTGTAGTGTCTCTAACGCTTCTTTACATTTGAGCTTCGGGGACAGTCCCGATTCTACGGCGCAAAGCGCCCGTAAATCTGGGACAGTCCCCTTCGCACGCTTTTAAGTATTTCTGAGACACCACACTAGGGATCATTGTTGGGAACGGTTTAGTGAAACTATGCGTGGAGGTTGGACGCGGATCATGGCAAGAAAACCGACAGCAGTACTTCGGACATCTCTTCGAGAATCTCCCCGGGGCGCTCGTGCAAATAGCTCAGAAGAGTATTGTTGTGTAAAGCCACAATGCCATGCAAGCCGGCCCATAGTTGAAGAAGATACATTGTCACCTTATTGTTCGGAATCGTGCCGTAGGCTTCAGAAATTTCCTTAATCACTGTTGTAAAAATCTCGGCTGACTTAAGACTGGTCCTTAGCCCTTTGACCGCAAGGGATTCCAGGGGAGATCCAGTGTAGTCACCAACTCTCGGCACGTTCCAAATGAACATAATGTCGTAGTAGTTGGCGCGCTGTAAGCCGAAATTAATATACGCGGCGCTCATTGCCCTGAGTTTCTCGAAAGGATCGTTTTTCGAGTTATAAGCTTCGAGCAACTCGGAATAGAGCAATTCAAAGCCTTTGGTCCGCACATGCAAGAAGATTTCGTCTTTGCTGGCAAAATAGTTATATATGGTTTTTGCTGCAATTCCCTGCCTGTCGGCCAGTTTTCTCATGGTGAAGCCGTCGTACCCATAATCGGTGATAATATCCAGGGCCTCGTCCAGAATTCTCTGCCTTACGGCAGCAACTTCTTTCGAGGGACGTGGCGACTTCGGCATCGTGGCGCCTTTCTGTTCTAATCAGCTTCGCGTGTTCTTATGGAAAAAGAGTATACCAGAAAGCGGCAATTCTCGCATCTACCAGGCTGAAAACGAGGAAGGGAAGGTTTGTACGGGTAACAACAGTATTATTGTGCCACACGGACTGCAACTTCCGCCCAAACTATTCCTCACACGTGAGACGGCAAGAAGTGAAGCTTCTCATCATAACTTCTGTCCGAGAATTTTCGGAAATCCTTCTTATGCGTAAAGAGGGCTGGTGCCATATCCGAAGCAAACCGCTACATTGGGGGATAGGCGGTCTCACCCGTGTCTGCCCCCTCCAAAAAAAATGATAGGCCGCCTCGCTTCACTGCGGCATGACGTAGGGCGATATGAACTTGAGGTAGCCCTGCCTGCCGCCTCCTTTGTTCCACATCTGGGCGGATTTCAGAAGCCTCTTCAGGCAACGAACGAGATTGTCCACGGTAATCGGTTTTGGATGGTCTGCCTGTGGCTCCACGTCGTCATCGGGAAACTCGGCCCGGCCCAAGCGCCATTCACAAATCTCCACGAGGCGCTCAAAAAGCTCTTGTTCCAGGGGGGACAGCCCGAAGTTCCGAGGCTTGCGCCCGATATTCTGCGCCTTAAGCCAATCGATCAATGCTTCGTATACGCGCATGACGCCATGATCGGACAGATCATCATGGCGGCGGTGCGTTGTCGCCACGACAACCTCAATGTTCTGAAGCACATCCATGAATTCATCTTCGATTCTCATGGCCGCTGTGCCCTCGTGACGTGTCAACTTTGTTTTGTCGGTTCCCGTAAGGGCGCAGCATGCTGCGCCCCTACAAAGGGATACGCCTACACATACAAGCTCAAATGTGACATGACACTCGTGACTTCTATTCCGGCAGCCAGAAGGGACCCGTCTTGCCGATCTCTCTCAGCGTTGCGAGAAACCCCATTGCGTATTCCTGCATGTGCGAAACATAGTCGGGGTCGAGTCGTCTCCGGAAAAATTCTGCGGAGAACAACTTCACGAGGTCGAGCAAGGGAACAATTCCAGCCTCTGTCTGCGGGTCGAAGTCGGCCCAATTCCTGAGGTGTTCTTCCGACCGGAAGAACAGCATGGTGCTTCAGGCGAAGCCCGGGTCTTGCATCCAACTCAGGAACGGTACGGACACGTGCCCGATTATGCCGTCAGGGTCAGCCTTGAGGATTTCGCCGTCCTTGAGTTCGACGCTGATGGGTTCTCCGCAATCGAGACACGGCGCATCAATTCGAACGGTTTTTCCGGGGAATAGCCAGCAGACCGCCAGCGATTCGAACGCTCACTGGCCGAACCATTTCTGCTGACCGTCAATGGTGATGCGGTATTGGGTGGGAAGATTATTGAACGGCGCCATAGATACGATGAGGTCGGTCTTCGGATACAGCCAGCCGGGCACTCCCGAGTTGATGAGATCATGGAGCGCCTGTTTGCCGTCTACCATGGAAACGCCCAACTCCTTGGCGATTTCCGTGTAGTGAGGCGCCTGGCCTGTTTGCACCATGCGTCTCATGATGATGTTAAACGTCTTGTCCAGCATGCTCGATTCATTCATGAACCTTCACCCCCTTCTGGTCACGCAGGTCGGCCTGCGCGGACTAATGAAATCGTATCGCCTTAAACGCAGGAAAGTCAAGCGAATGCGTGTGCAGCCGAGATCATGGCGTCAATTCTGCTCAAGGGTGTATCCAATGGGAGCGGGCTGCCGGTGCTGACAACGAATCCTTTCGCCCTCGATCCGATTTCTATCTGGCGACGCACCTCGTGCCTGGCCTCGTTGTCGCTCGCGTGGAGACCGTAGTACGGAGCGTCGATATTGCCGAAGATACATTTGTGCGAGCCGGCTTGTCGGACGATTTCCTCGAGTTCGATCGCGAAATTCTTCTTGCTCTCCTCGAAAGCGAGAGCATCGCACTCAAGTTGCACGAGTCTAGAGATCAGGGGAAGCGGGTTGCCGCACATATAATACGTGGTCAACAAGCCAAGTTCCCGCGTTGTCCGGAAATACTCCACGTTAAATGGAAGCACGAATTCATCGAAGACGACCGGCGATATCAAGTCGGCCCCGCTAAAGATTTCTTCGGCATAGATGCCGTCGTAGCCGACCTCGGCGAATCCACGCAGAATCGGCAGCCTCTGCTGGAGCACACGCGAGATAAAGTATTTCAGGTTTTCGGGCTTGTCATAGAATGACAGCATCGTTCCCTGAAAGCCAAGCAGATACGTCGCCGTGTAAGGAGTGCTGTCATAGACAACGATAAAGAGCGTTTCGCCTTTGTCGCGGACGACCTTGCGGGGTAGGTCGAAAACGCCCTGCTCGCGTAGTTCCTCAAGAGAAACCAGTCTCACGAGCACGTCTATCACGTCTCTGTTCTGGATGAGTTCGGATTGATCCCACACGTCCTGCTGGGCCGAGGGGATGTTTCCGTAAAGGTAGTCTCTGCCCGACGGCAGGCGCGATGCAAGCATGTCACATCGGTCGCCGGTGACCGTGTCGAGGTACCATAGCCTCGAGTCTTCGAGAACGATCTCGGTCCGCCCGGCCCACTCGCGCGCGGGGCCCGGGCTCACCTCGAGCCAGTCAGGCGGTTCCTTGAACATCTCGAAGGCGCGGTATATGGCGTTTGCCCTGAACTCGACATCCTCATCGTGGTCAGCCCGATAGCGCTTCATGCCTCGCATTCTGTCAAGGTATTGCTCCACGTAACATTGCTTTTCCCTCGCTTCCCGGAAAAGCCAAAGATATGCGGGCGCAGCAGGCACGACGCCCGGATTATTCCCTTGCAGCGCCGCCCGCATGCGCGCCTTCGGGGTCTGCGATTCCGTATGCATCAGATCACCCTCCCCAGTCGGTTCAAAGCTGCGTAGATTATATACTATCAATAGGCTTCGGAGACAGTCCCTATTGTACGGCCTAGAGAACTCGGCCCGTAAATAGGGACAGTCCCCTTCACGGCCCATCACGCCACAGCCAAAAACAGCACACCCGGGCGCGATGAATCGCGCCCCTACGGGGCCTCTTGATTCATGGCTGTAGGGGCGCAATTCATTGCGCCCTTGTGATTTGTATGCGTGGGGTTCGCGCAAGAAATCACGAAAAGAATTCGTGATTTCGAGAATGAGTAGTACAGGTTTTCGCAGATCTCATCACTCATCATTCATCATTGGTTTACGTCGCTTTCCCCCTTTTTCCCTTTTGACCGTTTCCCCCTTGTTCATCCCTTTCGCCTTTCGTCTTGACCTTTTCGGCTCAGTCTTCCGCTTGACTTCGCTCATCCCTCGAGTATATTCTCAAAATAGCAGTTGACATGGGCGCGACTACCAAGGAGTTTGAAGCATGATAAGCCATCTCGTCCTAATAGTCGTAGCAACTCTCCTTCTCGGCTATGTCTTCCAGGGCCGCTTTCTAGCGAGAAGGTTAAACGTGGATGACCCATCCCCCACCCCGGCTTGCCAGATAAACGACGGCGTGGACTACGTGCCGGCAAAACCGGCGCTGCTGCTGGGTCAGCATTTCTCCGCGATAGCGGCAGCCGGGCCTATTGTCGGCCCCATATTGGCGTGTCTGTGGTTCGGATGGCTGCCTGCGCTCCTATGGATTATTCTGGGCGCGATTTTCATAGGCGGAACTCACGATTTCTGCAGCCTGGTTTCCTCTCTCAGGCATAAGGCTGCTTCCATCGGAGAGATCGTCAAGGAACACATGTCGGCGACTTCGCACAGGTTCTTTCTCATTTTTGTGTGGCTGACCTTGCTCTATGTAATCATCGCGTTTACCGATATCACGGCCCACACGTTCAAGACAATGGTCGGCGATGTGGCCTTCGGCCCGGCGGTAGCCGCTTCTTCTTTTCTCTATCTTATGGTCGCCGTCGCAATGGGCATTCTACTGTATCGTCTTAAAGTCAGCCTATCCTATGCCACGATTATATTCTTGCCCGTCACGCTGTTTGTCATCTGGGTAGGCCCGCATTTGCCGGCGCAGATATTGACTTCTCTCTCGGCAGTCTCCATAAAACAGTGGAATGCCGTCATACTATTGTATTGCCTGGTCGCTTCGCTGATTCCCCTGTGGCTATTGCTCCAACCCCGAGGCTACCTCGGCGGGTGGTTCCTGTATCTTATTATTATTATCGGCTTGATGGGCGCGCTGTTCGGCCACTTCAGGATGGAGTATCCTGCCTTGAATTTGACCGGCTTCAAGAGCTCCGTGAATGGCAAGGCAATTTTTCCCATCCTGTTTATCACAGTCGCTTGCGGCGCGTGCTCGGGGTTTCATGGCGTCGTAAGTTCGGGAACTACCTCGAAGCAGATAAGCAAGTATAAAGACAGCCTAGTCATCGGTTATGGAGCAATGTTGTTGGAGGGCCTGGTGGCGGTTCTGGCAATGGCGACTGTAATCATGTTACCCAAGGGCGCCGACATGCTGAAGTCGGACCCCAATATCATCTATGCCAACGGTATTGCACAATATCTGGGCTTGATCAGAATTGATTATCAGGTGGCTCTTGCGTTTGCACTGCTGGCGTTTTCGACGTTCGTATACGACACCCTGGACGTGTGCACCAGGCTGGCGCGGTATATTCTTCAGGAACTGACCGGCTGGCAATCAAAAGCAGGCGGTTTTGTGGCCGCTGTCATCAGTCTCATCATTCCCTTCATTTTCCTGCTTCTGACCAAAGAGAAAGGTTATCTGGTAGCCTGGCCGATCTTCGGCGCAAGCAACCAGTTGTTGGCAAGTTTGACACTTCTGGCGATTTCGGTATGGCTCATCAAGACAGGGAAGAATCCGATCTACACTATTCTGCCAATGCTCTTCATGCTGATCATGACCATCTGGTCATTGTTTAATCTGACTATCCCGTTCATAAAGACCCTTTCGGGATTGACACCGGGCAAACTCGTTCCCGATGTTGTCATTTCCGGCGTCTGCGGGATTATCCTCTTGTGTCTGAGCCTCGTGCTGGTCTGGGAGGCGGCAAGAACCTTGTTCCTGGAGCGAGGGAAAGGCAAAGGCGGAGACACGAACCAGACGCCGGGAGGCAAAAGGCGAAAGGAACAAGGCGAAAGGGAAGTCCTCACCGCGAGGGCATGAAGCGCGCTGATTGCGCTGATTCACTTACGGAAAAATCGGGGACACGATGCGACATCGTGTCCCCGATTTTCTTCATTCCTGCCTGTAGGGGCGCGATTCATCGCGCCCGTTGTATGTTGTTTTGTCGCGGCTATGCTGCGCTATGACGCGGGCGAAGTCCTATCCGTTTCGCCTCTCGTCTCTTTACTCAAGCCGGTACAAGTTGTTCAAGTAGTCAACGGCGAAATCGCGCGCGGTCGAGCGGTCGGGCAGCGAGGCCATCATGCCGTACATCACGGCCTCGTCGGAGAGGCTTGAAGAATCGATGTTCTCAACCTCTTTCGCGCAGGCAGCCAGGTCAGCGAGGAACCTGTCAGCCAACTGCGCATGAAATGGCGACACCGTCAGATGCAAGGAAGCGGGAAGATGTTGCTTCTCCAAAAGCCAGCCTCTTTGCTTGAGCGCATCCGACAGCGCGTAGACATTGATCTCATCGCTCGCAATCGCGAAAACGGTCGCGACAGGTTTCCCGAGCACTCTTAGTTTCGGAATCGAATTCACGCCGTCCATCAACTGCCGGGTTGTTTCCATCGCCGCTTTCGCCAGGCGCAAGTAGCCTTCCTCGCCGAGGTAATTCATTACCGCCCACGCGGCGGCAATCGGCCCGCCGGGCCTCGCTCCCGTGAGCGTGGACGTGGCATACACTCCGCCCGGGAAATCCGCATATGCGAAATACTGGTGGCGCCGGTATTCGCTGTTCCTGTAAAGGATCGTCGAGGCGCCCTTGGCGGCAAAGCCGTATTTGTGCAGGTCAGCGGAAATGGAGGTTACGCCAGGCACGCTGAAATCGAATGCAGGAACTTCATATCCCAGCTTCTTGACGAACGGCAAAATCATCCCGCCCAGACATGAATCAATATGAAGCCAGATGTTGTTCTCCGCCGCGATTTTCCCAAGCTCCTCAATCGGGTCTACCATGCCGTGAGGATAAGTCATCGCAGAGCCTATCATCATGATCGTGTTCTCATTTACGCATTTCGACATGGCGGCCACGTCGGCCCTGAAATCAGGACCCGCAGGCACGGCGACTACCTTCAGGCCGAGATAGTGTGCGGATTTGTCCCACGCCGGATGCGCCGTGACAGCCTTGATCATCTCCGGCCCTCTTACGTTGGGGCGCTCGACTTGAGCCCAATCGCGCGCCGTCTTCACGGCCATGAGAATGCTCTCGGTGCCGCCGCACGTGAAGCTGCCTGCGGTCTCTGTGTCTCCGCCGAGCAGGCCAGCGGTCATTGCGATAACCTCGGTCTCGAGCTTTTTCAGACTTGCGAACGCGAACGGGCTCAGCCCGTTTTCCATGAAATAAATATTGAAAGCTTCCCGCGTGATGTCCCTGATTTCCTCGCCGGCGTTATAAATCAGGCTGAACATCCGGCCGCTCTGCCAGTCGACGTCTTCCGACTTCATCGACTTGAGTTTTGAAAGCACCGCTTCGCGCGACATGCTTTTGTGCGGGAGTTTCAATTCTCTCATTGGGTGTTCTCCGGTTCGAACATTCATTCCACGAGGATCAACCCGTGGAAGAACCATTCCTCCTCGGTGTCCTTCTTGAGTTCGGCGGGAATTCGGGCGTTCTTGAGAGTGGCGAATACATCGATGCCGAGGGCCTCCATCGACGGACGAGCTTTCTCGGGATGCCGGCATGGTTCAGCCGGCTCGGTGCATTCCTTACACAGCGGGCATGGGCCGCCTCGGAGGCCGAGCGCGAGGTAATAGCCCATTGAAAACGCGCGTTTCTCGACTTCCACCACAATATCGTTGATTTTATGGGGGCGCGTTTTCACAAGGACACCCCACGAGTATTTCCGGAGCGCACGCTCGAAATCCTGCGGTCGCGGCGTGTTCGGCGGACACATTTTGGATGAGCCGTAGAGGGGACAGCCGTACATACATTTATAGTATACGCGCTCGTCGGTGACGACCTTCCCGACTGGAATACCCTTCGCAACGACAGCGCCTTGCTTCTTCGCGAAAGCTTCCAGTTGCCGCAAGTCTTTTTTGATTTTGGGCGTGGATGCCTCTTTCATTTCATTTGTTCCAAACCGCAAGAAAAAGCTGGATCACGAATAGCACAAATGAGGGCGAATCACGCGAATGAAAGCTTCCTATCCGCAGATTTCGCAAATCCCCGCTGATTGAGATTCTTCGCTTTGCTCAGAATGACAGCTACCGTGTAGCTGCCAAAATAGTGTCCAAACTCCAGACTGTTACCGTGTAGCTGCAAGTCCCAAGTTCTTGCAGGGCGCAGCACGCTGCACCCCTACAAAGCCCGCACCCACAGAAATGATCGCGAAGGCGTATTAGCGCAGCGCTACATAACCATACCAAAATAGTGGGAAAATACCCCCTTGGAAACTGTCCACCCCGCGCCTTGCGCGGTCCCTTTCCCCTACTTCCTGATGCTCTCAATCCCGAGCTTGAGGGCGCGCTGGTTGAGCGCAAGAATCTTTTGGGGGATGACTTCCTTCAGAACGCTGATGAACGTGTCGGTCGGGATCGGTGTCCAGCCGGAGCCGGCCAGTGCGCCGACCATGACAACGTTCGAGGCCATCGCTTCTCCGATTCCTTTCGCGAGTTCGGTCCCCTCGACAACCTTGACGACCTCCACCATCTCACCCAACCGCGCGAGGAGAGTCTCGACGGGCGGATATTCCTGCGCGCCGTAGAGGACCATGAGCGGATAGTTCGGGCGCGGATTGACAATCGTCTTAGTGCCGGGATTGGCGTAGTCCGCGGCCACCCGAAGCGTCTCCATCGGCTCGAGCCCAACGATCACATGCGCCTTCCCTCGAGGGATCAGCGCGCCGAGCGATTCCCCTTTCGATAGTCTGACGTGGCTCATGACCGAGCCGCCTCGCTGCGACTGACCATAGGTCTCACCGATGGTCACATGGAAGCCTTCGGCAATCGCAGCAGTTGCCAGAATGTGCGATGCCAGGATATTGCCCTGGCCACCGACACCCGTAATAATCACGTTGAGACAGTCGCCATTCTGTTTCATCGCTGCAACTCCTCGGCCTTTTCGACCTCGATAGCGCTTTGCGGACAGAGGTAGGCGCAGACACCGCAGCCGGTGCAGACCACCTCGTCCACCGACGCATGTTTCTCTTTCTCGTTCCAGATGAGGGCGGGACAGCCGAACACGCGCGTGCAGAAACGCGCACACCCGCACTCGTCACCCAGGCATTTCTCCGCATTCACGCTTATGCGGTCTTTCTTTTTCTTTCGGCTCTCGACCAGCCCGCACGTGTGACGCAGGATGAGCACGCTCGATTCTTCGCGCTGCATGAGGTCATGGAGCGCCTCGACCGCCTCATCCACCTTGAACGGGTCTCGAATCTCGACGTGGAAGCCGAGGCCCTTGCAGACGTCCTCGATGAGCACCTGTGTTGCCGGATTGCCCATCGCGTTGAGACCGATGCCCGGGTGCGGCTGGAAACCGGTCATCGCAGTAGCCGAGTTGTCGAGCACAACGCTTGTGAATTTTGCGCCATTGTAGCGCGCATTTATGAGCGCGGGAAGAGCGGCATGGAAGAACGTCGAATCACCCATCACTGCAACGACGGGTTGATCGAACTCGAATTTCGCCAGATTGCCCAGGCCGCACGCGACCCCTGCGCCTGAGCCCATGCAATGCAGCGTGCGATTGATGAAATAGCCCGACCTGCCCGCTCCCATGCCGTAGCACCCGATGTCGCCGAGAACAAAACCGCCGCGGCCGTCGAGCGCAAGCGCGTTCTTCATCACCCAGTACGACGCGCGATGCGGACACCCCGCGCAGAAAGCAAGATCGCGCGACGCAGTATATTCGCTCAGCAGCGTGCTCGCACGCTCGGCGTATTCGGGAGTCTGGGCCTGATAGTCGACGCCTTTGATCTCCGCGACGGCGCGTATCACGATGTCGGGGTCGATCTCGCCGAGCGCCGGCCCGAAGCGACTCCTTACGTGACCCGAGCCTTTCCCGAAGAATTTGATGACCTCGAGCTCGCTCCCGATATAGTCGGCGAGCAGACTCTTCACATTCTGTTCCATGAACGGGTCAATCTCTTCGACGAACAGAACCTGTTTGACGCCCTTCAGATGGTCGACGATAAACCGGTTGGGCAGCGGCCACGTGGTCGCCAGCTTCAGAATGCCGACTTTGTCTTCGAGGCCGAGCGTGCGGAGGGCCTCGCGGGAAAAGAGCCATCCCGTGCCGCACGTGATGATGACCAACTCGGCGCCGGACGGACCGACGTATTGATTAAACTGCGATTTCTCAAAAATGTCTCGCGCTTTTTCGAGTTTTCCATGAAGGACCGAATGTGTGACCGTGCCCAGGGACAGGAAACGGTCATACGCCTCGAAGCGTGGAGTCCGCTGGAGGCGGTTGATCGGGCCGAGAGAGAGGTCGCCGCGCGCATGCGAGATACGCGTCACGCTTCGAATCATGCAAGGCATTTCGAGTTCTTCCGACAACTCGAACGCCCAGCGGGTCATTTCCTTGGATTCTTCGATGGTGGCAGGCTCAAGCAAGGGAGCATCGAGAAGTCGGGCGTAGGCGCGCGAGTCCATCTCGTTGTTGCTGCAATGCGCGCCGGGGTCGTCGGCGACCACGAGCACGAGACCGCCCTTGCAGCCGGACATGACGACCGACATGAGAAAGTCGGAAGCTACGTTGATTCCGTTCTGCTTCATGGCGCACAAGGCGCGGAGACCCCCGAAAGATGCTCCCGCCGCCGCCTCGAGGGCGACCACTTCGTTGGTTGACCATTCGGCATGATGCCCGAAGTTTTCGGCCACGTCCGGCCTCGCGAGTGTTCCGATTATTTCAGAAGAAGGCGAACCGGGATACGCGGCGCAAAATTTCATGCCCGCTTCGATCGCGCCCCGGGCGATGGCCTCATTGCCCATCATCAAGACGCGCTTGCCCGGCTCATCGAGTAGAATACTCAACATTACTTGTTCCCTCCTTCCAGAAACAACGCCCGCTGTGAATCATCGAGTTTGAGATAAAGCAGCGGAGCGCTCTCGCTGCCGCGCCGGCTCAATTCCTTTAGCACTCTTCGTTTTTTGGCGCCGACGGCCTCGCGCAATATCGCTTCGCGTTCGCCGGGGAATTTCTTGGTCGTGACGGCTTTAGCCTTCAAGGCGTCCGCGAAGAGCTTCTCCCCCGCTTCGCTCCTGACCAGCACGGTATTCCAATCATCCTGCCATTCGGTCGAGCCGATCGAGATGTCGGCCAACTCGGCGGTCACATCGAAGCAGACCTGACATGAGGGCCGGATGAATTCCTTTATCTTGTTGATGGGAACGCGCGCCTCTCCGCCGTTGGTGTAAACGATGAAATCGTCGTTCTTGGGGATGTCGATCTTGCGAATTCGGCTTACATTCACCTGGCCGCTCAGATGAGCGGCGTATCTTCTATAGTCGAGAGCCCATAGACAGAAGAGGCCGATGACGAGCTTGATATTCTTGAGCTCGGGCCGGTCATCATAAAGTTGCATCTTGCGAATGGCTGTTACCTGACATGGCCGCCCGACGACGGCAAGTTTCTCGCCGGTTTTCAATATGTCTTGCAGCGCTGACAGCGTGGGCGCGGCCGTATACTTCGAGCCGGAGCACGCCAGTACTTCCTTCCGATTCCGCGCAACGGTTGGCCTTGGAAGCACTTGCTTGCGTTCGGAATACCTGGTAAGCAGCGCCGCCTCGACAACACCCTTCTTGAGTGCGTGGATTATCAGCGCCGATACGACACCTCCGTACTGCCCGGCGGAATGAGTGGCGGCGTTGGCTGCCTTTGCAGCAGTCAGCGTGCGGTACGACCCGAGCACGGCATCTCCGCGCCTCGCGCCGAAGACCATTTCATCGAGCGCGCCGATATCGGTCGAGGTTCTCGGGCAGAAACGGTAGCAGCGGCCATCGCTGCGGCCACACCTCTCGACGATGGCGACCTTCTCGTCCATCTCCTTAATGTACGGACACAATCCCACGCACATCCCGCAACCCGCGCAGAGATTCGCCTGTTGAACCTCGCTTTGCAGGTCGTCCGGGCCTTTGTTCATTAGCAACTCCTGCATAACGTTTCCTCCAGATTATTGCGCATATTTTTGCGGATATTGCCTGCCGATGTTGTTCAGCTTTCTCTGACCTTTCGAAAACGATTGGCATTCTTGATAAACGTCGCATGAGGCCATTGCCTCCGATCAGGGGGGAGCAAAACCCTGCCCAGCGCCGCCTTGAATCCCGAGAGTCCTCCATCTAAGCGCAGAGCAGCAAGAGATGATTCCCTTTCAGGATTCACGCGCATTGTATGGCTCTCATCCAAGTAAATGAGACCGTTGTCGAAGGCTCGGTGATACGTTGGAGAGAGGGCAATTCCATTCCGTATGTCATCAGCGCTGCCTGGCGCTCCAACAGGCAAGATGTGCGCAGCATCTACCAGACGTAGTTGCATTCTTGTGACAGCGCACCGATTTCCATAGGCATACAAGACCTGCTGCCGGAAGTTGGCTTGACGGGATAAGCGGCTCACTGTTTGAATGATGCGTTTTCGTTGTGCGTTGAGAAAAGCAATGTCCTGCTCGGATATCTCTTGAAGAGACGATGCTTTCTGCAGGAGGCCTAGGGTATCGGCCTGGCGACCATATGTGTGAAGGTTCTGCGCATTCTGAGCATAGGCCATAAGCTGATCGGGCCGAGCACCGACTGCGATCTCACTGTTGCTCTTGCGGTAAAATGCCAAGCCGTCCTGCAAGCTCTGATCGAGGGTTCTGATGTCGATCTGAATTGAAGGAGAACCGGTGGTAAATAAACGGTGACGAGACAAATCGAATCCGGCGAACGCCTTCCGGCTAGGTTCGTAACCGAGCAATATCGTTAGTCCGGTTGGATTCACATCAAGCGGAGAATTGACCGTCGTCATTTGTATTCGATATTCGTGGGGCAACGATGATCGGCCTCCGTGAGTGAGCGTCCAGATATACACCCAAAGCGACAGCCCATGTCCTTCCGGGGATGTGACGGCGAATTTCCGGGGGTGCCGGCGGACAGGTGAAACAGGGACGGCCGAATAGACGCAATCTTCTATTGCGTCGAGAATTGCCTGAATGAGTTGATGTGGGTCGGTAGCTGGCATAACAGAATCGATGAACCGTTCACAATTGCTTCGAGATCATTGTTTCTTTGGGAGTGGCGGGACGACTTTCTCCCCCGTCTTGTGGAAGGGGTTCAAACGGCAGGTCTTTCCACAATGCGCCCGGATGAAATATCTTATAATAACTTGTGACAGGTGGCTTTTTGGCCTTCCCACTAAGGGGGAATAATTCTTCTTGACAATTGCTTTGTGCGTCGTGATGGAACCTCGCAAGAGCGCCCTTCAAGTAGTCCTCAGTCAATTCCGCACACATCCACTTGCGGCCAAGTCGTTCAGCAACCTCTCCGGTAACACAACTGCCCGCAAAGGGGTCCAAGACCATGTCGTCCGGATCAGTCAACATGCGAATGAAGAGTTCCGGAAGCTCAGAGGGAAAGCGGGCCGGATGCGGCTCGAGGTTGTTGTCTCTGCAATATCGCAAGTAATAGGAATTGCTTTCCGTATTGGGGATTGCTATTAGATTGGGGGGAATGGCCGCTCCATTGTCAACCGAGAATTTTTCACTAATGTCGTGCCCACTTGGCCGCAATTTCGCCCGGTAGCCGTTCTTTAACAAATCTTTCATTGATTCGCTGTAGGGTGATAGAATGCGACGGTTGCTTGCGCGGGGCCACGGGGTGGGCGAGAGCCACCACACACAATCAACAGCGTCCTTTACGCGAATGCGCCTTACAGTAGTCCATTCAGCAGGGGTGGGCAACTTGGAAGGACTCCACCAGAAGAATTCTTGAGCCAGGTGGAAGCCAAGCTCGCGACAAAGCATTATCAACAACTCATAGTGATAGAGGCTTCGTGTCGGCGTGCCGGGATTCCATGCTCCACCAATGTCGATTACCAGAGAACCTTTCGATTTCAAGACGCGGCGGAACGCGGCGCCAAATGGTTTAAACCACTCGACATACTTCTCTGCGTCCACGTTGCCATATTCTTTCTTGCGAAGTAAGCCAAAAGGCGGACTGGTGACGATCAGATCGACGGAACCCGGCTTTACATATTGTTCGAGAAGATTCAAGGAATCGCCGAGATAGACAGCGCCAAGCGCCGTCGTATGGTATTCCCTTACCGCATGTGTCGCCACATCAAGGCTTGTGGCAACAGATTTGGCAAGTGATTTCTCTCTCTTTGGCACGGTCATGGTATTTCGAGTTCCTGATACACCCTACAGTCGCCCTTCGCGCATGATCTTGACGCCCTTGTCGGAGATGCGGTCAAAGAACCTGACAGGGTCAATACACGTCTCGGGCGACATGACACCCTTTTGCGCAATTTCGCCGTCAAGGAGCATCATTGCGCCGACGGCGCACGGTATTGCCGTGAGCGGGCGAATGCGGTCGAGCATATTGAATACGAGATGCCGGCTCTGCCCGTCTTTCTTTCCGATTACGTCTATCCGCAAAGCCGAATGCTCGACGCCGCCGATGCTGAAAATTCGCTGCACTCTATGAATAATGCCGGCAACGGTATCGATCTTCCCTCTCGAGTTTGTCAGGCGGAGCGAGCGAATGACACGCAAAGCGTTGTTGTTCCAGGGCGGATCAATTCCGCCGCGCGTGAAGATGTTCCTGGCTTTGATGGCCCTAGGCAGCGTGAGGGGCTCAGGATGCCCGAACAGAAACTCGGGCAGCTCGCCTAATGGCGCCGGGAACTCCACCATTTCCATGTCGTCCCATGCCGGCAGCAGAACCTGTTTGCCGTCCTTGAACATGGGGACTTCGCCTGTGACGCCGTGCAGTGTGTGCTTGAGCGCGGCCAATCCCTTCGCGTCGCCCGAGCCGACGACCCACGCCATTTCGACGTGCTCGATTTCATCCAGGAGATTGGCGCCGAGGCGGACGGCCAGATTCGATATACCCGGGTTCCACCCCATGCCGGTTACTACCGTCACCCCCGCTCTTCGCGCAGCGTCATTGAGCGCGAACAGCTTGGGAATGGGGTCGGGATCGTCGCAGATATCGATGTAGTGGGTCCGTGTCTCGATGGCGGCGATTGCGACATTTGCGCCGTACTTGAAGAAGGGCCCGGCGCAGTTGATGACGAGGTCAAAATTCTCGAATGCGGCGGTAAGCGTCGAGCGGTTTTCCACGTCCGCCTGGAGCGCGCCCACGTAACCCTTGAAGGTGCTGCATATCGCGCGCGCTTTCTGCAAATTGCGGCCGGCAACGGTCACCTGATGTGAAGTGAATTCGATGAGTTTTTCGACAACGCAACTGCCGATGTCGCCGTATCCGCCTACTACTACTATTTTCACTATATCTCTCGCATTGGCATTCTGATCGAATGGGGTTCCGCCGGGAGTTGTATGTGTCTCATATAGTATCATATTTCCTCGATTTTTTGAAATAGAATCTTTGGTGAGAGGGCGGCTGACACCGCCGGGGAAAAAGGCGAAAAGGTTAAAAGGGAAAACGGGGGCAGAAAAAAGGAAAAAGGCTTGGAGCACGAACGGCGCGAATCCCAGGTGCTGGACGAATTGGGCGAATAGAGAACAGGCAAAAGGGAGAAGAACGTCACATTTGAACCACATGGGGTCGCAGACCCGAGGCGCGAAGGGCGGCAATCCGGAAATTGGGGACATGATGCCTCATCGTGTCCCCAATTTCCGGATTGTCCCTTTATTTGGCGATTTGACAAAATGGAAGATTCTTCGCTATAATTTGGGTGGTTTGGGGATGTAGCTCAGTTGGGAGAGCGGCGCGTTCGCAACGCGTAGGCCGGCGGTTCGAGTCCGCTCATCTCCACCAGACATGACTTATGGAATGCACGGGGTCAGCTTCCCGAGAATTTTGTGCTTTCCACCGTGCTCTATACTACTCACGTTTGAAATCGTGAATTTCTGTCGCGATTTCTTGCACGAATATAAGGCATATTAATTACACGGGCGCAATGAATTGCGCCCCTACACGCATGAATCAAGGGATCCTGTAGGGGCGCGATTCATCGCGCCCGATGTGCGCTGTTTGGTTGCGGCTTGCCGCGCTGTGCCAATCTTATCTTTTCCGTCGTTCGCTTCCAAAGTTCTCTTCTTTTCTGCTGAGGCAACCGCAGCTTCAGACTGTCATTCGGATTTTCCCGGAACAAGCATCCATGATGGTAGCCTTATTCATACGAAAGCGCTTCCCGGGTTGATACCCTAATTGCTCCGCGAGCCGGGATACGACTGGCTAACCAGCCAAAAACTACAGTGGCAATCAGAGTTATCGCAAAACCAATATGATTGAAGGCCGGCCGAAGTGCGATATCCAGCATCAGGTTGCCGAAGAACTTCGCAGCGACTATACTGAGCGGCCACGACAGCAACAATCCAAGAAGAATGCCGGCGACGCTTACTATCATACCTTCCGTGACGAACAGTCTGTAAATCATTTTGGGAGTAGCGCCGATTGCCCTCAGTACGCCGATCTCGCGAGTCCTTTCCATAATATTGATGCTTGTGGCGGATGCCATTCCCATTGCGCTCACCACGAGCACCAGCATGGCGAAGAAGATAATTGTCACGAGAACAATATATAGATGGTCATAGATGATTTTTACCCGTTCCGCCTGCATCATCACATAGAGGATTTGCAGGTCGGACGGCGCAATTGCTTTCTCAACATCTCTTTTCAAGGCCATGACCTTGTCGAAACTCTTGTCTTTGGCGACAAACATCAGGCTGTTGATGTAATGGTTGGGATTGGCAATGCCGTCATACATATCTTTGTCCATATAGATCTTCGGCTTTTCAAATTCATCAACGATTCCGACTAATTTTGCCTTTAGTTGTTTTCCTCTTATGCTCAGTAATTGATAACCACCCACTACGGGATGGTCATAGAGCGCCGCCGCTTCCTGGTTCATCACTATCTCTGGTTCGGTCGAGCCGTCCAACCAGCGCCCTTCGACGGATCTGAAAGCAACAAGATCGGTATTATAGGGAAGGGCGATGATTCCCACGCCGTCATCTGTCGAGACGATGTTGGATTGCATTCCGCCGCGGCCGCCGTTCCATGTTTCTATGCGGCTTATGTTATCAATGCCGCTGAAGTATTTCTCCACCTGTTCTTTTGGTATCTGGTTGATGAGCACTACCTGAACATCATGTTTCATGCTGTTGTTCACATCAAACAGGAGATCTTTGAGAGATTGTTGCACATTGAATCCCGTGCTGAAAATCGCCACTCCGAGCGCCATGGTAACCACAGTAACCGCGAGGCGTTTCTTGCGACGCAGTGTATTCCTGAAGGCCAAGGCAAGATTGCCAGGGATAGGCAGTCTATTGATTATGTCGCTTCTATTGGAGGATGTATCCTGTTGCCGAATGCCGTAATCGCTTAACGCATCGCGAACCGACATTCTCGTTCCTTTCAAAATTGTCGGGAGAGACAATAGGATGGGCAGTAGCAAACCGGCGCCTATGAGGTAAAAATACAGATGAACCGGCAGGGATACGGTAAGAATTTCGAAATTAATAATATTCGCTACAAAGTAGGCATACGCATAGCCAGACATAGTCGCAAGAGGTATGGCGATCGCGCCGGATACGACTCCAAATGCCAGCACCATCACCAAATACATTTGAAAGATATTGGATCGTGACGCACCGATGGCTTTGAGAATGCCGATTTGCCGGATTTGTTTTGCCAAAATGGCGGCTATCAACTGGGAAACCAGTACGGCGCCCATCAGGAACGCCAAGAATCCGACACTCCCCTCCAGGAAAAGCAGAGTATTTAACTGCCACTGGTGGGGGTGCGAGTTAAACTTGGGGACCTTAACCGCATCGACAGCAATACCCAAAGATTTAAAATACTCGCGAAGATTATCAGCGACAATCTCGACGTCCTGTCTTGATTCTACGTTTTTGAAGCGAATGATCAACCGCTGATTGGCCGCTTCGCCGGTAATTTCCGAATACGTCTTCTTGTTCACATACCCATAGATCAAGTGGTCTTGCGTCCCCGGCGCCTGGGCCGAATCAAAACTGATGCCGGCGACCGGAACATCAACGATCCTGCCGCCGGCCCGAATGCGCGCACGGGAACCGGCCTTCAAATCAGAGAATTTAAGCCCATCGCGTTCGAGTAACATCGCTCCGTCTGCAGGCGTCACAGGGCCCCCGTCGCCTTTTTGGTCAAAAATGCGCGCCAGATTGAGGTTGGCGAAATCTTCCACGCCAAACAACCATAAGGGAATCCATTCATCCGGATGCGTCTCGATTCTCAGCGACGAGAAATCCCTGAATTCGGCTTTCTCGATTTCCGGCCGGCTTCTCAGTGCGGCTAAATCCAGCCGGCTGAAATCTTTGGACGTTATGGCAGCATCGAGAGGATTGGTTCTGATAAAGTTCTCATTCAGATCATGGCTCAGAATGGTATACGACACCAAGATGGATCCGACTCCCCACAATCCGATCACCAAGGCGAAAATAACAAGTATTATGCGGCCGGGATTGATCCGCAGATCACCAATAACCTTCTTAAATTTCGTGTTCATAAGTAGTATGGGCGATTATGATTCATCGCCCCTCCTGTCTCCAATGACCATGCCGTCTTTGAGAGTAATGATTCGATCATATACGGGACCTGAGTTTTTTTCGTGAGTCACAATAATGACGGTTTTGCCGGCCCCAACCAATTGGGCGAACAGATTCATGATAATTTCCGTGGTTTTGCTGTCCAGATTACCGGTTGGCTCGTCCGCCACCACAATCGGCGGATCGTTCGCGAGCGCACGGGCAAGAGCGGCCCGCTGTTGCTCTCCGCCGGACAACGCCGTCGGAAGTTTGTTGACATGCTGGTCGAGGCCAACTTGCTTGAGCAACGCCATCGCACGCTGTTTACGTTCATGTTTCGGAATGGCGTAAACAAAATCCATCGCTAACAGCACGTTTTCCAAAATAGTGAGAGTGGGAATGAGCTGAAAGAATTGGAAAACGATGCCGATATTTTGTCCGCGCCAGGTCGCCAGACGGCTTTCATTTAGAGTGTGAACTTCCGTGCCATTGACGGTAACCGTACCCCGGCTCGGATGATCAATTCCGGTCAGCATATTGAGCAGCGTGGATTTGCCGCTGCCTGATTTGCCTACAATCGCCACGTGTTCACCCTGACTGATACTGAAATCAATGTCCTTTAGCGCATCAAATCGTCCTGCTGCCGATGCAAACCGCTTGGATACGTTTCTCAATTGAATGAAATCGGGTCTATTACTCATGTCACTGTTCTCCACCTTCATGAATTCTCTTCCGCAATGGATTGTCCGTCGGGAAACAAAGCTCCCTTTCTTCTTTCTTGTATCAAGGCATAGCCGCTATGAATCGCCGACATGGCGGAGATGAAAGTAAGTATGCCTGTGGCCTCATAGAAGAGGCCGTACTCATATCGCGCAGTTTCCTTTCATTATGGAGTCTGCTTGTAATCTTCAACGGTTTCCTCGCACCATTTGAGCAGCGTCGCGATCGTCATGCGGTACTGCTTTACAATGGCTTTGGCCGGAAAAGACAAATTCATCTCTTGTTCTTTTTCATGTTCGATAATCCATGCATTCAGATTTGACAGCTCGCCGTGCAATCTCTCCAGCATTCTCAGGCCGCGTCGTTTTCCAGCTCTTTCAATATTCCAAAGAAACGCGTTGAAATCCAAGAAAAACGGCGTGATATTTGATGAAAAATGCTCCATCAGCGCGAAAAATCTCTCCTTCCCCCGCTTATTGACGTTGTAGATAGTCTTCCGGGGATTTTCGGCTTCCTTTGCAGTTCTTGCATCCAAGAAACCCGATTTGTGGAGACGCTTGCAGCTTTTGTAAATGGCCGGCGTGCTGATTTTCAGGAATCGCCCGACCTGTTTCTCGTCTATCAGGCAGGCCAGTTCATAGGCGTTCATCGGCCTGTCCAACAGGATTCCCAGGATGATCAAATCTATCGTCGAAGCGGTTGAAGTTTTCATACTATACATTATAGCACTATACGATATAGTTGTCAAGGGCTATTTTGTCGTGAAACACAATCCACTGACTTCAGCGGGTGCGACGGGACGGTTCGATTAGGGACGCTCGGCGCCATGAAGGCGACAGGAGGCAAGCGGAACATAGCGAGAAGTCAGGCGCGATTAAGGGAGATTGACGGCAGGCTAGATGCGGGAAACTGTGATGTGTTTGAGGGCGAGTTGGAGTTCGGCGACGGATTGGAAGCGTTTGTCGGGGTCTTTTTCGAGGGCCATCATGATGATGCGGCTGAGCACTGGCGGAATCTT
Organism: Candidatus Poribacteria bacterium; assembly: GCA_016215705.1. Classification (GTDB taxonomy): domain Bacteria; phylum Abyssobacteria; class SURF-5; order SURF-5; family SURF-5; genus JACRIR01. Next base: position 11,594 of record JACRIR010000059.1, on the reverse strand, counting down.
GGGGTTTATGCTCGAGGGCGGCTCGGGCTTCACCTTGCTGCTTATGTGCATCTTCATTGTTGATTTCTTGTCTTTGCCCTCATATGGGAGCTTGCCCGTGAACAGTTCGTACATGCACACGCCGAGTGAGTATATATCCGATCGCACGTCCACGCCTTTGCCCCTTATCTGCTCGGGTGACATGTACTGAGGCGTTCCTGCCCTCGACTTCGAGCGCAGGAATCGAAATCCCTTCTCTTCGGTCGAGAGGCCGAAGTCTACGATCTTGACGCGGCCGTCTTTTTTTATGAGGATGTTCTCGGGCTTGATGTCGCGATGGACAATCGAGTGGTAGCGTCCGTCGCTCAGACGGTGTCGATGGATATAGTTCAGGCCCTCGCAGATTTGCTCGCAAAGGGCAATGCCCCGGGATATTCCGAGGTCTTGCGCGGTGATGTGTGTTCGAAGGTTCTCGCCGTCGATGAACTCCATGAGCATGAAGCCCTGGAGCTTGCCGTCCGTCTTGCGGCGCATTTCGAGAATCTCGAAGATATCGACGACGTTGGGATGGTCGAGCTCGCTGGCTATTTGGAGCTCGCGGCGCAGGTACTCGGACTTCTTTTTGTCTTCGAGGAAGTGTTCGGGGAGGACTTTGATGGCTATGTAGCGGTCTTTTTCTTCGTCGAGCGCAAGGTAGACACGGCCCATCCCTCCTTTTCCGATGGGACGGATGATTTTGTATGGGCCTACCTTGTGTTCAGCCATTTTCATTCAATCTTTCCGGCAACTGCAAAGGGAGAGGATGAATGCCCCTCCGGGGACTGTCCCATGATTCTTTAGTAAGGGCGACCCGCCGGGTCGCCCCTACGCCCGGAATGCGGGGAATCATAAGAAAAGAGATTTGCGAGACACTCTCCGCTCCCCCTTTGCGGAAGGAGAAGCAGAAAGTGGTAGTTAAATCCCCCTCTTTCCCCCTTTGCAAAGGGGGAAGTTAGGTCGGCCACCTACCAGCCCGGGCGTCTCGCGGCGCGGGCAATCCTTACGTCTTTCTATTATTTCACCCCTGCGAGCGTGGATTCCGCGGGGACAGGTTTTGCCTGCGCGTGCGCCACGGACGATTGCGCATGCGGGTGCATCTCGATGGCCTGGCGCGGACATTTTCCAACGCATATACCGCATGCTATGCAGCGCTCGGGATCAACGACGTGGAGTTGCTTCGGCTGGCCGCTGATGGCATTGACAGGGCAGGTCTTCTCGCAGATGGTGCAGCCGTTGCACTTGTCGGTTATGAACGCGCGCGTCTCCTTCGGCTTTCCCCAGATGCAGTTGTACGGGCACTTCATCACACAGATGCCGCATTTCTGGCATTTGGCGTGGTCGACAACAGCGAGGCCGTCCTTTACGCTGATCGCGTCATACGGGCATGAGCGCTCGCACACGCCGCACGCGACGCAGCCGACTTCGCACACCTTTCTTACTGCAGGCCCTTTGTCGTGCGACTTGCACAGCACGAAAACTTCGTCGGTCGCGTCGTACATGTCTATGAGCTTGCGCGGACAGGTATCGACGCAGACTCCGCAGCCGGTGCATTTGTCGTAGCGGACGTAGGGAACGCGATGAAACTCGTACTCTATGGCCCCGAACGGGCACGCCTTCGCGCACGTCCCCAACGCAAGACATCCGTAAGAGCATGCTTTGGCGCCGTTGAAGAGCAAATACGCAGCGCGGCAATCATCAATGCCGTGGTATTCATATTGGAGTTTTGCGATACCGATGTCGCCCCGGCACTGGATCTTTGCTATCTTCTGCGCCACGGAGGCGGCTTCGACACCCATGATTTTGGCGATCATGCGCATGGTAGCTTCGCCGCCCGCTGCGCAGACGTTTGCGGGCGCTTTGCCCTCGACTATCGCCCTCGCGGCGCCGGCGCAGCCGGGATAGCCGCATGCGCCGCAGTTGGCGCCCGAAAGCGCCGACGTTACCTCCGCAACGCGGGGGTCCACCTCGACCGCGAATTTTCTCGAGGCAAAGGCCAAAAGTCCGCCCGAGACAAGGCCGAGACCGCCCATTACGGCAACCGACCATATTATGGCCAACGTATTCGCATCAGTCAACATCTTTAACCTTTACTCCTCTTTTCAGCCAACCACGCAACAGCGCGGCTATAGGCGAAAGGAACCGCTCCTAATCAGTCAGTTTCTAAATCCGCCGACGTCTTTTGTACGGGCGACCCGCCGGGTCGCCCTTACGGAGGTTGCACGGATACGTCATCGTAATTTGTGAAAAAAAACGCCAAGAAGGCAACGCTTATTCGGGGACACGATGAGGCATCGTGTCCCGAATAAGCACCATGCGGCATGGTGTTCCCGATTAAGGCATGCGAAACATAACCCCCCATAGGGTCAGAACTTCATTCCTGAGAAACCCATGAAAGCGAGGGACAGAATCGCTGCGATGATGAACGTTATGGGGACGCCCTGCATCGTCCGGGGGACATCGGTGATTTCCAGCCGTTCGCGTATGCCTGCCATGATTACGAGCGCAAGCGCGAAGCCGGCGGCCGCGAAGAACGAGAACAACACCGCCTCTATAAGATTGTACCCTTCTTTCACGTTCAGCAATGCGACAGCCAACACAGCGCAGTTTGTCGTTATCAGCGGCAGATAGATTCCGAGGGCGGAATACAGTGTCGGATTGAATTTCTGGAGAAACATTTCCACAAACTGTACAAGCGCGGCTATCACAATAATGAAACACATCATCTGCAGATATTCAACCCGGGTTATGACCAATATCAAATTTACAAAGTATGTAACAAAGCCAGTGAGCGTCATAACAAAGATGACCGCCATGCCCATTCCGAACGACGACTCGAGGCTTCTGGAAACACCTACGAACGGGCATATTCCCAGAAATCGGCTCAGGACGAAGTTGTTGATGAAGATTGCGCCGATAATGATTGTCATGAGGGTTGAGAAATCGAGTTTCATTGTGGCGCCTCCTTACGCTCCGCCGCGCGCCGAATCTCCAGTCGCCGACTGATGACGTTCATGCCCGCTATGAGGAAAGCCAGTGTTATAAACCCGCCGGGTGGCAGGATCATCACTAACGACGGTTGATAAGCCGGGGGAACAACCGGCCTGCCAAGCAACTGGCCGCTTCCGATCAACTCTCTGATTCCGCTGATGATGGTCAAGTTGACGGTAAAAGCGAGACCCATGCCGAGGCCGTCAAGCGCCGACGGCCAGATTTGGTTTTTTGAAGCGAACGCTTCCGCCCGGCCAAGGATGATGCAGTTGACGACGATAAGAGGGATGAATATGCCCAGCGCATCATACAGCACAGGGCTGAACGCATGCACTGAGAGGTCCACGATTGTCGTAAACGCGGCGATCACCACAATGAAGCATGGAATTCTTATCTGGTTCGGGATCGCGTTTCGCAGTATGGAAATCCATATATTCGAGGCCACTAATACGGCGGTTGTAGAGACGCCCATCCCGACCCCGTTTTTGACTGAAGTCGTAATCGCCAGCGGCGCACACATCCCGAGCACGAGCCGGAACGTCGGATTCTCGGCCCAGAAACCCTTTGAAAATTCCTTCCAGTTACTCATTCGGCGCCTTTCTCCTTTAACTCAGGCAGCGCTTTCTGGAAAGCAGTCGCTTCTTCCCGAATCACATTAGTTACGGCGCGAGAGGTAATTGTGGCGGCAGTGATCGCGTCGATTGCGCCCTTGGAATCATCCTTCTTGAGCTTGGCGTCTTCCGGTCGGATGCCCTTGAACTGAACAAGGAACCATGGTTCAGTCTCGCCGTAGCGGATTTGGGCTGAGTTTGCGCCGAGGCCGGGTGTCTCGGTGTGGCTCTTGATTCTGACTCCTGCAATCTTGTCGCCGGCGGCATCCATCGCGATGATTACCTCTATCGGACCGCCGTAACCCTTGTTCGTGACGGCGCTGAAGGCCGTTCCCGCGACCTTACCGTCCAATCGGCCGACGTAGTACCGCTTGCCGCCGATCTCCACAGGATTCGCATCGAAGGCGACCTGTTCGCCTTGTTGTTGTCCCGCAATCGCTTGCCCCCTCAGGATACGCTCTTTGCCCTCCTCGTTTTCCTTGATGCGCGAATAGGTGGCGTTATTGGCGATGGCAAGCGCGCCCGCCGAGACTCCGCAAAACAGGAACAAGAGGAAACTCAACTTAACGTAGATGTTCAAGCCTTTTTCTCCCCGAATCGCTTTGGTATGGTGAATCTGTCAATGAGAGGCGTAAGAGCGTTCATTATCAGAATCGAATAGGAAACCCCTTCGGGAGGGCCTCCCTTGATACGCACAAGGAACGTAAGCAAACCGCAACCTATTCCCATGATTGTCTGGCCTTTAATCGTGATGGGTGACGTCACCATGTCGGTCGCCATGAAAATCGCGCCCAGCACGAGACCACCGGCAAACATGTGCATGAGGAAATCGCCCGCAAAGTAGGCCTCGCCGCCGAATATCCACGCCAGGAATCCAACGGTGGCGATATAGGTTGCCGGCAGTTGCCAATAAATGTGGCGACGGTAGACCAGATATGCGCCGCCGATGAGCAGCGCAATCGCCGATGTCTCCCCGATGCAGCCGCCGACGCGGCCTATGATAAGGTCACTGAGCGTGAATGGATTTGGAGTCGCGCCCCCTTTCACGAGCGGGGTGGCTGAACTAACCACGTCGAGCGAAACGCCGAAGCGGTCGGCGACATTAAGAGTCCAGAAAGAGAATCCCGGCAGACGCCACCATTCCGGCTTCAGCCATCCCTTTGTCATGGCTATGGGCCAAGCGGCCAGGAGCATGACGCGGCCCGCAAGCGCGGGATTAAAGATGTTCTTGCCAAGCCCGCCAAAGGTGAGTTTGGCTATGATGATTGCGAATGCGCTCCCCAGGAAAGGGAGCCAGAGCGGAACGCCCGGCGGCAGGTTCAGGCCGAGCAACAGGCCGGTCACGCAGGCGCTGTAGTCGCCTGTCGTGACATCCCACTTCAGGACCTTCTGTGTAAGCGCCTCCGCCGCGACTGCGGATATCACGGCCACAGCCAGCACGAGAGCAGAGCGGAAGCCGAAGAAGAAGACCCCTATGAGCGTGGTCGGAGCAAGAGCGACTACGACGTCGATCATTACTCTTTTCACGCTGATGTCGGAACGTATATGAGGCGAGGTCGTAACGACGAGTTGTCTGTCGAGCGTCATTTCTTGTCTTTCTGAGCCTGGGCGCGTTTCTTCTGGTCCTGTTTGAATAATTCCAGTTTGCCGAACTTGAACATATGCACCATCGGCCTGCCGGCCGGGCAAACATACGTGCAGCAGCCACACTCGACGCAATCCATGAGCCCAAGCGCGCGGGCTTCTTCAAACTTGTGGCGCTCGCACAGTATGCCGAGCGTCGAGGGCAGCAAATACATCGGGCACGCATTCACGCACTGCCCGCAGCGAATGCACGTTTGAGACTCGACGATGCGAACGTCTTGCGCGGCCAAAGCCACGATGCCCGACGTGCCCTTTATCACAGGCACGTCGGTCGTGTACTGCGCGATGCCCATCATGGGGCCGCCCATCAATAGTTTCACGGGCGGCTTCGAGAAGCCGCCGCAAAAATCGATCACTTCCTGAAAGCTTGTCCCCAGGCGCACAATCACATTCTTTGGTTCCGCAATTGCGGAGCCGGTCACGGTGACAGCGCGTTCAACGAGGGGTTTTCCCTCGATGACGGCTTCGGCGACGGCAAGCGCAGTGCCTACGTTGTTGATTGCGACACCTGCGTCCATCGGAAGTCCGCCGCGGGGAACCTCGCGGCCGGTAAGCACGCGTATCAACTGCTTCTCCGCGCCTTGCGGGTATTTCGTATGCAACGCATGAACTGTAACCCCTGGAACACCCGCGACGGAAGCGGTGAGCGCGCGGATCGAGTCCGGCTTGTTGGACTCGATGCCGATGATGGCGCGCGTGACGCCTATCGCTTTCATCATCAATCGAAGTCCGAGGATGATGTCGGCGGTCCGCTCCTGCATCACCCGGTCATCCGCTGTGAGATATGGCTCGCACTCCGCGCCGTTCAGAATATAGAGGTCTATCTTCTTCTCCGGCGGCGGAGACAATTTGACGTGTGTCGGGAAAGCCGCCCCTCCGAGTCCCACAATTCCGCTCTCGGTCACTATCTTCTTGATTTCATCCGGAGCGATGTCATCGAGCCGCTCGCGTGGATGCTTCTTGCCGTAAACCCACTCGTCTTTGCCGTCGGACTTGATCTCCACGGCGTCGCAACTCCGGAAGACAGGATGATTGCGCTGCTTTATCGAGACTGCCTCGCCCGATATCGAGGCGTGCATTGTGGTGGTGATGAAACCGGGGCCTTTTGCAATGCACTGACCCGCGGCCACATGGTCGCCGATCTTCACGATGGCATTCGTGGGGGCTCCGGTATGCTGCCTGAGGGGAATGACGATGCGCCCGGGAGGTGGCATCGCCACGAGCGCCTTCTTTTCCGTATACTTCTTTTCGGTCGGAGGATGCACTCCTCCACGGAAGCTCTTCACTTGCACTTCAACCCTTCCTTTTTGGACATCTGTATCGTGATTTCGCCTTAAACTGCGGGGGGTGGGGTGAAGGCGAAATCACGTTATGATTAGTTTTTCATCTTATCATATGCGCTCTATATTAGTCAAACGTGGAACGAGACCAAAAGCGCTTGGCTATGCGCCCCGGAATGATGTATACTCCAGCCATCATTCCTGCAAAAGCGCGACTGAATTATAGCAATGGTTCTCGGCCCTGCGCAAGACCTCTTGACACCACGAACCATGAACCAACAAAGGAGGCTGACAGTGAAACTTGGCGAAGTGCATCACATAGCAATCAGTGTCAGTGACATGGACAAAGCGTTGGAGTTCTACTGCGGCATCCTCGGACTCGACGTGATGATGGATATGGAGTTGGAGAACGATCCCGCCATCGAGGCGATGTTCGGGGTAAAGAACATCAAGATGCGATACGTCCTGTTCACAGGGAAAGGCGCGCGACTAAATCTGCTTCAGTTCAAGAATCCCAAGGGCGAAAACATGGCGCGGAAGCTGCGGCCTTACGACCATGCGATACACCATATAGCTTTCGTGGTCGATGACGCTGAAGCTGCTTATAAGGAGCTGAGCGCAAAGGGAGTCGAGTTTATCTGCCCGCCCAAGGATACCGGCCTGGCAAAGGCCAACGCCCTGCGCGGACCCGACGGCGTCGTCATAGAGCTTTTCCAGCTTCCCATGAGTTGACGCTTCCTAAGCTCACGCTTCCGCTCGAGCGGGAAGCACAATCTCAACGGTCGTTCCCTCGTTGACTTTACTCTTGATTGTCAGGGTTCCGTCGTGAGCCTCAATCAGTTTCTTGCAGATCGGTATGCCAAGCCCTACGCCTCTGGTTTTTGTGGTAAAGAAGGGCTCATGAATTCTTTCGAGGGTTTCTTCGCTGATTCCGCATCCGGTGTCGGAAACGTAGAGTCGCAGGAGGCCCGGCGCAACTGTTTCGTCTTTCTGAGCGCATATTTTCAGATTTCCGCCGTTAGGCATGGCATCCGCGGCATTTGAGATCAGGTTCACGAACACTCTGGTCATTCTTTCGGCATCGACGAACGCTTTAGTTTCGTCCACGTCCAACTTAACCGATATATTTTGAAGTCGGTGTCCTGTCAGGAGCAACGCTTCGTCCACGATTTCCTGGATGGGCCGCCACGAAGACGACAATGTGACAGGTCTCGCGTAGTATAGCAACTCATCTATTACGCTATTCATCCATTTGGAGCCGTATGCGATTTCTTCGACAATGGCCGAGACTTCCGATTTCTGCCCGGCTTGCTCGACCGCCCTTTGCAGGCTGTCGATTCCGAGGTTTATGGTGTGCACCGGATTCCTGAGTTCGTGAGCGACCACCGACACCATCTGGCCGAGCGCTGCGAGGGTTTGAGCGTGGCGCAGTTCCGCCACCTGCTTATTGACGGTTTCCTCAAGGCTTTCGGAAAGACGGCGGTAACGCTCCTTGCTCTCCAGCAGTGCATCTTGCGCCTGTTTACGCTCCGTGACGTCCTGTGTGGTGCCGAAACCGCCGAGCAGAGCGCCCTCCTTGTCGAACTCCAGTTCGGCCCGTTCGCGGACCCATTTTATATCGTCGCCGACGACGATGCGATGCTCGATATCGTAGGGCTCGCCATCGAGTGCGGCCTTCCACTTTCTGTCCACGTACTCCCGATCCTCCGGGTGAACGACGCTTAGGAATGTCTCATAGGTTAGCGACGTGCCCTGCGGAATCCCGAATATGCGGTAGTTTTCGTCGGACCAGAGCAATTCGTTGCGTTGCACATTCAAGCGCCAACTGCCGATGCGGGCCACAGCCTGGGCGCGATTCAGGTCCTCCCGGCTTTCGCGCAGCACCTGCTCTGCCTGTTTTCGGCCTGTGATATCACGGATAACCGCGAGTATGACAGGCTGACCCTTGTGAACCATGGGCGACAAACGAACCTCCACCGGAAACCGTGTGCCGTCCTTGCGAACGTGCACAGATTCGGCGCCGAAACTTTTCCCCTCCAGGGCCTCTTTGCTCGCCGTGTCAAAGAGCGCAAAATGCTCCGGAGAGACAATCTTTTGCACGCTTTGCCCGATGAATTCCTCCCTGGAAAACCCGAAGCCGGAGCATGCTGCCGGGTTGACATCCAGAACCGCGCCATCCCTGCCGACTAAGAGCAATTTGTCCGCCGCTGATTCAAAGACGCCACGGTATTTCCTCTCATTCTCCTCGAGGCGCTGAACTATGGGGTTGCCGATGCGTAGAAACAAAGCATTGCCTAAAAGAATGAGAACAAGGCCGCCTGCGCCGGCCAACAGGCCCGCTCTGATGAAAGGCGCGCGGATTTCCGCCATATCGATCTTGGCAACGACACCCACTTCGAGGTCTTTCAGGTACTCATAGGCGGCAAGCACTCGCTCTCCACGATAGTCAAGGCCAACGACCGTGCCCGATCCTCCCGATACCGCCATTCGCACGGGCTCAGCGATTTTCGATTCGAAGGGCACGGGGTGGGGATTGTTAAAATCATGGTGTCGATGGCTCAGGAGAAAGACGATTTGGTCGCCCTCTCGCTTGGCTAGCACAAACTCACCGGTCTTACCTAAACCCTCAAAATGCTTATGCGCGTCTCTGAGTTCGTTAAGAGTAATGGCCAGCAGGCCTTTGGCATCATCTTTGGCGACACGGGCCGCGTCGAATCGAGCCATAGCCTCGATCATGCTCGCCTGGCTCTTCGCTATCTCGACCAGGCGTTTGCGTTGTTGTTCAAATGAGGCTCGGTACAGGGAAACCAGCGCGATTGCCCCTACGCCGAGCGATACGCCGGCCATAATGGCAAGTAAGATAAGAATCCGCCTGCTGCCCCTCATTGCATTCCTTGTTCCGTTATCGGTGTTTCTCTCCCTAGATTCGTGTCTCAGAAATAACTTAAAGCGTGCGAAGGGGACTGTCCCAGATTTACGGGCGCCGTAGAATCGGGACTGTCCCCGAAGCTCAAATGCAAAGAAGCGTTAGAGACACTACACTAGATTGCATCATTATAAGAATCCCGCAACGAGCACAACTCTCGCTGCGCCCAGAAAACAATCATACTATAACAATATGCCTATTATAGCAATATGCCTATTTCAAAGGCTAGTGCAACGACACAAAAACGCAGAACACCGCTGTCTAAAACAAAAGAATCTGAACCACAGCAGAGGGTATAGCCGCAACCAAACAGCGCACATCGGGCGCGATGAATCGCGCCCCGGAAAATCGGGGACACGATGCGACATCGTGTCCCCGATTTTCTTCATTCTTGCCTGTAGGGGCGCAATTCATTGCGCCCTCGTGATTTCCGAGCAGGGTGGCGAAAATGGACACAAACTCACTCTGTTTCGGCGGCGCCTGATCTTTTTCTTGAATTCGGGAGATTTCTCCGCATATAATCAAGCCGAAATATATTCTGTTTTTTTCGTGAATTTGAGCACCGTTATTGCGACCACCCGAATCGCGATCGGAGTTCGGAACAATGACACTCTCACAGAATCAGGGTTGCGCCGACATTATCTTCACCGGAGGAGACATTGTAACGGTTGATGACAAGAATCCCACGGCCGAGGCGATTGCCGTCAAGAATGGAAAAATCGCGGCGGTCGGCAGTCGCGTCGAGGTATTTCGACATAAAGGTTCGGGCACGCAAGTTATTGACCTGGAGGGCAGAACATTGATGCCGGGCCTCATCGAGCCGCACAGTCATCCGGTGATCAGCGCGCTCCTTTACGATTGGATCGACGTGAGCGGATTCAGCAACTCGAGCGGAAGAGAGATAATGGATAGGCTCCGCGCTGCCGCGGCGGCCGCAAAACAGGGAGAATGGATTGCCGCTTTCGGATATGACCCCATCCTGATTCGCGACCTCAAAGCGTTGGACGCCGACAAACTGGATGAGATATCTTCAACGAATCCGATTCTCATCATGCTCCAGAGCATGCACACGGTTTTTGTCAATCACAAGGCGTTTGATGTCGCCGGAGTCACCAACGACACTCCCCAGCCCGAGGGCGGAACATTCGTTAAAGACAAAGACGGCAACCTTACCGGCATGGTAATCGAGCAAGGCGCTATCGCATCGGTAATGTTGCCTCTGCTCCTGGACTCGCAAGAGAAGGGTCTTGACCTTATTCAGAAACAGGTTTGGCGTTATGCGAAAGCCGGGTACACGACTGTCGGCGCAATGGGCGTATTCCCGGTTTTTGCGAACTGGACGGATATCCTCAAAGAACTGGTGGAACGCGATGACTGTCCGATACGCATTATCGTTATGAACAAGGCGACCGACCTGGAACAAGGAATCACCGTGGATTTCGGAGGCGAAAGCGACCGGCTCAGGGCAGGCGGCGCGAAATTCTGGTACGACGGCTCTTTCGGGACCGGCAACGTGTTTCTCGATGCGCCGTATCTCAACAGCAAACTCATGCAGGAGGGTCTCGGAATTCCGAAGGACACCTGCGGATACTCGATGTTCCCGAAAGAAAGATTCAGAGAGTTGATGCAGAAATACCACGACATGGGTTGGCAGATTGCGGTCCACGCGCAAGGCGACCGGGCAATCCGCGACGTCATAGACGTGTATGAGGCGGTTCTGAAAGCTTCTCCCAGAAACGACCACCGCCACCGTATCGAGCACGGCGGCCTGTTTCCCATTGATGAGATGGGGCGGACGGCCCGGCTCGGTCTGACTACTAGCTGGCACATCAACTATCTCTACTACTACGGCGAGGCGCTGCGCGACGAAATTATCGGCCCAGAGCGCGCGCGATTCGCGATGCCGATTGCGGCCGCCAACAAAGCAGGCCTCCGAAGCTCGCTCCATAACGATTCGCCGATGTATCCGGCCGAACCTTTCAAACTCATGCGGTCAGCGATCACCCGCAAAACCCGCAACGGCCAGGTTATCGGCCCAGAGCAAGTCATTGCGGTTGACGAAGCGATCAAAGCCTTAACCATCAATCCCGCCTGGCAACTGTTCATGGAAGACAAAGTCGGCAGCCT
>JACRIR010000055.1 GCA_016215705.1 Candidatus Poribacteria bacterium | reverse complement strand
TGCGTGCCTTCCTCGGCGATCCGGCCTTCTTCCAGCACCACTATCTTATCCGCGTACCGGACGGTCGACACGCGATGCGATATCATGATGGCCGTGCGCCGCTCGAGCACGCTCTCGAGATTCCTCAATATCTGTTCCTCTGTGTGCGTGTCCACACTCGAAAAGGCGTCATCGAGAATAAGAACGCGAGGATCGGAAACGAGCGCGCGGGCAAGCGCTGTCCTCTGTCGCTGGCCGCCGGAAAGATTGACGCCGCGCTCGCCGATGATGGTATCGAACCCTTTCGGGAATGTCTCGACGTCGGGCATCAGACCCGCCGTGCCGGCGGCGGCTTCCTCGTCGCCCGCCTCGCTGTCATGTGCGCCGAAGGAAATGTTCTCGCGGAGAGTAACCGAGAAAAGAAAGCTCTCCTGCGGAACGAGCGCTATCTTGCGCCTGACTTCGGCCAGCGGGACTGTGGTAATATCCCGACCGTCAATGAATATCTTGCCCGGTTCGACTTCAAGTAGACGAGAGATAAGGTTGATCAGGGTGGTCTTGCCCGAGCCGGTGTGACCGACAATGGCAAGCGTCGTGCCGGCCGGAATACTAAGGTTGATATTCCTGAGCGCGAACCTGTGATTTGCCTCGTTGTTCAGAGAGGGATAAGTGAACGAGAGGTTTCTTATCTCAATCTCGCCGCGTTCGATGTTGAAAGCACGGGTGGAAGGACCATCGACGATGGAGGGCCGCTGGCTGAACACCTCGTTTATACGCCTCAGAGACGAAAGCCCTCTCTGCGATGCGCTGATAATCATGCCAAGGAATGCCGTCGGCATTGCAAGGATTGTGAGGTATCCGCTGAAAGCCACGAACTCGCCGAGAGTTATCCGTCCGGCTATAACCTGGGTCCCGCCGACCCAGATGACAACCAGCATCCCAACGGCGCTCACGCACGTTATCATGGGAATGAACAGACTATCGACCCGCATCAGGTTCAAGTTGCTGCCGAGATAGTCTTTGCTCAGTTTCCGAAAGTGTTTCGCCTCGTTTTCCTCCTGCACATAAGCCTTTATGATCTGGATTCCCGATATGGTCTCCTGTGCCCGCGCGCTCAGGTCCCCAAGTTGATCCTGCACCTTTCTCGAACGGGTAAAGAGGATCGAAGCAAACCACTTGAACGTAACTATCAGAATCGGGTACGGAATGAGCGCGAGAAGCGTAAGCTCGCTGTTCATGTAGAGCATGATTGGGATCGCGCCCAGGTACAGGACGACCGTATTCGTGACGTACAGGATAACCGGCCCAACGAGGCTCTGGACGTATTGCATGTCGTTCATCAAGCGCGACATCAGGTCGCCCGTCGGCGTCCGAACGTAGTAAGAAGGCGAAAGCGTCTGCAAGTGCGCAAACAAAGCGTCCCGCATGTCGCGAGCCACCTTGCGACTGTTACCGAGAAGATACCAGCGGGACCCGATGCGAATCGTCATCTGGACAATCGCCACCACAAAGATGAGAAGCGCGTAAAAGTGGGGCTTCCCCAGCCCTTCAGACGCCCTGACGCGCTGCAAATGCTCGATTGTCTGCTTGGTTAGCCATGGGATGACGAGAGCGAGTCCGTTCGAGGCCACAAGACACACGCATCCGAGCGCATAAGCGCCGAAGTACTTGCGAACATATGGCTTAAGAGATCGAAGGTCGTCAATCATTCCGCAGTCTAGTATTCACTTCGGGAACGGAGGGCGGCAAGGGACAAGGCTTATCGAAATTACAGCTATTATAGCTTAGGCGCGAGTCTCCGTCAATTGACCTTCAGTATGGAAGATGGGTCGGCAAGGAAAGGTTATTGAGCCGGGTAAGCTTGATGCTCCGGATGGTTATTCGCGTCGGCTCGTCGGAAGGGATCAGCTTAAGGGACTCCACCACGCCCGAAGGTTCTGGTGTCGCAATGAGCGCTTCGTATGTTTCCCACTCACCGTCCATTGCCACGCAAAGCATCTTCGAATAGACTCTTCGCTTGCCGATTCCTTTGACAGCCCAGGAAACCCGGCCGATATTGCCCTTCTCTATACTTGCGGCTATGCGCAGAAGATAGAACTCTCTGGAATCGAGTCCCATATTCTGCAACTCGAGTTCTGACTGCGGAATCTCAAGCGAAATACATGATCCTGCGCCCGTTACGTCCACAACGCGCGCACCCCTCAGTCCCATCTGACGAACATTTTCCGGCCGTGTCAAATCCCGGTCGAATATTGTCGTCTCGGATGACTGCCGGTTGGGGATGCGCCCACCATCCAACAAAAGCAGCGTATTGCCGACTCTTTTTACGGCTACATAATTTTGCAGGATGAAGTCGAGCGCATCGCGAAATTGGACTTCGTCGCTTATGTCATCGACTCTCTCGCCGGTAATGTCATAAATCACATACTTCGGACGCCGTTCGCGAATATCTTCCAGAACTTCTGCGCGGTGTTTGTTCGTTGCCAGCATCGAGAATTGGCAGAAGCGGGTCGGGTTTTCTCTGTCCACAAAATAGTAGTAGGCGGAATTGCTTGGAAGCGCCAGAACGTAGTCCCGTGGAGTCGTATTCTGCTTGATGTAGTCGACCACTTCCATGTACGGCGGCCCCTGAAATTCGGGTGGAGGTTTCGGAAGCCTGAAGGCGAGTATCATTTTCTCAAAATTGCCTGTTGCAGATGAGACGGTTTTCTTGAGCATCAGAGAAGGATTGAAGAACGAAATGGAGACAACCAGGATCACGGAACAGGCGGCAAGCTCACTCCGGCGGACACTCACTGTCCGCCGCAAGGACATCTTTGCATATAATATTCTTGTCACGTGTCCTATGAAGAGGAGGTGCAGCAACACGGCCGGCGGAAGAGCAAAAATCAGGTGCGCGTAATCGCTTCTTCCGAGCGCTACACCGAACAGCATGATCCCGGCTGCTGTCAAAGCGGCAACCATGCTGTCAAAGGTATCCAACTTCCATCGGCCAAGCACGAGACGGATAAACAGATAGACCAGGGACACGGCGTAAAGCGACGGCGCATAATAGAAGAGCATGGTTGACGGAACCCCCGCCCTTACAAGAAGAGCCCCGGGCGGGGCGCCCGTGAGGTTCAGGGGGAGTACGGAATCCACTCGCGGGAAAGGATAATTTCCATAGCCGAGATTGACGGCCGAGGGATACTCTATGACGTTTTGCACCATGGGCCAAAGGGCGCCATTCAAGTGGAAGACCAGGGCGGCGGGCGCGGCGGCCGCTGCAAAGCCAAGGGCAAAAAAGCCAATTCTTCCGCTCATTCTCCGAAGGCCCCTGCCTATGTCACCACAAATAAGGAACACAAAGGAGGCCGCAAGCACGGCTATGCCAACCTCCTGGCTGGTCATTACCGCGAGCCCAACAAGAATGCCGGCCGGAATCAGAAGCCCTCGAATCCCGCGTGCGTGGGCAGCAAGCAACGCCAGCGCGCCGAGAGCTGCAGTGAACCGGCACGCGGAGACAGGATACTCGAGAATCGTCGTAAACGTGAGCGCAAGCGCGGCAACAACGCACAGGACACGGCGTGACCAGAACTGCCGAAAGAAAGCGTAGGCCGCGATGCAGGTCAGCGCGCTCATGATGTGCCAGTATGCAAATAGCGCCTGGACCGATTTGCCCGCGATTTTCCACGTGGCCACTATCGAATAGATGTACAGCGGCCCGTAAAGGCAGAAGAAATCGCGGCCATGCCACTCGCCGTGATACGCAGCGTTTGCCCACGCGAGAAACTGGCCGATCTCTCCCAAGAAGCGATAGCCTGTCTCGCAGAACAACTTCTCCGCTTCGGGCCAGCGCAGATAGACGAAGTAAACAGGATCGATCCGCAAGGCTGTCAGCAAAAGAGGGATTACTGCAAAGTCTATCGCCCGGAGGAGTCGCCGGAATGCGTTAGACGTGGACTGTGGTCTTTTTTCGGGCATAAAGGAAAAACGAGAGTCTCCATGTCGCTAGCACTACGAGGCCAAGAATCGCCGCAATCTTGTAGGGCGTGAACTTGTACACAATATCGGCAAAAGCAATCAACAATACCACATTGACCAAAGCGTCGTTCGGGAGAATTCCTTGAAGGTCGCGGCCGGACTGACGCGAAAGGAAGGCGCAGAAGCTCACCCACAACCACCAACCGCAAACGGCCATTAATGCCGACAAACCGGTTCCAGCCACGAAATGGAATGTGCGCGCTATCTTTGGGATTCGAGCTATCGTGGTAGGGCTTATAACACCGATTTCGTTCGGCCGATAAGCAAAGTGAATGCAGCCTGTTTCAACCAACATGAAATATAGGGCTGCCCCGTATGCGAGCCACGAAAACGCAACAACGGTGGACCAAACCCAATTGCCATTTGATGCGCTGGACTCTATTGCCTCCCTCGGTTTCATTATCGTTTATATTACCGGCCATAGGCGTTTTCTGTCAATAAAGGCTCCTGTCATTCTGAAAAGGCTCCTGTCATTCTGAGCGGAGCGAAGAATCTCATATCCAAGGAATTGACAGTCAATCTAAGCCGATGATACCATACAGTCAGCAGCGTAACGAAGTTGGATGTCTATTCGTTAACGCCTTTTCTTCCTCGCCGGTCGTTTGAGCGCGCAACCATCCGTCTGGGACGATTCGCGTATATTGAGGTTGGTTTAGTACAACAAAAAGTCGTGGAAAACATGACCCCTCTCCCTCCGAAATCGAAAATACTGCTGTTGAACTTGCCGGGAAAACGGCTGTACGTGAGGGACTACTACTGCAGCAAGACCTCCAAGACCAATTACCTCTTCGCACCGTGTGACTTGCTCTTGCTGAGCGGACGTCTGGCTGCAAATCACGAAGTCCGTCTGATTGATTGCATTGCCGAGCGCCTGAGCGACGAGAAATGCCTGAGTCGAGTTTCGGAACTAAACCCTCGTGTGATAGTTTTCCTGGCCGGCGCAGTCTCGTGGAACGAGGATTCGGTTTTCCTTGAACGCCTGAGAAAGCTTCTGCCCGAAACGATCCTTATCGGCAGCGGCGACGTATTTCTCGAAAGCGGCGAAGAACTGTTGCGCCAGAACCCTTCTGTAGACGCGGGTCTGCTGGACTTCTCGAGCGACGACCTCGTCACGTATCTCGACGGTGGCGCAGCAAACAACATGGTGGTAAGGGAAGGTGGCTCCATCAAGGTCTTGCCCGTCAGGCGAGGCGCCTATGAAAAATTCGCCCTCCCGATTCCGCGCCACGAATTGTTCATGAATCGGGCATATCGCCTGCCGTTCCTGAACAGCCCGTTTGCCACGGTTCTCACCGACTTCGGTTGCCCCTTCAAGTGTTCATTCTGTGTCATGAGCACGCTCGGATACCGATACCGGGAGGTGAAAAACATTCTCGAGGAACTCTCACTCATCCGGTCGCTCGGGATATCAAACATATTCTTCCTTGACCAGACGTTCCGCCCGAAGAGGTCTGACAACGTCGAATTGTGCCGGGAGATGCTTGGAAGAAACTTCAGATTCAATTGGATATGTTATTCGCGCGTCGACGTGGTCGACGAAGACGTCTTGGTCAGAATGAAAGACGCGGGGTGCCGAACTATAATCTTTGGAGTTGAGAGCGCAAGCTCCAGGATACTCGTGAACTATAAGAAAGGTTACACGATCGAAAACGTCCGCGAAGTATTCAGCTTGTGCAAGAAACTGGGGATTCGGACGGTGGGAACCTTTATTGTGGGGTTGCCGGAAGAAACCGAGGAGACTTGCCGGGCTACCATAGAACTCGCCTGCGAACTCGACTGTGACTATGCCTCATTCAATTTCGTCGTGCCCCGGGCCGGCACCGTGCTCCGCAGCCAGGCTGTGGCAATGGGACTCGTGAATGCCGACATTAGAGTGATGGACCAGTCCGGAACGTTCATTGCAATGCCTACGTCCCACCTCAGCACCGAACAGTTAAGACGATTGAGGACGGAGGCAATAGTCAAATACTATCTGAGACCCAAATATCTTGCAAAGCGGCTGCGCTCGCTCTCGTCCTTCCAGGAGCTGCGCGAGAACGCATATGCCGCAATTTCGTTATTCCGAAACCTGCTCGCCTAATACGGAAGACCGGAGACGCGATGCGGCATCGTGTTTCCGATTTTCCATAATGATCTCATCTCTCCCGCGCAACCGCACCTGACCGCTGCTGGTCGATGCCGGCCGGAGAATGTTTGAGAAACGGCTGAATCGCCTCGAGAACTTCCTCGACGGTTATACGGGTAAGGCAGTCGGAATGTCCGTGCCTGCAGCGCGCGGTCTTTGCGTTGTGAACGTTTATGCAGGGACTGCAGCTCAGATTCTTGAAAAATATGCGATGCCCGCTTCCCACGGGGCCATAGAGGACCGGGGTCTCCGGACCGAAGAAGGCGACAACAGGGCGGCCGACTCCGCACGCCAGATGCAACGGGCCACTGTCATTTGTAATTATGACCGTTGCAAAGGAAAGCGCGCCGGCTAACTGCTGAACCGTGAGCTTCCCGGCGTAACTCTTCGCGTTTCGCGTGCCCGCCTCCCGGAGAATGCCCGCAGTGTAGTCCTCTTCACCAGCGCCGCCGATCAGGATGATCTTAGCGTCGTGTTGTTCTTCGAGGATGCGTATGAGTCGGGCGAATTTTTCTTTTGGCCATCTGCGCTCGAGAGCAAGCTCGCCCGCGTTGGGATTTACCACAATAAAAATGTCGCCCTGAGCAATGCGATTTTCGCGCATGAGTTGCCCCGCCCACGACCTCGCTTGTTCCGGCACTAGCAGCCGGGGAAGCGCGCGGGGGGCGGCGGCATTGCTTTCTCCCGTCGCCAGATTCACAAAGTTGTCGGTCACGTGCCAATAATAATTGAAGGGAACACGGATGTCGTGAAGATCGCCTCTGTATGCCTCCCAGGCGTGGAATCCTGCTTTCACTTTCGCGCCGCTCAGGAAAGTCATCAGCGCGGAGAAGCAAGTGAAGAACTCGAAGTCGGCCGCAAAATCGAACTTCTCTCGCCTGACGGCAAAAAGCGCATGGAGCGTGTCTCGCGCGAAACTGAGAATGTCGGCGTTTGTCCGGATGGTCAGGATTTCATCGATGGTGGGAATCATCTCACACACTTGCCGGTTGCTCTCGAACGTGAGAAATGTGATCCGGCATCCCGGATGCTTCGCCTTCAATCGTTCAAGGGCGGGAGTCGTCAGGACAATGCTGCCAATGCCCCAGAATTTGACAATGAGCGCTTTGTGTGCGCTCGCGGGATAAGAGAGAGGGGGACGCCGCCTGAGCTTGCGCAATTGGGTCAGCAGAAAGCAAAGCGTCTTGCCCGCAAAGCTGTCAATGAACTTCATTGCTGATAGCGACAGCATAAGTGTTGCTCCAACCTTCCTCTTCCTGTTTCCGGAAGATGACCGACCCGCGACAACGCCAGTTTACAGCATACTGGAGTTGTTTGACAAGCGGGGAGAGCCTTCTTTCTGCGCCAGCGCGAACATTTCCCCTGCAAGAAAATAGAGAGGTTTTCGGCCGACTGAAGCAGGCAACACTCTCCGAACCGCAGAGACGAGGGGAGTCAGCAAAGGCACACGAGTCACCGTTCGCTGCGCATAAATGTAGTTGAGACTCAAGGCCTTCAGGGCCGGACGCACGCTCAGGACCCGGAATCCGGCCTTTTGAAGCACATACGAAAGCGTGCGCGGGGAAAAGTAGAATTGATGCTCTGCCTTCAGATGAGGCCAGCGCCGTCCGAGAAGAATTGAAGAAATGCCTCTGACGTTGGGGGTGACTACAGCCACGATGCCGCCATTTCTCAACAGCTCATTTGCCCGGAAAAGGGTCCGGAAGGGATCATGCACGTGTTCAAGCGCGTCTGACATCGTTATCGCGTCAAACATTTCCCCGCCGAGCCTTGCGTCATCTATTGTGCCCTCAATTACGCGGTCGCCGAACTGCTTGCGCGCCAGCTCCACTGCGTGAGGATTGACGTCGACGCCGTACGCGCTCCATCCCCGGTCTGACGCCGCCTCGAGAAAGAAACCGGTGGCGCAGCCGACATCGAGGATGCGTCCCGGCGGAATGTGTTTCTCAATTGCTTTCAGTCTCAAATCGAATGTGCGCTTCTTCATCTCGCGGACCGATGGGTCGCCGTCAATACCCCAACTCTCGAAATATGTATTGCCATAAAGCCGCCGGCCGGCCTGTTCCGAAAGCTGCGGCCACGTGAATGCAAGCGTGCAGGAGGGACAACGAAAAACAGTAAAGGCTTTCTTCGTATACAGATGGGCGGGTTCCGGGGTTCCGCACAGAGGGCACATGAGATTCAAGGCCGTCTTCCTCCCTTTTTCCCGTAGAAGAACTGGCCCACGTTGCGCAATCCGATCGAGAGTATCTCGCCGAACGTCATATTCTCGCTTCCATACAGGCTCACGGCATAGCCGATCAGGAACAGAAAATCAAATATCGGATTCGGCCTCAAGCAAATTGTCCGCTCAATGATGGGAATCAGACGGGGGAACTTGACCCCGTAGTAGAAGAGCTTCTGCAAATTCACAATCTCGTTCGACTGCGGCAGGCGAAGTATGCTCTCTTTGAAGAACGACGGCGGCGCATCCTCAGGACTTCGTGTCATCAAGCCGGCCCGCGCCGCTATCTCTCCCAATTCCGTTCCGGGAAAAGGATGAAATATGGCGCACCATGGAAAGTCTGTGCGGATGTCCGCATTGATGCGGAGAGTATTCAACGCCTGCTGAAGCGTTTCGCCCGGAAGACCCACCATGTTATACGTTCGGAATCGGATTCCATATTTTCGCAGGAGTGCGGCCGTTCGCCGGATATCCGCGTCCGTGACTCCTTTCTTAAGAGTCTCGTTACGCAAGGTTTCGTCGCCCGACTCGATTCCGAAGAATATGTTCTTGACGCCCGCGCGTTTGAGAGCGGCAATCGAATCCTCGTCCGCCTGATCGGCGCGCACGAGGCAGAGCATCGGCAGCCCGATCCGCTCGCCGTACAGGTCAGAGAATTCCTTCACCCACTTCTTGTTCAAAACGAAAATGTCATCCTGCATGTATATCGTTCGCAGGTTGAACCGCGATTTTACGCGCTCGATTTCATTGATGACCCGGTCGGGACTTCGAAGCCTGACAAAACGCCCGCGCCCGGCATAAAGCTTCTGCATAGCATGGTTGAAACAGAAACTACATCTGAACGGGCAGCCTCTCCCGGCCATGAATGCGGCCGCGCTCTTACGAAGGTACTTGTATTTCGACCTGTAGAGAGACCTGTCCGGATCGGGAATCGAGTCGAGGTCCTCGATGAGCGGGCGCAAATCGTTCCGCTTTATTTGTCCGTTCGACCTGACGTGGCAGTTCAGGGTGTCGGCGAGAGGCTCTCCGGCATCCAACTTGCCGGCGATCTCGACAATCGCCTCCTCACCCTCGCCTCGGCAGATGATGTCAACCGAAGGCTGCTCGATCAATTCCGGGAAGAACGTCGCGTGAGGGCCGCCGAATATCGTGAGCGTCGGTCGCGCCTGTTTCAGGAGAGAGGCGAAGCTGATCGCCCAATGATGGACGCCAGTGGTGCAGGAGAAGGCGACTATGGATGGCTCAAAATCCAACACTTGCCGGACAAGCGATTGCTCGCTTTGTTCCAGCAGAAACACCTCGACCTCATGGCCTGCCTTCTTCAAAACGGCTGAGAGATGCATGACACCAAGGTATTCGAACGCGATGTTCTGGACAAAGGCGATCCGGGCCATTTGGTCTCACGGTAGGTTATGCGACCGAGTTTCAGTCCTGCGTCCCACAATTTCGTTCACTACAGGGAGATCCCTCACTATTGGTATTTCCGGGAAAATCGGGGACGTGTTGCTGCTGAGATTCCTCCATGCCGGCATTGCCGCGAAAATCGGGGACACGATGCAGATGAGACTCCTCTGTGTCGGCGCTACCGCGAAATTCGGGGACACGATGCCGCATCGTGTCCCCGAATTTCTGTCCACAAGATCCTAATGACTGCGCTCGCCTATTTTCCGGGCGGGCACGCCACAGACGATGGAATAGGGCTCCGTGTCGGATGTGACGACCGCCCCCGCGCCGACGATCGTTCCGTCCGCGATGGTTACTCCGGGCAGAACCACGGCGTTTGCGCCTATCCACACGTCGTTTCCAATGACGACGGCTTTCTTCTCGTGTCCCTGAAACATAATGGGAATCTTCTGAATGTTGTAGCGATGCTGGGAAGAAGCAATAACGACGTTCGGACCTATAAGCACGTAGTCGCCGACCTTTATGCCGCCGCGTCCATACATATGAACCCCGCGATTGACGTTGAGGTTGCGTCCTGCCTCGATACCGTATGAATGCTGGAAAAAGGCGCCGGGGAAGATGAATGGGAAAGGCTCTATCTTCTTGCAGAGCAGCTTATAGAAGAGGTAGCGGAGTGTGAAGCCCTCGAAGCCCGGGATATAGCGAAAAATCCACGCGACATACTCCTCGAGCAAGAGCACGACAACCTGCTTCAGCGAAAAACTCTCGAAGAAATTCTTAATCTGATCTTTGGTGTCTGGCATGCGGTGTCAAGGAGTGATCAGGTCTTCAAGGTTGACAATTCGGCCTCTCAGCCGGCAGCAACTTCTTGTTATGATCCGATTTGTCAATTCTGAAGACCTGATGCCTCCTGAGCTCCTAGTATTCGATCCCTTTGCGAGCGGTCGCACCCCCGCGCCAAGGATGCTTTATCTCCCGCATTTCCGTCACGTAGTCTGCAATCTCGATGAGAGCCGAATGGGCAGACCTGCCCGTGAGCACGACCTCAACCGAGTCCCTCTTGTTCCTCAGAGCGGAAACTACCTCTTCGGCAGAGAGCAAATTGAAGTTCACGGCATAATTGACCTCGTCGAGGATGACGAGGTCATACATGCCGTTCGACATGCAATCCTCAGCGAAATCCAGCGCCCGGCGAGCCGCCTCGAGGTCCGAAACCCTCGGGTTTTCGCGGTCTACGTGGCATTCCATGCAGCCGATGCATTCCTTGTCGGCTGTCGGGTCCCTCCGAAGCCGCACGCACTCGGGCCCCATTTGAACTATCTCGAAGCCGGGAGTGAGTTTCTTCGCGCCCTTGAGCTCGCCGTAGCGGTTCGAGGTCTTCAGAAACTGGATCATGATGACGTTGAGCCCGTTTCCGACCGCCCGCACTGCCATGCCGAGCGCTGAAGTGGTTTTGCCCTTGCCTTCGCCGGTATAGATATGAATGAGTCCGGTTCCCCCTCCGGAGGATCGACCATACTTGCTCATAAGACTCCTCACGTTTGTCGAAATGATGCGGGAATATTATAGCCGACGGCAGACGATTCTCCAAACACTATATCTCGAGCTTGGTGAGGAAGTGCTTCTTGTAGAATTCGAGAGCGTAGCGGTCTGTCATGCCCGCGATGAAATCGACAACCTGTCGTTCGAGCTCCGCATCGCGGCTTTTCGGAGAGGTCTCGTCGATGAACAATTTCGGGTTGTCAACCAGGAAATGATATATTTCCTTGAGTATTTTCCTCGCGCTGTTTATTGAATCCTGTATTTCGGAACGAGGGTACACGTTCTTGTAAAGATAACTTCTCAAGGTATTGGTCGCCCGCAGAATCTCCGGTGACATCTGGATCTTGCCGTCCCGGCTGCTCCTCACAACGTCGCCCACCATCGTATCTATCCTGTGAGAAGGCGTGTCTCCCAGAACTCTGACGCAATCGGAGGGCAGATCGGCTTCGGTAATGAGCTTGCTTCGGATCGCGTCGTCAGTGTCATGGTTGATGTAGGCGATGCTGTCGGAAATCCTGACCACTTCCCCCTCGAGAGTCTTCGGGCGCTCTCCGCGGCCGGGTGCGAAGATGTCGGCGGGCCCCTTGGAATGATTGAGGATGCCGTCACGCACCTCGAACGTCAGGTTCAATCCCTTGCCGTTCTCGAGTTCGTCCACGATGCGGAGGCTCTGCTCATTGTGGGCGAACCTGCCCGGATACACCTCGTTCAGTACTGCCTCCCCCGCATGCCCGAAGGGAGTGTGCCCGAGATCGTGCCCAAGGGCTATGGCCTCCGTCAGGTCTTCGTTCAGGCACAGAGCGCGGGAAACGGTGCGCGCGATCTGCGACACCTCCAGCGCATGGGTGAGGCGAGTGCGATAGTGGTCTCCGACGGGCGCGAGGAAAACCTGTGTCTTATGCTTGAGACGGCGGAAAGACTTAGAGTGGATTATGCGGTCGCGGTCCCTCTGAAATGTCGTTCGATACGCACATTCCACAAGGGGAAAACGCCTGCCTTTGCTTTGGTCGCTGAAGGTGGCGCACGGCGAGAGATACTCATGCTCCCGCCGCTCGAGCATCTCGCGGATCGTCATTCCGGCCGGCGTGCAACCGATTCGACCGGATTCTCTTCGTGAGGATGTCATCTCTTTCACGGCCGCCATTCACGGAGGCGGCGGATGCGGTCCTCGATCGGCGGATGCGTGCTGAAGAGGTTCCACATACTCTTGCCGTGGAGCGGATTCACGATGAACAGGTGAGCTGACGCAGGGTTTGCCTGGATCGGCCGCGTCTTCGAGGCGCTCTCAAGTTTCGCAAGCGCATCTGCGAGGCCGTATGGATTGCCGGCTATCCCCGCGCCGGAAGCGTCGGCTTGATATTCGCGCGAGCGCGACACGGCCATCTGTATCAATAGTGCGGCGATCGGAGCTACAATCGCAGCCACCAGTAATCCGAGCGCGCCGCCGTTGTCCCTGTCATCCCTGCCGCCGAATCCTCCGATTATGGCGCCCCAACGCGCCATGTTGGCGAGCATCATGATCGCGCCCGCCATCGTCGCGGCAATCGAGCCGATGAGCATATCCCGGTTGCGCACGTGGGCCAACTCGTGAGCCAGCACTCCCCTGAGCTCGTCCTCATCGAGCAAGTCGAGTATGCCTTCCGTGACGGCAACAACGGCATGTTGCGGGTTTCGCCCGGTGGCGAACGCATTGGGCGACCGGCTCGGGATTATGTACATCTTCGGCATCGGCAAACCCGCGCTTATCGCAAGACCCTGCACAATTGAGTACAGCCGCGGCGCCTCATTCGGCGACACCGGCTTGGCCCGGTACATGGCCAATACAAGCTTGTCGCTAAACCAGTAAGCGCCAAAGTTCATGATCAGCGCGAACACAAACGCAAACATCGCGCCTTGCCGACCACCGACAACCTGTCCCACAAACACAAACAACAACGTGAGCGCAGTCAGCAGAAACATCGTTCGTAATCCATTCATTGTCGTATCTTCTCTCCTTTGTGGTCGATCTTCTTCCCTTCAGGCAGCCGCCGAGGAAATTCCCCCTGCCCGCCTGTCGGTCTTCTTATTCTCATTTTAGCAACTTCACCCATCGATTTCAATATCTATTCACACCGTCCCATTCCGCCTATTGCTGCGACCGACCCTTCGGACGCATACTTTCCTAAGAAGAAGCACCATTGAAAGGAGGAGAGAACATGGTTTCCATGAGAGACCTTAATATAAGCAAATACGTTTTTGTTGCTGCGCTTGTAGCGGCTGTCCTGATACCAGCGACAACGGCGACAGCGCTCGTTTGTTCGCAACCGACTCATCGGACATTCGGCGCCCGGCTTTCCGACGGGCTACAATCCAACCGGATTGAGACCGCCTATCTCTTTGACCGGCAAATCAACACGTTCGATGTCGACGTCGATGTTGTCGGGGGTGTCGCATATGTGTTCGGTTACATCCCCGATGTGATGCATCGCGACCGCGCTCTCAAAATAGCCAGGGAGACGGCCGGCATAAAGGAAGTAGTGGATTTGCTCATTGTGGACCCCAATTACAAAATGAGGAGCGCCGGGGAACGAACCGCCGGACAAAGCATGAAAGACTTCTGGACCGCCAGAACCATCAAAGCGGAGCTCCTGGCCAGCCCCAGAGTCAGTGGTACGACGGTGGGAACGGAAGTCTATGATGGTGTGGTTACCCTGCGTGGTTCCGTGAAGGACATGCGACAGAAGCAGGCGGCAGAGGAAATTGCCAGCCGCGCTTCCGGAGTGAAGGCCGTGCGAAATGACATTATTGTCGTGTGCTAGTCACCGGTCTATGCGGCTGACGCGCCGGGGAAGCTCTTGGAAGCTTTGCAGAACACTGATTGCGCTTGCATGTTCTCCCGGCTGGAAACACTGTTTGCAGACAGTTGTGCGGGGCGCAATTCGTGCAACGAATTGCGCCTCGTTAATTCTGCTCTTTTTTCGCAGTCTCTTGATTTCTTTTCGTCTTTCATCTTGTCCCTTTCATCTTCTTCCCTTTCTTCCCTTTCCGTCTTTCGGCGCTCGGGTTTCTTTTTCACACTATCCTTGTCTTCCTAAGTCCTTTCTCCTTGCCCCTTTCGTCTTTTCCCTTGTATGCGCCTATAGCGACTAGGTAGAACTACTGACAGAATTAGGGCAGATTTGAAATTGGTTTGGTTGAAAATGTCAAAAAAGGAGAACCGAAAGATGGAAACAGAAAAGTTACTCAGCATAGGCAAATACCTGGCTCTGGCATTGCTCGCGATAGCTCTTGCATGTATGGCAACGCCTGCCGCAGCGGGCGTCCAGAAGCCAACAGCCGATGGAGCAAAGGTTGAGAAACCTGAGGCCGAGAATCCTGAAAAGCCCGAGATTGAGAAACCCGAGGCCGAACAGCCGGAAAACCCCGAGGTACAAGGGAAAGACAGCCCTGAGGCTCCGGAGAAACCCGAGATTGAAAAACCCGAAAAGGATTCGACCATTTCTGCGCCTGTGGCCCTCACCGATATGATGCTTGCCAAGGAGCTTGCCACTGACAGGGACCGGGACAGAGACCGTGACAAGGATCGCACGGGCGACCAACCGAGCGCTAGCGCGCTAGGAGGTTCAGAAAAGGAAGACGCAAGGATCGAAGAACGAGAGATTGAAAAGGCTGAGAAAGTCGAAAAGCCGCATGCGGAAAGCGGCGCATCCTCCATCTCCGAAAAGCCTGAGAAGCTTGAAAAGGCTGAAAAACCGCATGTAGAAGGCGCTGCTTCTTCCACTGTCGAGAAGCCGGAAAAACCGGAGAAACCTGAAGTCCAGAAACCCGAAAAAACGGAGAAACCTGGAAGCGCCACGGCCTCTAAGGCTGAAAAACCTGAGAAGATGGAAAAACCGGCCGAGAAACCACATGTAGAAGGCGCTACTTCTTCCACTGTCGAGAAGCCGGAAAAACCGGAGAAACCCGGAAGCGCCACTGCTTCCAAGGCTGAAAAACCTGAAAAGATAGAAAAACCGGCCGAAAAACCGCATGTAGAAGGCGCTGCTTCTTCCACTCTCGAGAAACCGGAGAAACCTGAAGTCCAGAAACCCGAGAAGCCTGGAAGCGCCACTGCTTCCAAGGCTGAAAAACCTGAAAAGATAGAAAAACCGGCCGAAAAACCACATGTAGAAGGCGCTGCTTCTTCCACTGTCGAGAGGCCGGAAAAGCCAGAGGTCGAGAAGGATTAGGATCAGACAATCCTCTGCATGTGAAAGATCAGAGGCTAATCCGAAGCTCGGAAAAGCGAATGAGTTTATTACAATCTTGAGGGGGGCGCGTGGCAGTTCATCTTGCCACGCGCGCTCAGGGTTGACAGTCTCTATTGCCTACTCTCAATGTGAATAGGTTCACGCCTGCAAGGGCGGAATGAATTGCGCCCCTACGGATATGTAGTAAGACTTCGTAGGGATGCGATTCATCGCGCCCAATCTGCTGTTCGGCTGCGCCGACACAGCGTTATGCTCTTCGCAATGACAACTCACCAGTCGCGATTATGCGGCGCCGCGCAAGCTCAAGAACCTGCGCTTCCCGTACCGAATACCGAACTGGAAACCAGGACTATTGCCCCCGCAAGAAGATGGAGGCACAATAGTATTAAGTTTAGCGACAAAGTGAACCGTATCCGGAAGGGGGACACTTAAATGGATAATTCGAAAGCATATGAAGTCGGCAAATACGCAGCCTTGGTCTTGCTTGCGCTCGCGAGTTTGTGGCTCACGACGGTTCCCGCATCGGCTGATGTCACAATGTCCGGATTAGGAGAAACTACGGCGTTTACGACAACTGCCGAGATCGAGAGATCTGCGGTCGTTCGTCTTGAGTCTGAGGGTTCTGAAGCGGAAGGGCCGGAAGTAGAGAGACCCGAAGGCCCGGAGGATGAAGGAATCGAAAACCCTGAAGGCCCTGAGTCCCACGGCGACGATCACGGCCAGGAGCACGGAGAAGATCAAGGAGAAAACCACAGACACAGGCACAGAGGCGGCCAGGGCCACGGTAGCGGTCATGGCGGAGGCCATGGTGGCGGCGGTGGCCACGGCGGCGGGCATCACTGATCTGAAATCGCGGCAGCATTATTGGGGCGCACGGCCGTGCGCCCCTTTTGTCATGTCAGGCGTGAGTTGGTCAGTGTCAGAAAAATGGGGACACGACATGGCATCGGAAAATTAGGAGCACAATGCCGGAAAAATGGGGACACGATGCGTCATCGTGTCCCCATTTTTCTCAACATTACTTCGGAAACTTACTGGAAGTGAATTTGCTCCTTGTCACCTGGCCGTTTTCGCTTCCTGTTTCTCCGGAGCTTTCTTCTTGAGTATATGCCGTGCAAGTCGCTTGCCCAGGCCGATGATTGTGAGCACTGTGGGCCTGTCGAGCGCCTCGGGGAATGTGCTTGCGTCGCACACGTAGAGACCCTTGACCTCAGTCTGCAAGTCGGTATCGAGCATCTCTCCGATGCGAACCGTGCCGCTCGGATGCGTTCCTCGAAGCGGCGTTACAAAGATAGACTCTGAATCGCAGCCCGCTTTTATCAATATCTTCCGGCAGACGATTGAAGCATGGTTGAGCCGCTGCTGATCCCGCTCGGTCATCGGCTTGCTTATCTTACCTTCCATCGTGATGCCGCCGGCTATTTCATCCTTCACCTTGATCATCATGCCGACCGTGTTCTTATAATGTATCGCGGTGAGCGGATATTTCGGCCCTTTGAGCGACATTATTATGGGATAGAGCATCCAAGGATCAATCAACGTGCTCAGCATGTATCCGTTGTCATCGTCGCACCACGAAATCGTCATCGGCGGATCAACCGAATTACCGCGATACTTGGCGACTCCGTAAACCATCACGGTCGGGTCCATCGTCATTCCCTTCCCGGCGTCGAACAGGCCCGAGTGCTGAAGAATGATGGGCGTCCCGATTCCGCCGGCGGATATAACGACAGTGTCGGCGTATACCTCGAATGGGTCTTTGCCCCCGAGTTTGCCG
>JACRIR010000058.1 GCA_016215705.1 Candidatus Poribacteria bacterium | reverse complement strand
TTCGTGGCCGGATTGCTTGAAGGCATAAAGATACTCGATCTCACGCGGCTCCTGCCGGGCGGATACTGCTCGATGCTCCTGGCCGACATGGGAGCAGACGTCCTCAAGATCGAGACGCCTCGTGAAGGCGACTACATGCGCTGGAATCCGCCGATGCTCAAGAACATGAGCGCGCTCTTCGCGGCCATAAATCGGAACAAGCGCAGCATCACGCTCAACCTCAAGCACGACGAAGGCAAGAAGATATTCGAGAGATTGCTTCCTGAGTACGACGTTCTGTTCGAGGGCAACCGGCCCGGCGTCATGGAAAAACTGGGCTTCGGCTACGACACCGTATCGAGAATCAATCCGCGAATGATCTATTGCTCCATCTCCGGCTATGGACAAGACGGCCCATACAGGGACGAAGTCGGTCACGACATCAACTACATCGGCATCGCAGGCGTGCTGGCGATGACCGGCCTTCGAGGTGGTCCGCCAGTGGTTCCGGCTGTACAGATAGGCGACCTCGCGGGTGGGGCCATGTTCGCGGCCATCGGAGTGCTGGCAGCCCTCATAGGCAGGTCGCAGACGGGCATGGGACGCTGCGTCGACATCTCGATGACCGACGGCGTGGTGAGCTGGCTTTCCATCCACGCGGCCAAACATTTCGCCGATGGCGACAACCTCGAACGAGGAAAGATGCGGCTCTCCGGCCAATATCCCTGCTACGCCGCGTATCAGACAAAAGACGGCCGCTACATCAGTCTGGGAGCGCTTGAGGAGAAATTCTGGGTCAACTTCTGCCGGGCCGTCGAGCGCAGTGATTTAGTTGAGAAGCAGTTCGACGACTCCGACGGTCCTTCCGGCGCGCTAAAACAAGTCTCCGCAATCTTCAAGCAGAAAACGCTTGCCGAATGGCTTGATTATCTGGACGCGTACGATATATGCGTGGGGCCGGTCAATACAATCGAGGATGTTTTCCGGGACCCGCAGGTCCTACACCGGCGGATGCTCTTTGAGACAGACCACCCGACGGAAGGCAAGTTGAAGCAGATAGGCATGCCGATCAAGTTTTCGGGCGGGAACGGGGCAGTCGAGCGATTGCCCGCTCCGCTCCTCGGCGAACACACGGAGTCTGTGCTCCGGAGCCTCGGTTACGAGGCGAACGAAATCAAGCGGCTCAGAGAGGCCGGCGCAGTTTGAGAACGTTTTCGCAATAGTTTTTGGAACTGGGCATATTGAACGGGTGAGGTCGAGCCCAATGCCCCGCTTTCCAAGCACCCGCGGGATTTGAAGGCCCGCAGTGGGCAATATCGCAGCCCGTGGGAGATACACAAAGGCGGAAGGAGGTGAAACAGAATGGCTAATACGGTGAAAGAATCCTTCGATGGTATGCAAACCCGCTTCAACGGCGCTAAGGCAGCCGGTATGAAGGCCGTCTATCAGTGGGATGTCACTGGAGAGGGCGGAGGAAAGTACAACGCGGCGATCGCCGACGGCGCGTGCACCATCGCCGAGGGACTGCATGCATCGCCCAACATCACTATTACGGTGGCTGCCAAGGATTGGCTGGACATCGTCAATGGGAAGCTCGATGGTCAGATGGCCTTCATGAGCGGCAAGTTGAAGGTCAAGGGCGACATGAGCCTGGCAATGAAACTGAAGACGTTGTTCCTGTAACACAGCGACAGAAAGCGGAGGGGAAGCCCTGTGCTTCCCCTCTCGCTCTTTTTTGCCGGAGCTTATTTGGGGACACCATGCCGCATGGTGTCCCCAAATAAGCGCATGTTTTCCGGGAGCAGCCAATCCCCACGCATTGCGGACTTGTGAAGCAACCTCAACTACTATGCAATACCAAACAATCGTCTACGAAAAGACCGACCAGACCGCCGTCATAACACTCAACCGGCCTGAAAAGCTGAACGCCCTCAGTCCCGCTCTGCTCAAGGAACTCCACGCCGCCCTCAGCGCCACCGACAAGGACGACTCAGTGCGCGTCATCATAATCACAGGGGGCGACACCGTGTTCGCGGCGGGCGCCGACCTCGAGGCGATGGCCGCCGCCGGGCTCGACGTGGTGCAGGTCTTCAAGGCGCGCTTTGCCCCGAACAACCCTTTCGACTACATCGAGCAAATGGGGAAACCGGTGATAGCGGCGATCGCAGGCTACGCGCTCGGCGGCGGGTGCGAGCTCGCCATGTGCTGCGACTTCAGGATAGCCGCTGAGTCGGCGCAGTTCGGCCAGCCCGAAGTTCGCGTCGGCCTCATTCCCGGCGCCGGCGGCACTCAAAGACTCCCCCGGCTGATCGGCATGACCAAAGCAAAAGAACTCATCATGGTGGGCGAATTCATTGGCGCCAAGGAAGCTGAACAACTTGGCCTTGTGAACGCCGTCGTCCCCACCGAGAAGCTACTCGAGGAAGCAAAGAAGCTGGCGGCCAAACTCATTCAGCGACCGCCGTTCAGCCTTCGCCTGGCCAAAATGGTCATGAACATGGGCGCTGACAGGGACCTTCATTCGGCGCTCGCCCTCGAGCGCGAAGCATTCTCGATGCTCTTCGCGACGGAAGACCAGAAGGAAGGCATCCGCGCCTTTAACGAAAAGCGCAAACCCGATTTCAAGGGTAAGTAGCAATGTCTGAACTGAATTGCAATTATCTATTGAATCTGATATATTAACCCCGAGGTTTCTCCCACCTTACACCACGAACAAACCCGGAATAATTGTGCACTGAGTGGGTTGGAAGTTCTCTATTCACGGAGGCCGGTTATGGCATCAAAGGTCTACTACATGGACGATCGCGCCAAGGCGATTCAGGACAGCCTCGTCGCGAAAATGCTCACCGTGTTTGAGGCCGCAGGGCTTCAAAACACAATCTCGCCCGGCGATACGGTCGCCATCAAGCTTCACATGGGCGAGTACAACAACACGGCCTATCTGAGGCCGGTGTACGCGCGCGCGCTTGCGGACAAAATAAAGGATCTCGGCGGCGAGCCGATGGTGGTCGATACCACCACGCTGCCTTACACTCCGTTCGCAAGCCGCACCACGGCGCTCGATTACCTAAACACCGCCTATCGCAACGGCTACACACCCGCAACGCTCGGGTGCCCTGTGATCATCGGCGACGGCTTCCTGGGAGCGGACGACGTCCGGGTCGACCTGCCCGAAGGATTCATTCTCAAGGAGCAATACGTCGCGACGGCGATTGCAATGGCGGACGCGATGATAGCGCTCACCCATTTCAAAGGGCATCCGATGGGAGTTTACGGCGGAGCGATCAAGAACATCGGTGTCGGCTGCGCCTCCAAGAAAGGGAAATACAACTTGCACATGGGCGGCCACCCGAAATACGGCCTCAACGCCCGGCCCTTCTATCCTCAACTCTGCAAGAAGAGCGACTGCGCCAGCATGGCGCTCTGCAACACTGTCTGCCCGGAAAACGCTCTCCATATATCCGATGAGGGCATCATCTGGCAACGGGAAAAGTGCACCGGTTGCTCGGCGTGCTTCGGCATTCTCGTTATGTGCGGAGTGGGATTCATACCGGATGATTACTTCGATTCGGCGGCCGCAGCCATGGCCGACAGCGCGAAGGCCGTGATGAACACTTTCAAACCCGGCAAAGTCGGCTTCATTAACATGGCGATCGATATGTCGCCGTGGTGCGATTGCGTGAGCTTCAGCGATCGCTCGTTCCTGCCCAACCTCGGCGTATTCGCATCGATGGACCCCGTGGCCATTGACGTCGCCTGCCTGGACATGGCGACCAATTCATACGGCGTCCCGGGCTCGATAGCCGAGGAAAAGGGAGTCATGGAGCCGGGCATACGCAAGCTCACCTCGTGCGGCTCGGTCATAGGCGTCGATGAGATGATCCAGCCGAACACAGGCGAAAAGAACGGACTCGGCAAGAAAGAATATGAACTTATTACCGTGCCACAGCCCGAGAATGTTCTCCCGTTCCTGCCCTCGATGAAGACGGTGGGAATCAAGCTGCGCCCGTTCTATGGAATCGAACATGTCATGCCCGAAGGCGGTTTCAAGAGAAAACTGGACGTCGACCTTGAGGAGGTAAGAGGAAATGGCGTTGGGTTACATGGGAAAACTCATCCGAGTAAGGCTCACTGAAGGTAAAGTCGAAATAGAGAACCTTAACATGGACGATGCCCGCGCCTTCATCGGAGGCGCAGGCCTCGGGACGAAAATCATTTACGACGAAGTGCCCCCCTCCGCCGACCCGCTCGGGCCGGAAAACAAAATCGCGTTTCTCACCGGCCCCGTCACTGCCACAAAGTTCCCGACAAGCGGTCGCTACGAGGTCTGCACAAAATCCCCTCTGACGAACATGTGGGTAGACGCCAGCTCGGCAGGCCACTGGGCCGCCGATTTCAAGAAGACGGGTTTCGACGGCGTCATTGTCGAGGGCGCATCCTCCAAGCCCGTGTATCTCTGGGTGTCGGACGATAAGGCCGAGTTGCGCGACGCCTCGAAGCTGTGGGGTAAGGACAGCTACGCGACGCAGGATGCCATTCGAGAGGAACTGGGCGACAAGAGAATCCGCGTTCTGTGCATCGGACAAGCGGGCGAGAAGAAGGTGCTCATCTCCGCCGTGATGAACGATGAAGGCCGGGCCGCCGGCCGCGCCGGCGTCGGCGCAGTGATGGGCTCGAAGAACTTCAAGGCAATCGCCGTCCGCGGAAAGAAGAGCGTTAAAGTCGCCGACTCCACAACACTTGATCAGATGGCCAAGAAATTCTCGCATGAACTCGCAACCAACCCGCTGCTCGAGCCGATGCGCTCTTACGGCACAGCCGCGAGCATGGACACCGCATGGATTACCGGGGACATTCCGATTCAGAACTGGCGCAAGGGACTGTGGAAAGAGGGCTGCGTCGCCATTGGCGGCAAGAAGATTGCGGACACGATACTTCGCCCGCACGGCGCATGCTACAACTGTCCCATTCATTGCTCGCGCTGGGTGAAAATCGAAGAGGGCCGTTTCCGGATGGAAGGCCCCGGGCCGGAATACGAAACGCTCGGCAGTTTCGGGTCGATGCTCTTGAATGATAACCTCGAGTCCATCTGCCACCTGAACGAGCTTTGCAACGCATACGGCATCGACACGATTTCCGCCGGCTGCGCTATTTCGTTCGCGATGGAAGCTTACGAGAACGGAATCATCACCAAGCAGGATACCGGCGGCATCGATCTGAAGTGGGGCAACGTCGACGCGATCATCGAGATGACGCACCAGATCGGCCAGGCGAAGGGCCTCGGCGCGCTCCTCGGCGAAGGAGTGAAGCGCGCTTCCGAGAAACTCGGCAAGGGAACCGATAAGTACGCGATCCATGTGAAGGGCCTTGAAATCCCGATGCATGATCCGCGCGCATTCCACAGCATGGCCGTCAATTACGCAACCTCTCCGCGCGGCGCATGTCACCTCCACGGCGCGGCATTCATCTACGATATGGGCATAATCGCCCCCGGCTTCGGTGTGGCCTACAAACAGGGCCGCTTCGACAAGAAGGGCAAAGGAATCAACGTTAAGGCGGCGCAGGATCAGGCGTCGGTAATCAACTCCCTGGTCGTCTGCCAGTTCTGCGGGCTGGCGCTCGCGCCCCTGCACTATGTTGTCCTGCTGGGTGCGACAGCCGGAATGGCTTACAGCACCAAGGAAATTCCTCTCATCGCGGAGCGGATAACGAATCTGCAGCGTGTGTTCAGCCTGAGATGCGGTGTGACCGCTAAAGACGATGTTCTTCCCGAACGGCTGCTCACGCCGACAAGCGAAGGCGGCCACGCGGGCAAAGTTGCGGACCTCGAAATGCAATTGGTCGACTACTACTCAGCCCGCGGCTGGAACAAAGAAGGGATGCCGACCAAGGAGAAGCTCCACGAGCTCGGCCTCGAATACGCGATAAAGGACCTCTACTAGTATGACGTTTCCGAAATAACATAGCATAAGCATTTTGAGGATGAGCCTAACAATAACCGTCATTCTGAGCGAAGCGAAGAATCTCGTTCTTTATGGCTATTGCAACGTTACTTAGGAAGCGCTCTACTAGCTCGAGACAAAATCCCCCCTCACCCCCCCTTTGCAAAGGGGGGAAGGGGGGATTTCCATTGGCCCTATTCACAAGGGTGGTTATGGGCTTTATTCACCGCAAAGGCACAAAGTTCGCAAAGAGAAGACCGACCACGGGAAGAGGAAATCTGCAGCGCGGCGTAGCCGCCCTGTCATTCGTGGCATTCGTGATTTAGAGCCTTTGTTCTTCTTTGCGCCTTTGCGGTTAGGGATCGATGTCATCATGAAGATTCGAGTCAATTTCATCGGCACACTGTCGAAATATGCGGGCGTGGACTCAGTTGATCTCGCGCTTCGCGACGGCGCATGTTATGGCGACCTCCTCGCCGAGATCGGAAACCGCTACGGCTCAAGTTTTCCGAAGCAGTGCTGGGATGCCGAAAAAAATGAGTTCAAGCCGCCCATTTCTGCGATAGGGCCTAACGGCGACATCGAGGCAATCGAGACTCCTTTGCCCGAAAACGCCGAGATTCATTTTCTCATTCCAGTGTCGGGCGGCAGCGAGGAAAACAGGAGCAAGACAAAAGGGAAAGGGGAGTCGCGAGTCTCGCGTCAAAAGGAGATCGTTCTCTCGGACGCAATTGACCTTCGACGGCGTGTTGCCCAAATGGTAATAGCCCTTTGTCACTCTGAGCCATCCATTTGTCACTCTGAACCATCCTTTTGTCACTCTGAGCCATCCCTTTGTCACTTTGAGCCATCCCTTTGTCACTTTGAGCCATCCCTTTGTCATTCTGAGCGAAGCGAAGAATCTCTGTCTACAGGTCGCAAATTTGCAGGAAAACGAGAGATTCTTCGTCGCTTCGCTCCTCAGAATGACAATCCTGAGAGCACTGTGAAGCGCAATCTCATTCGGGCAACACACCGTTGACCCTTGACTCTCGACTCATATTTCATCATAGAAGGGAATTCTTCCATGTCAACTATTCTGGTGACCGGCGGCGCCGGCAGGCTCGGCGCAAATGTGGCATATGGCCTCCGCGAGAAAGGGCATCATGTACGCGTGATGGACATCGCGGCCGCCGACTTCTCCCCGTTTGAAGAGCCGGAAGGCTTCGAGATTGTCAGGGGCGACATCCGCGACGGCGAACTCGTGAAACAGTCCGTCAACGGCTGCTCGACGGTGTTTCATTTGGCCGCCATTCTGCCGCCCGCGAGCGAAAAGGACCGCACACTGACCATGTCCATAAACGTAGAAGGCACGCGAGCAATCACACATGCGTGCGAATCGGCCGGCTCGATTCCGCTGATATTTTCCTCGTCGGTCTCCACATACGGAGACACTTCGACCGAGATGCCACCCATCCAAATCGATCATCCGCAGGCGGCGCTGAACATATATCCCGAGAGCAAGATCGCGTCCGAGAGACTTGTGATGGAGGCAGGTATTCCCTATGCGATTCTTCGGATAGCCGGCATCGCGGTGCCCGCGTTTCTTGATCCGCCCGCCCCGTGGCCGTTCATGCGTAATCAGCGCGTCGAATTTGTCGCGATTGGCGACTTGGTGACGGCGCTCGTCAATCTTGTCGACAACACTCGAGCGCACGGCAAAGTCTTCAACCTCGCCGGCGGCTCATCGTGGCAAGTGACCGGCGAAGAATACGCTCGCCGCTACTGCCATACACTGGACATATCGTTTGAGTCGCAAACGTTTCATGAAAAACCCGGCTGGCTCGACTGGTACGACACGGCGCAATCGCAAGCCATCTTGAAATACCAAAACACCAGCTTCGACGAATTCCACAAGATGCTCAAGGCCGCTATGGACGCTGCGCTGGGAGAATAGGCGAAAGACGTAAGGGAGGAATCCGCGGATTGAGCAGATTTACGCGGATTCAAGTACCAACGATTAACGGTTTTGGAACGACAATGACCACAATGCGGCACAATCACATGATAGCAGCCCGACGTGGGCGATAGACGCCGACGGTTTTGGAACGACAATGACCACAATGCGGCACAGTCACAACCCACCGTCATTCTGAGTGAAGCGAAGAATCTCCCTGTTTTCTCTTGCACTCTTTGGAAATCGAGTCTGCAACCCCTTGCGGTGAGGAAATACTTTCGGGCTTGTTCGCACAAACCTGCAAGGTATGATAGAATACAGGACGGATGAGGAGCCAACCCGTGTGAGCGCGGGTCCAGTTTGCGGATAGGTGTCTTTGCGCTCTCTTGGTGACCTTTGCGGTTTGCCTCTTCTTTCCAATCCAAAATCCAAAATAGAAACTGGATTTGCTGAAAAGAGGATAGCATCCCGGTCCGACGAATCTTAACCTTGAAAGGAAGGCGTTGAAGTGAGCGAACCCGAAGCAAAACAATATTTGCTTGACAGCATCGAGCAATGCCGCGAATCTCTTTCTCTGGTGGTGTCGGCATCCGACCTCGAGGCACAGAAGAAGACTATCGAGAACGTTGTCCAACTGCTCGAAGGTCTCAAGGAAAAAGTTTTCTTCAAGACCAAGAAAGCGATGTCGCCCGCGTTCCTCATGCTCGAGGCGAGCAAGACCATGGCGGACCAGGCTGACGCGGCGAGCGGCGGCGACGAAGACGCCCTCAAGGAATTTCGCGATGCAGTCGACAAACTGAAGGAAAGCGCCACAGCTCTTGAGTCGGCGTCAAAAACGCAGTCCGTCATCGTGACCTGAGCATTCCCCGCGCCATATAGTTCGTAAGGGTGATTCTCCATTGCCTAATTTGTAAGCGTGTGTTATCTCTTAGGGGCGTTGATCACGCCTATGGCATGGTTAGTTGTGAAAGAAAGGCAAGGCATGGGAACGATGACCGCTTCTTCTCTTTTCCCTTTCTCCTTGTTCCTTTCGCCTTTCCCCTTTCTTAGGAGACGCTATGGACTTCACCATCCCTGAAGAGATTGAGATACTTCGCCGCAGCCTCCGCAAATTCATCGAGAAGGAAGTGCTCCCGATGGAAGAGAAGGCGGATTTTGACCCCGACGAAGGCGTGCCGCAAGAACTCCTCAAGAAGGTCCGCATACGGTCTCATGATCTCGGCTTCTGGGGGATCGACATGCCCGAGCAATACGGGGGCGGCGGTCTGAACACGATGGGAACGGTCATCATGCGCGAGGAAGTGTCCAAGTATTTCAGCTCGCTCACGCAGTCCATCTTCGGCGGTCCGGAGGGGCCGTCGAAAATCCTGCTGGCAGGAACCGAAGCGCAGATTCAGAAGTATCTCGTTCCCGTAGTTAAGGGTGAACAAAGCTGCTGTTTCGCGCTCACCGAGCCGAATGCGGGGTCCGACGCTGCGAGCATCGAGACCTCAGCCGTCAGGGACGGTGACGAGTGGGTCATTAACGGCCTCAAACATTTCATCACTAACGGACCGTATGCCGACTACGCGATCGTCTTCGCCGTTACCGACCGCGAGAAGCGAGCGCGCGGCGGTATCACGTGTTTTATAGTGGAGAAGGGAACGCCCGGGCTTTCGACCGGCAAGATTCAGAGAACAATGGGTGGAGGCGATTCGCAGTGCGAGCTTATTTTCGAGGACTGCCGCGTGCCGCACGAGAACGTGCTCGGTGAAGTAGGCATGGGCTTCATCGCGGCGATGACGTTCCTGGGAGGCGGTCGCCTCAATATAGCCGCAGGCGCAGTGGGAATGACCGAGAAACTGCTCAAAGCTTCTGTCGAATACGCCAAGCAGCGCGTCCAGTTCGGCAAACCTATCGCGACAAGACAGGCCATCCAGTGGATGCTCGCCGACATTGCGACCGAGCTCTACGCCGCCCGCAACATGGTATATCACACCGCGTGGCGCATCGACCAGGGTGAGATGATGGTGAAGGAAATTGCCATGTCGAAACTGTACGCGACCGAGCTTGTGAACCGCGCCGCCGATGTCGCCGTCCAGGTGCATGGCGGAATGGGCTACATGAAAGAACTCCCGATCGAGCGTGTGTATCGCGGCGTTCGCGCGCTCCGCATCGTGGAAGGCACATCCGAAATCCAGCGTTTCATCATCGCCCGCAGCCTTCTGCAGGAATAGAGTTTGCAAGGCGATTTTCAAGGTCGGCAAGGCGGAGAGGTTGTTCGACGACTATGATGTTGTCGTCTTTGAGCTTCGTTTCGCATTGGGCATGCCACGGGATTGCCAATACTATTCTCACGCCCGGGATTCTCGGGTCTTGCGCCAGGTGCTGGCACAACTCCTCACACACGGACAACTCCATCGCGCAATCGACAACAACACACTCGGGGCGGAACGAGTCAACAATCAACGAGCAATCGTACTCACAACTGGTAAACTGCAGGCGCAATCTCGACTGTATCGAGTCTCGCTTCAACGACTGCCTCAACTCTTCATTATCGGTAAAGACCAACACATTGACCGGTTGTTGTTTGCGGTGAATATAGTACGAGCATTCCTCACAGCTTAGGGGACAACACGTTGCCCCAGAGCCTTTTCCCTTCAGAATCCTCCCTACCTCATAGCATCGGTCACCGCCTGATTTGAACACAAGACAGGAGTGGCACTCATCCCGGACCTTGCCGGCCACGGCATGGAACTCCCAGCAGGGGACAGCTTCCTCCTCCGCTTGCGCCGATTTGGCGACAGACAAGTCGCTCCCGGGGGACAGCAATTCGTGGATGGCGTCAAGAGGGATTCGATAGTGACCACCGGCGGTTCTTCTTGCTTTCAGTTTCCCGCTTTTGATCCATTTCAGCACTGTGTCCGGGGTAACCGAAAGCATCCTCGCCGCTTTGCCGGTGGAAACATGATTCATGTTGGCGCTCTCCTTTTACCTAACACAAACAAATCTGGAAGATAAAGCATCTATCGTGCCATTCTTCATGGTATCTTCATATCACATTAGCGCAGAACACCTTATAATATTTATTCATTCCTGCATTGGGGAAATCGGGTTGGGCATTTAGCCTAATTGTGTGGGAAATGCCACTGCGGGTGTGTGCAATGCGGCAGTGTTGAGACACTCTACATCACCTTCACCGGCCCCGGACACACTTCCCGATCCGGCTTTCACTATTTATATTATGAACCGAACGACTGCTTCATGCAAGAGCGATGCCTGAAAAATGGCAGGGGTCTACTTGGCGCGGCCCAGCCGCAATCAAACATATCCTTGAGATTCAAGCAGCTTTGCCGCTTCGAGGCTTTCGGGAGCCTATGCGGTCAGGGCGGCGACTTCTTGCTCGAATGAAGGTAGCCGGCGTGCAGCGCACAGAACATGTACTAAGAAAAGGGAGATGCGGCTTCCAGCAATTTGTCGGTCGCTCTGCGCGCTGAGCGGACGACCGTTTCGAGGGTCGAATGGCCGTAGTAATCGCCGACGAGATGGAGGCCCTTGATTCGGCGGATGCTTTCGAGGAAATCGCGCAGCATACGATAAGCGCCGACCTGATAGCGAGGCATGCCCGTATGGTGTCGGACTATCTCGGCCGATTCGATTTCCGACTCGAAGCTCGGCATGACTCGATTCATTTCTTTCTTGGCCAACGCGATAATCTTTTCGTCCGGTTCGTCAATAAGCTGGTAGCCTGCCTCGCCTGCGAACCACGTTTGAAGAACTGATTTACCCGATGGGACCATTTCCCCACACTTGACCGCGGCGTCGGACGTGTATGCGGTCTTGAAATCTTCAGATCGCGATAATACGTATGCCCATTGATTTCCGGATATCTTTCGCTTCATAAAGAAGTTCGCGAGCGGAAACTGGGAGTATTTGAATGCGTTGACGCCTTTCTTCTCCAC
This sequence comes from Candidatus Poribacteria bacterium, assembly GCA_016215705.1. Classification (GTDB taxonomy): domain Bacteria; phylum Abyssobacteria; class SURF-5; order SURF-5; family SURF-5; genus JACRIR01. Next base: position 10,431 of record JACRIR010000058.1, on the reverse strand, counting down.
ATCGTTGAGCGACGGCAGCAGGTGGGGGAGTTCTTTCAGGGGCGTGGCACAGATCACGTCCTTCGTCTCGATTCTTCGGACTTCCTTTCCTATGCCTACCTGCACGCCTCTCACCTGATTCGACTCGACTATGATTTGCTTGACATCGGCGTTGTATGTGACGGGCAATCTTGCGGCGAGCGCCTGCGGGAACGAGAACATTCCGCCGGGCAAGACCATATCTGACGCGGTGAGGAACTGCTTGCATATTCGCAGGAAATGGGCGAGACTCTCGCCTTCGGGGTCCGACAGATTGAACGCGCAGATTATCGGCCTCACAAGAAACTCAAGGGTCTCTTTGTCGCATTTGCGGAGAACGTAGTCCGCAAGCTCGATATCCTCAAACTCCGGCAGCGGATCATTATAGTAAGGGTCGAGTCTTCCAAAATTAATGAGGGTGGTCAGTACAAACCGTCCGAACTTCAGATTGGACCAAAAAGGGACTATCTTGTAGCGAATCGTGTTGTGCTTCACAGGATAGCCGCGCCCATCACGGATCATTTGGACCGGCGGGTGAATGGGAATGAGCTTGTCTTTCATACCGACAGTCTCGAGCAGCTTATAAGTTTCGACGTAGTTCGTGTGGAAATACTGAGTGCCGACATCTACGCGCGCGCCGTCTTTCTCGAGCAGTTGTATTCTTCCGCCCGGAATTCGAGCACGCTCGAATATTTCGACGGATCGGCCGGCTTCGGAAAGGAAATGCCCGGACGCCAGTCCGCCTATCCCCGCGCCTACGATAATGACCTTATTGGAAGATTCCATTGCTGTTCCTCCTGAGAATGCAGGTTCACGGTTTGTAATTTGCGGTCTACGGTCGGGAATCCATTCATCGCCGAGATACCGGCGGCGGTTTCCCTTAATTCAGGGACACCATGCGGCATGGTGTCCCCATTAGGGTTAACTGCTTTCGTAATCAACCGAATACAACCCATAGCCCAATGATTATCGGCTTTCGAATCGGGTCGGCGCAAGGATTCTGGCGTCCATGCGATCGGTGGAGCCATGTATGATCAAATCGGCTGCGATTTGCCCCACGGCGGGGCTCGTTACGATGCCGGTCCCGCCTTGCCCCGCGAGCCAGTAAAAGCCCCTCACGAGCGGGTCTTCGCCTATTACGAAGTCCTGGTCCGGCGCGAAAGTGCGGAGACCGGCCCACTTACTCTTGAGACTTTTGGGAAGCAGGCGAGGGACAAGCTTCTCGATGCGCTCTATGGTTTGCGCCACAACGAGGTCATCGGGGCGCGCATCGCAAGGCTCGACAAGGTCCTGATCCATCGGACTTGCCAGCAGGCCGCTCGATTCAGGGCCAAAGTAGAACTCGTGCGAATGATTCACGACATGCGGCCAGCCCTTCACATCGAGACCATCCGGCGCGCTGAACGCGATAATTGTTCTCCGCCTGGGAGTGAATTGAATGTTTGCCGCGCCTGCAAGTTTGCCAATCGTACCGACCCACGCGCCCGCCGCGTTCACTATTTTCCGGGACCGGAACTCGCCTGCGTTTGTGAATACGCCGAGGCATTGCCCGCGTTCGACCCGTATTCCTTGAACCTCGACCCCGCAGCGAAGTTCGACGCCTCGTTGCCTGGCGCGACGCAAGTAGCTCCACAAAAGCCCATGCACATCTATGATCCCGTCTTTCGGGAGGTATATTGCGCCGTCGAGATGCTTGGGAGATATCACCGGCATTCTGATAGTCACCTCGGATGGAGACAGCATTTCGAATTCCACGCTCGCTTGCTCCAGGAGAGGAACAAGTTTTCTGGCAGCATCCCACTTCGGCCCCTGATACATGGCGAGGACTCCGGACTGCTCGAGCAACGGGCTTTCGGAGAATCCGGCGGGGGGCTTGCGGATAAAACCCGCGCCCTTGAGCTTCAACTGCAAGACATTCGGCAAGAGGTCAATCTCGGCCATTACAGCCGCGCTGCGTCCGGTCGAATGATACCCGGGCTGCTCCTCGCGTTCGAGGATCAGCACGTCGTTGTATCCCCGCTCGGCAAGAAAGTACGCCAGCGACGCTCCCGCGATCCCACACCCGATAATGATTGTTTCAAAGTCGTTTCTGTTGTCCATAGTCTCCTTAATTGGGGGACACGATGTCTCACCGTGTCCCCGATTTTCTGAGGCGTGATTCATCGCGCCCGATATGTGCTGTTTGGTTGCGGCTCTGCCGCGCTGTGATACTGATTAACCTGATACATGAAGGCTTCGAGGCGCGTTTGCGCGTTTGTTTTGCCTTGTCCATCGTAGTTCAGGTTAAGGATAGGGATGTTGTTGTGTTCTTCGCGAAACCGTTTGAAGACGGCAGTCACAATTGTCCCTGGCATGCAGGTAAATGGTATTGTATTGACTATGCCGGCCACGCCTTTGTGGATGTAGTCTATTGATTTCCCGATGGACAGGACTGCCTCTCCCTCATATGAGGGATGTATGAACGGCATCGCCCGGCGGAGCGTTTCCTCCGTAGAGGGCTCGTGGAGATTAGAAACGGACCCATGAAATATTCTGTAAAGATTCTCTTCCTCCCGCTGCTGGAACCACCCCTCAAGCTTCGTCCGGAGGTATTCCCCGTAGAATCGGTTATCCAGACTGTGGCGTTTCGAGCAATGGTTGATGTAAAAAATCCACTCGGCCAGAGGAGGCATCCACACTTCACCTCCGAGTCTCTCGATGTTGCGAACGATGTTCTCGTTGCTGAATCGGTTGCCTCGAACGTATATCTCGCCCACGACTCCAATAACCGGTTTCTGCCCCTTCTCACGCACGGGTATGTTTCCCATCTCGGAGCGCGCCCGTTTCAGCGCTTGAGCGACATTGTCCCGGCGGGCCACGGCCACACACACTTCGCGAAGATACTTCTTGTAGATTTCTTCGGCCTTGCCGGGAATCGATTCGTAGGGCTGGGTCTCCCGCAGCGACTTCTCCAGGAGGTCAATAGCAACTATTCCGCTCCACGCCAGGCGTGAGAAGCCGTTAGCGACCATGCCCAGATGGGTGTAAAGTTCAAAGTCCTGATTTGGCGCGAGAACAGGCACCTGGCTGTACCCTAATTCGTCCAGGATCAACCTGTGAAAACGGTGGTACTGGCCGAAGCGACAGGGGCCACTGCCGGCGGGCATGAAGAAAGCGCTGTGGTCCGGGTCGAAATCGGCTGATCTGATGGTTTTGACCATGTCACCGGTTGTCAGGATGCACGGATAACATTCTCGACCGGTGGTGAGTTTCCTTCCCACATCGAGGGTTTCCTCATTAGATTCGTCCATTACTCTGGCGGCCACACCGCATGCTTGAAAAGCTCCGAGCAACGCATAAGAATGATCGCACATGTACGGGATGTAAACCGTGCGTTTGCCTTTCTCGATGGTCAAGTTCGGGATTGCCTTGCTGATTGTTTTAGGCCGGTCTTCTTCTCCTGAATGGTTCTTCAGACTGTCCAGGAATGCCTCGCAACGCGTGATGATTCCTGCGTCGGCGCTGTGCTCGTCGATTTCCAACTGGAGGTACGGTTTTTCCGCCATTGTCTTTCTGAAGAAATGCGAGACAAACGAATCCGGCCCGCAGCCGAAATTTGTCAGGTAGACAGCAAACAATCGCGGATCATCCTCTATTATCCTGGCAGTCTGGAGTATCCTCTGGCCGGCCTTCCAGTAGATTTCCTTTTCATGTTTTTCCGCCGGCAGTTCTTCCCACGGCATCATATCTATTGGGAGGGGGAGAACGCCCAACCGGCGCAGCTTCTGGGGCAGGCCCAAGTTAACTGCCGAATCGCAGCCGTTGTAAGAACGAGAGATGATGACCATTGCCCGCTGTTGCGGCCGTAAGCCCGCCAGAATTTCCTTGCCTCTCTCAACTAATCCGCGATAGAACCTGTTTTGCGCATCTTGCGCTTTTGCCAATGCCTTCTTTACGTCCGAAACGGAACGGTTCAAAGAGCGGCCGAATTCAATCATGGACTTCGTAAGCATCTTTTGTCCCCGGCCGAAATATATGACAGGCGATAACACCTCGACTCCCAGTTCCTTGAAGTTGATAGACGAGCGTACTGTGTACGGGAATGACTGCACGTACGGACAGTTGAAACTGTTCCGGGCTTTCCCGCTCCTTTGCATGTCTATGACGCTCGGTATAAACACTCGACGAACCCCTTTTCGGATAAGCTCCAGAACATGTCCGTGAGCGACTTTTATGGGAAAACAGAACTCCGCAACAACAGTTTCGACACCCTGATGAATGATTTGCTTATTGGTCTTGTCCGAAAGCATTACCCGGATACCGAGTTCGGAAAAGAATGCTTTCCAGAAGGGATACTGTTCATGGAAGAAAAGGGCGCGGGGGATGCCGACAACCGGGGCGTCAGCGGACAAAGCGGGCTCGGAGACAATATTGAGAAGCTGTTCTTCTCGCTCAGCAAAGAGGTCAGGAATAGCATCGTTCTGTTCTTTCGTCTTGTCAACCTCGTACTTTTCGCAGCGACTGCCGTAGAACGTCGGCTTCTCGCCTTCAACGCTGACCTTTTGGATTTCACACATATTTGAGCATTCTTTGCACCCGAAAGTAGCAATCGTATATTTCTTTCGACTCAGATCGAAGCCTTTGAAGTTACTGTATCCCTTGGCGTTTTCCCTTTTGGCCAGAATCGCGGCCCCGATGGCGCCGGTCACATCATGATGTGGAGGAACAATGACGGGTTGGCCCACAACCTTCCCAAACGCGGCAACAACTCCCTGGTTGTAAGCGGTTCCTCCCTGGAAGAATATTCTCTTGCCGATGCGTCGCCGGCCGACTACTTTGTTCAGATAATTGTGAACGATGGAATAACTCAGACCCGCCACCAGATCATCAACCTTGGCGCCGGTTTGCTGGTAGCGCATCAGATCGGACTCGATGAATACGGTACACCGTTCCCCCAGTGGAGCGGGCCGGGAGGCGCTTAGGGCCAACTTCCCGAATGTTTTGTCTATTTCGATCCCGAGTCGCTCCGCCTGCTCTTCCAAGAAAGACCCTGTTCCGGCAGCGCACACCTTGTTCATCTCAAAATCCACAATAGCGCCATTCTGAATGCCAATGTACTTTGAGTCCTGGCCTCCTATTTCAAAGATCGTGTCAACACTCGGGTCAATCTGAAGGGCTGCGGTGGCCTGGGCGGTGATCTCGTTTCGCACGACGTCGGCGCCGACGAATCCACCGGCAAGGTAACGGCCCGACCCAGTTGTGCCCACCGCCGAGATCGGAACGCTGACTCCAATCTCTTCTCCGATCTCTCCAAGTCCAAGGCGAACGGCTTCAATGGGTCGGCCTGCGGTCATGAGATATCGGCGTGCTACGACATTGTTATCCTCGTCTATTACCACCAGATTTGTGCTGATGGAACCCACATCTATCCCCAGATAAAACGGGCCGGTTTTGGAAACGGATGCGGACATGGGAAAGCATAAGAGATGATGTTCGTAGTCTTTTCCATTATCTCCCAACGGTTCGAGGGCCGACCTTTCCTGGACGGTCCTCTTCTTCAGGTAGGCTTCCAATACCTCGAGACTCTTTAGGTTTTGCTGCGTCTGCAAGGTCTCCTTCCCGGCGATCAAGAGCACTCCGATAGCCCCCATGGATGCATGGTGTTTCGGAATAATCAGTGCTCCGGGTTCAAGACCTAATACTTCCGCGAGCGCCTTGCGGACACCGGGATTAGCGGCCACGCCACCTTGAAAGACCACAGGTTCCTTTAAGATCTTCCCGCGCGCGACGTTGCTTTTGAAGTTGCGCGCGACTGCGTAGCAAAGTCCGGCCACAATGTCAAAATCGGGTGTGGCAATTTGTTGGAGATGAATCATGTCGGACTTCGCAAAGACGCTGCATCGGCCCGCGATACGGGAAGGATTCTTGGATTTCATGGCGAGCGCGCCAAACTCTTCTATTGTTAGTCCAAGTCGTGACGCCTGTTGGTCAAGAAAAGAACCTGTGCCGGCGGCGCAGAGTGAGTTCATGGCAAAGTCCTCTATTGCTGTGCGCATGCCGCCATCGCTGTTGCCGACTGTAATCAATCTTGTGCTCTCACCGCCGATTTCGATGATGGATCGTGTTTCCGGATGGAAATGGCAGGCAGCGCGCGTTTGAACGACAATCTCGTTAATGAACGGCGCGTTGAGCAATTCCGAAAGCAGCTTTCCGGCAGAGCCGGTGAAGGCAAGAAGGCATCCGTCCTCGAGAAATTCACGCGACAAAGATTCCTTCAAGATTGAATAGACCGTTTCCACCGGGCGACCTTTGGTGCGCACGTAATATTCCTTCACCAGCTCACCGGCAGCGCTGCTCACGACCACATTGGCGCTCGTGGACCCGACATCAATTCCTATTCCATTTGCCAGGAAGTCACAATTAGTCAAGGAACCCTCCCTCCGGAAATTGTCTTGAATATTCAGTTTTTCATGACACATCGTCAGCGTCAGCAAGCAATTGAAATTCTCTTCCGGGACGACAGTTGCGCTATGGAATGTGAGCAACTACGATGCCATTTATTTGGGGGAGGTGATCCAGCCTCCTAATTTATTGATTACGAAAGGATTGAGACAGTTTTCGATTTCCGAAGTTAGAGAGTATTTCTTGAGAAAACTGCAAGATGAAGATTGCAGGATGCAATATATTAGTTGATTGTCGCACAGCTTACCAAGCCAAGATCATACGTTGTCAGACCGAGTCGAGGCCCCAGATAAAGAGGGGGATGGGGAGAGCGTGGTCGAGGGCGGAGAGGCCGGGGAAGAGGGTGGAGGGCGGCTCGGGTCCGAATAGAATGCGGGCGAGGAGGCCGGCTGCAGAGTGGGGGCTGGAAGGTAGAGTCTTGCCGAGCAACGTTTGTTCTTCGCCGATTCTTATGGCGACTCCTGATTCGGTGCGCCGGATTTGGAAGTCTTTGCCGAGGCGAGTACTCACATAGCCACGCACGAGCGATGAGAGAGCTTCTGCGTCGATGATTCGGATCATAGCGAGGTATTCGAAGACTCTCCGGGCGCCCATCTGTTCCAGCAAGTGAGGGAAAGTTTCCTGCACGGACATTTGGGCGGACTCCTGCGTCGGCGCGAGCACGATGAATTCGTGGAGGCTCCAGAGGTGGGCGAACTCGCGGGCGAGGCAAAGGAGGTCGCTCGCGTTTCCGCCCCATTCGTGTACGCAATGGCGCAAGTCCTCGCCTTTGCCCATGACGGCATAGGCGCTGACGGTGTTGTTTCTCAAGGCGACCAATGTGTTTGTTTTCGGAATGCCGAAATAGCTCTCGTATTCTTCCCTTGTTCTTTCAGAGCGCAGGGCCTCGCGCTCATGTATCTCGATAATCGAGGGCAGATATTGGGGCGAAAAAGGGACAATGCGGCAATCGCACGGGATCGAGGCGAGGTCGGATGTTCTCACGCGGAACAGATAACTCGAGCCGGCCGATTCGTAACCCAAGTTTCGGTAGAAATCATGCCTTTGGGTCCACAGCAAAGAAAAGTGACACCCTGACCTGGCCATGACTTGTATGCAATCCCGTACAACGGCGCTGCCGAGTCCCTGATCTCGATATGCCGGATGTGTCGCCACCGACCCGATGCCGCCGACCTTGAACACAAGGTCACTCGAACGCACTTGCGAGAAGTAAACGGCGGCATGAGCAACGACTTCTTTCCCCTTTGCGATAACACGCATGTTTTCGATGTTACCTTTGTCGAGGACGAGCGGATACTCCTGCAGAATGGAAGGAGGGCTATTGGGACGCAGGACAGAATTGAGCAGCCGGAGGGCCGAGGCATGTTCCTCGGGGCGGAGGGCGCGAGGGGCCTCGACTCCTTGTTTTTCGCTATCGGATCGAGTGGCCATAGATGTTATTTTGGGAAGCTTTCAGGTTGCGCCGGATGTCTTCGCGGGAGGGGTCGAGCGCAACGGCTTTCTCGAAGGCTTCGCGTGCTTGCTCGTGTCGGCCGGTGCGCGCAAACAACACACCCATGTTGCTCCATGCAAGGGCGTTCTCGGACGATTGCTCGAGCGCCTTGCCAAGGAGGCGCTCGGCTACGACCTCGTTGCCGGCGCGCAACTCCAACGCGCCGAGGTTCAGGAGCGCTCGCGGATTGGATGGATTGAGTTCGAGAGCCACTTTCCATTCATTGCGGGCGCCCGCCATGTCACCCTTTCTGAGACACAAAGCTCCCAAATTGAGCCGCGCGTCGACGAGATTCGGGTTTGCCTTGATCGCCAACCCGTAGCATTCGATGGCGCGATCGACGCTCCCGCGTCTTTCAAGGATTATACCACACAAAAGCAGCGCAGGCGCGTGGTTGGGGTTGTGGCCGAGCAAGAAGGAGATTTCCTTTGCGGTGTTCTTCGTCTCGTTATTCAGGTGATACAGGAGCGCAAGTTCCATGTGCGCGTCCTCGAATTGCGGGTTGAGGCGAATGGCATGTTCCTGATGGGAGATAGCTTTCGGGACATCATTGAGCACGTACCTGTAAATGAGGCCCATGTCAAAATGGGTCTTCGGGCTATTCGGGTTCGTTACGAGGCTTTTCTCGCACAGGCGCAGGTAAGAGAGTTGTTTTTCCCGGAGGCGCTGCTTTCCTTTTCTTTCATGATAATGGTGGATGATGATGTCGGTCGATGCGATTCTTCCTCCATAACTCCTGATTGCCTGATCTACGGTCTCGTGCACCGCGCCCTGAAAACGAATGCGGTAGTCACGCCTGAACATGCGGACGACCCGGCCTGAAATCCAGCCGTCCCAGCCATTGCCTTCGGCGTACGAGCCATCATTGGCAACCCATCGGATATCGTGGCTGTCTTGCGAATAATTGCGATACGTAAAGAGGCAGCCATCAGCATCTCCTTGCGCAAGCGTCCGGATTTTGGCGGCGTCGCGCGCGGCGATGATTTCGTCTGCATCGAGAACAAGTATCCATTCGCCGGTGGCGTTTTCGATCGAGCGGTTTCGCGCATCACTGAAGTCGTCGTTCCAGGGGTGGTGGATCACTCGCGCTCCGAATCTTGAGGCGATGTCCGGGGTGGAGTCTTGCGAGCCGGTGTCCACCAAGATTATTTCATTGACGATTCCGTGGACGCTGTTCAGGCAATCGGCAAGGAACGCTTCTTCGTTGCGGGCGATCATGCAGAGAGAGATGGATGGGACATTTCGGATTTCGGATCCCCGATCAAGGTTGAGGACATGTTTTGGGTTTTGGATTGAAAGAAGACTCGCACGGTTCATTTGCATTTCTGGAGTCTGCACAGGGCGCAATGAATTGCGCCCCTACAGAGATGTAACAAGAACGCTCGTAGGGGCGCGATTTATCGCGCCCAATCCGGTTTAACTAATCCACCCTGCGGCATGGCATTTCCTGTTTCTCGTCGCCCCGGGCTCTTACGTGCGAACACAGGCCGGAGCGCATTTCAATTCCGCCAGATATCTTTCAAGCTTTTCCTTAATTGTGTTCATGTCAAGCGGCAGGAGCGTTGGAGTTATGCCGAGTTCCGATGCCTTGGCGAGCAAGTGTGCGGCTTCCTCCATCCGGCCCTCCAGGAACTTTCTCTCACCGAGGAGAAAGTGTGCTACCCAGTTGGAGGGTGAAAGCTCGATGGCGCGCTCGAGCCACGTCTCGGATTCATCGGCCGAGTCAGAACGGGCGGCACAGTCTGAAAGGATGATGGCGGCCATCCAATAAATGTCACGCGCGACGTTTTCGTCCTCTTTTCGCCCGGCGTGTGCGAATGAATTGGCGCCTACAGAATTTGCATGTGCGACTGAGTTCAAATCCACAGAATCTGCACCCACAGAATCTTCATGTGCGAATGAATTGGCGTCCACAGGATTCGGACTTACATGATTGTTGGAGAGGTCCTTTTTCTCGCGCAATTTCCAGAGGGTCTGGAGCCATTTGACCGCGTGCTGTTCCTGTCCGAAGAATAGGAATGCTTGCGCCAGTGCAAAGAGCACGTAAGGGTCTTCGGGATTGGCGACAAGTTCTTTTGCGAGCAGATTGAGGTTCCGGAGGTTTTTCTTCAAGGCCTCAGCTTCTTTCTCATAGCCGACGTGGCGAATGGCTAAATCGGGACAATTCACGAGCTCCAGGCCGCACGAGCGCAAACTGTCCGCTATCTGTTCGTGCACCGCTCCCTTCCAAGAAATCCCCGGCTTGTTCGGGAACAGCCTGAGCGAGTAGTTCTGCACCGTTTCGCCGCTGCTTCCGATGACCGATTCGAGCGGGAAGAAAACACCACATGCTGTATTTCGCTCGATGAACTTGCGGAGCGTACGCACTGCCCGGGGCTCGATTCTGTCATCCGCGTCGAGCCAGAAGACCCATTTGCCCGTGCTGGCATTGAGCGCGGCATTTCTCGCGTCGGCAAAGTTGTCGTTCCATCGATGCCGAA
>JACRIR010000065.1 GCA_016215705.1 Candidatus Poribacteria bacterium | reverse complement strand
GATCGACCTGCGACGCTCCGGCGTCGTCGAAACGACCCGGCCTCGTCTCGCCGTCGCCGGTCCCTCGCCCCCAAACGCTGTATCTTCCTGTTATCATTCCTCTATCTCGTACCTGGCACCTTTGCCCGTTCCGCCAAGGGAAGGTGTTGCAACTCAAAGATGGATCAATTCTCGTGAGCATAGGCGGGTCAATTCTCGTGAGCATAGGCGGGTCAATTCCGGCGAGCGCTGAAGACCGCGAAAGCAGCGGCGACTCCGATGACCGCAAGGCCGGACACGATCCGCCCACTACGGCCTACAGCCTCCAGCCTACAGCCTTCTGTCTTCTTCATCTCGCTCCTCCCGCGTCCTGCCGTCCAATGTCCTGTCGTCGGTCGTGAGTCGTCAGTCGTTGGTCCCGTGTTCCACGCCGGTTTATCCCGGCGCACACTTGGCACCCCTGCCCGTTCCAAGGTCCTTCACGCATCTACGTCCTCTGTTCCTCCTTCAAAAAACGCCCGGCACGTTCCGCACCAACGTCCCCTAAGTCGCGCCAAACGCTGTATCCACCCGTAATCATTCCCCTATTTCGTACCTGGCACCTTTGCCCGTTATTCCCCTATTTCGTACCTGGCACCTTTGCCCGTTATAATGGAACCGCGTGATGGCTACCTTTGTGTTGCCGAGGGCGTCGGCGAGGTCACGCCGTCCCGACGGAAGTACGCCGGCCCGTCTGGCCAGTCCCGACGGAGCCACCGAATTACCGTCGGGGTTTTTGCCGTCGGAGGCGGTCATGCTCGTCCGGGATATTTCCGCAGTATTGTCAGCCACCTGTATCATTCGTTGTTCCTATTTGTATCTTCTGGTTCGTTAACTGCTCCGTCAAAATTGACTATTTCACTTGTCTTCTTGAACCCTGCAATTTGCAATGCATTGTTGCATTGTTTTTTTATTGCAACAAAAACGAGATCTTTATCGTGCGCCCACTTCTCAATGCGGTTGCTCAGCCCATCATTTTTAACCATCTGGCCATTGTCGATCAATTCGTGAATACCGTCACATATCAAGTAGTACTTTTGCTTTGTTTCTTTTCCGTGCCAGGAACGTGTTGCTCTACGCGCCTCTTCAAGGAATCCCCTGCAACCGGGGGACCTGTCTCCACCAAACGCCGCGCTGATTGATTGGAACATGATGTACCGCTCAGCACTTCCAGATAAATGGTACAACATGTTTTGGGTTTTCACTAAGACTATTACCGTCAGTGCGATTGATACAGCAGTCAGACCCAGTAGCATTAAGTATCGTTTTACTCCCAGATAAATCAATAACAAAATGTCCAATGCCAACAATCCACAAACCGCCGATAGTGCCATGGGTGTCAAGTAGCGAACGCACAACTTTCCTGTGGCAACGTAGTACTCTACGAATAGCCAAGATGCCACCGCAGCGTACGTTAGTCCAAGCAGAATTGCTGTTTTGGTCCGCATTCACCGCCACAATCGCTAGAATGTCAATGGCCACCCGAGCACGTTTCTGCACTCGCAGTCTGGATGTGTCTCCTTTTGATACATGTTGTATGTTCTTTGGGCCATATAGTATTCCTCCGCCCAAAAAGCCCTAGAATACGCCATAAATATTGCCGAGTACCATGAATTTGGCACAATTTTCCAAGAGTCCAGTTTGTCATTGACCTCGCTACGCGGTACGTCTGCCTCAAAAAACAGCGATCCTACGATGTTCTTGAAATGATTAAGCTCATGAATGAGTGTGACATCATAGCCCTTAGGATGTTGTTGCACGATGTAGATGACGCGTCGGATGTTATGAGTAATCCCGAAAGCCTCAAGGTGCTCAGGTATCGTACCGACTGATGAATCGTATGCTTGTATTTTATTCTTTGTGAGAAGGATCGCCAGTTCCGCGGCAGGCTCTTCATATCCAATTACGCAGCTGATCCGGCGGATAGCCTGTAGCCCCTGCATAATGTTTCCCGGTTTTGCGTGGAAAACTCCTTGAGTAATTCGCCTCCTGGTTGACTCCTTCCGACCGTTCGCCTCGATCTCCTTCGCCACTGACTGCGCTGGTCGCGTGGGCCGGTCCGGTCGCCGCGAGCAGCGCGCCGGCCGCCATGAGCAACACTTTCTGGCCTCTTCCCGGCTCACGCATACACGGCCTTCTTCGGGACTTCCCGCTTGCTCACCGTAAGACAACCGCATTTCACCAGCGCCCTCGTCACCGCCATCCGTTCCTGCGCCGCACGCTCACGATTCTTCTCCTCGCCGGCGGTCACCCATCTTTTCCGTTCCGCCGCCAGCACCTCCCGGAACTTCTCCCACTCGTCGCATCCGATCGTCGTCCGTCCGGCCCACCTCGTGTCCGGCGACGGGCCTCCATAGCCCCACGGCCTCGAGGTCTCGTTGGCCTTCTGTCTCCCGCCTTCGACATCGTCCGCCGTCCAGTGCCCGATCCTCCCCCTCTTCGCCGCCTCGTAAAACGTGTGCATCTTGAGCGACCCGATCCCGGCCTCGATGGCCCCATTATACCTTGGGTAGTACGGCGGCGACAACAACCCCGTCACGCCGTACTCTTCAAGCAGCTTCTTCACCTCCGCCGAGACCAACAGGTCCTTTCCTCCGTCGCCCTTGAGCACCAGCGGCGCACCGTGGATCTTGAACAGGTG
>JACRIR010000054.1 GCA_016215705.1 Candidatus Poribacteria bacterium | reverse complement strand
TCCGTGTTTCGATCTGCTGGACTGCGTTCATTGCGTTCCCCCTTCTTGGCTGTTTCCTCTTCTATTGTTGATATATATCAACAATATCATAGACAAAAATAAAACAAATGTCAACAATCCCCCTTTTATGTCGCAGGCCCCGTGTCTCGCGGAGCGTTGACAAACCCCTATGCGCGTGTTAGGATTAAAGGGCCGTGCGGATTGCCCGTCGTGGTCAAATGCAGCGCAGGGGGGAAGTTGTATGAAAGCTGCCCGACGCGAATATCCCGACCTACTCACACCGGCCCAGATTTACGCCCACCTTGATCAATACGTCATCGGCCAGGAACGTGCAAAGCGCATCGTCGCGATCGCTGCGTACAACCATCAGAAACGTATCCTGAGCAAGGCCGGCGCAAAGACAAATCCTATAAAGAAATCCAACGTCCTTCTCATCGGGCCCACCGGCTGCGGCAAGACCCACATCGCAAGGAACCTCGCCGAAGCGCTCAAACTGCCCTTCACTGTCGTCGACGCGACCGAATACACCGAGGCGGGCTACTATGGAAAGGACGTCGAGGTAATGGTCGGCGAGTTGTTATTCAAGACCGGTGGACGCACCGACGAGACACAGAGAGGCATCATATTTATCGACGAGATCGACAAGATCGCGCGGCGAACGCACGGAGCGCGCACGGGCGCGGGCTCGCGCGACATAGGAGGCGAAGGCGTTCAACAGGCTTTGCTGAAACTGCTCGAGGGAACCGAGGTATTTGTCCCCCTCAACGTCACCCAGCACTGGAGTAAGCACGACTTCGTGCTCGTCGACACATCGGAAATCCTGTTCATCTGCGCGGGTACCTTCTCCGACATGCCGCTCATCCAACACGAGACCAACCCCGTCGGCTTTAGGGATAAGAAGACAACAGAGCGCTCGCCCAAGAGGAGGCGCGTCTCCACGAAAGACCTCCTCGAATATGGGATGCTGGCCGAGTTTCTGGGAAGATTGCCCGTCGTCGTCGAACTTGAGCCGTTGAGCGCCTCGGAAATGCTCCAGGTCCTGAAGGACCCTCCCGATTCCATCCTCAAAGAATACGTCCACCTTCTCAGCCTCGACGAAATCGATCTTAGATTCACCGAGACCTCGCTCAAGATGGTGATAGATTACGCCATGAAGAAGAACCTGGGCGCGCGCGGACTGCGCTCAATCATGGAAGAGGTCATGCACGATGTCATGTTCGACGCCCCGAATTCCAGAGGCAAAAAGGTGACGGTCGACAAGCGGTTCGTGGCCCGCCGCCTGGAGAAACTGGACTGACCCGCCAACGGCAAATTCGGGGACATGATGCTTCATCGTGTCCCCGAATTTGCTGCAGGCGCTAATTCAATCGCATTGCCCGCGTTGGCAACTGGACACGTGTTGCCGTGATTAGTCCCCGAATATTCACGCTTCTCTTTTCTGTTTCAGCGTGATTCATCGCGCCCGATGCTTGCTGTTTGGTCGCGGTGTAGTAGAGTCAAGAATCATCTGTAAAGTGCTCTTTTCTATGGTTGTTTTCTCTTCTTTTTCTTTTTCTTCTTTTCTTCGTTGATTCTCTCTCTCTGCGCCCTCTGCGGTGAAAAAATCCGTTTGGGGTCTTTCATTGGCGGTTAATAAGCAGTTTCCTGTTCCTTCTTTCTGATTCAATCCAAAATCTAAAATCTGACCGCCCTTCCCCTTTTTTCCAGCTCGCTTCCCTTCACTCCGTTCTTCGCTTCACTCTTCCCATTCTCGCCTTTCGTCTTGTTCCTTTCCCCTTTCCCCTTTTTAGGTTTACCAGTACTTCGCATCCGACTCCTTCGGCGCTGACGACTCCGACGTGAAGTCCTTTATGAAGCTTGCGGCCGCCTTGATGACATTCCGAGGGACGTCCCGGTAAGGAGTGAACTGCAGCGCGATCAGTATCGCCGCAAGCAGGGCGATTCCCGTAACGGCGTTTATGAACCGCTTCTGATTGAGCCTGCGGTTCTGACGCTCGAACATTTCGTTGACCTGCCTGTCGTTCGCATTCCCTTTAATCTTGCGACTCATATCCATCCCCCCTTCGTTTTGCCTTATCATATATCCCTCATCACCTCGATTGCAACTCCGTGAGAAGATGGTTTCTGGTTGACTCTACTTGCTCGACTCCACTCTGGTTTGTCGTCATATCCAAGGGAACCGAATTCCATATATCACTCCCGCGAAAGCGGGAATCCCTTTCTCTTCTTCTTTATTTGTGCAATTCGTTCCATTCGTCACGATTCGTGATCCAACTCTTTTTCTTCTTCTTCTCTTCGTTGATTCTCTCTCCGCGTCCTCTGCGCCCTCTGCGGTGAAAAAATCCGTTTGGGGTCTTCCACC
>JACRIR010000053.1 GCA_016215705.1 Candidatus Poribacteria bacterium | reverse complement strand
TCCGTGTTTCGATCTGCTGGACTGCGTTCATTGCGTTCCCCCTTCTTGGCTGTTTCCTCTTCTATTGTTGATATATATCAACAATATCATAGACAAAAATAAAACAAATGTCAACAATCCCCCTTTTATGTCGCAGGCCCTCAAGGTTGTCAAGGTTTGACGTGTTGGCGGGTTTCGTGGTAATCTATAGATTCTTGTTGCAGCTTGCGTTTTTATGGTTCAAAGAGAGGACAACGAGACACCCCGTTGGCCTATTGTGAGACAGGAGGACCGGAGTTGGCGGAAATGGACATTTCAAAGAGCGGTGAATCAACGATTGCGGTGCACGGTGGCGAGAGAAGATGGCGTGGTTCCGTGACCACTCCCATTGTGCAATCATCGACGTTTGTGTTCCAGAACATGGAGGAGGTCGCTCTCTACACGGCGGGCAAGAAAAGCCATTATGAATACGGCCGATATGGAAACCCGACGCAGGAGGCCGCCGAAAAGAAGCTTGCGATGCTCGAGGGCGCGGAATGCTGTCTCCTGTTCGACTGTGGGATGAGCGCGGTCAGCGCGACAGTGTTCGCGCTCATGAAGATGGGCGATCACATCATTCTGACTGACGACGCCTACAAGCAGACCCTCAATTTTGCCGAGAACTTTCTTCCCCGTTTCGGGATAGAAGTGACGGTTGTGCCGATGGGTGACTATGAGAAGATGGAGGCGGCGATACGAAAGAATACCGTCATGCTGTTTTCCGAATCGCCCACGAATCCGTATCTCAACATAGCGGATTTGGCGCGAATCTCGGAGTTGGGTCGGAAACATAAGATAACGACCGTAATAGACAGCACGTTTGGCGGGCCGTATAACCAAAAGCCGCTGAAGACGGGAATCGACATCGTCATCCATAGCGGCACAAAGTTTCTTGCCGGCCACAACGACATTCTGTCGGGCGCAGTGATGACGAGCCGGAAGTTTTTCGGACGCATCAAGGATTTTCAGAAGATGACCGGCGGCGTGCCGGATCCGAACTCGTGTTTTCTCTTGCTCCGCGGCCTGAAGACTTACTCGCTCAGGATGGAAAGGCAGAACCAGACGGCCCTGGAGGTAGCGCAACGCCTCGAGAAACACCCGAAGATCAAGCGGGTCTACTATCCCGCCTTGCCGAGTCATCGGCAGCATAAGCTTGCGAAGGAGCAAATGCGCGGTTTTGGGGGTGTGGTCACGTTTGATGTCAAAGGAAACCTTGAGCAGACGTTGAAGTTCCTCGACACGCTGAAGCTTTGCCTGATTGCGCCGAGCCTCGGCGGGCCTGAATCTCTGATTACGCATCCGGCGACAGTGACATATTACGCCATGACGCGTGACGAGCGGATCGCCATCGGCATCACTGACGAGCTTGTGCGTCTGGCCGTGGGCTTCGAGGACGTTGAGGATATCATTGCAGACCTTGATCAAGCGCTTGCTGTGATATAGGGACGATTCGGGAGGACCGGGGACAGGCCCGTGGTTCGGGCTTGTCCCCTTTTTTATCTTGGCACTAGCGAGGTCAGGCGATCCAATATATAATTTGTACAGTCTCTTGAGCCCGAACACAACATGCGTCGCATTGGCCAAATACCTGCGTAGCGCCACAGGAAGGGGAGGAGTCATGAAGAGGCAATTCTGGGTCGGTCTGATAGCGGGAATTATCGTCTGCGGAATTATCGGAGGCGTTTTTGGGCTTTCCCTGGTGGGAAAGAAGGCGACGGTTGAACCGCCTGAGTGGGAAGAAGAAATGGCAACCATGATGAAGCATCGGAAGATTCCCGAGGCTGCGGCCCCCGCAACCCGGATTGAAAACAGTGAAGAAAACATTCTAACGGGTGGCGAACACTTCGGCCACCATTGCGCCGTATGTCACGACCTCGAGGGCGATGCGGACTCCGATTTTGCGAAATCGTTCTATCCTCCGGTGGCGGACCTGGCCTCGCCTGATGTTCAGGAATACTCCGATGCGCAACTCAAATGGATCATAGATAACGGAATCAGATACACCGGCATGCCCGGATGGGAAAAGATCATCGATGATGCGACACAGTGGAAGATCGTATATTACATGCGCGCGCTGGCCAACCCCGAGAAGGCAGAGAAGCTTGAGGAAGTTCTGAAAGAAAGAGGTTTCTGGAAAATCGGCGCGCCTACCGCCGAACACCATCATCCCGGAGAAGAGGCAGCAGGTGAGCAATTAGAGCACACGCATGCCGAGGGCGCGGAACCGGAACACGAGCACGAAGAACAGGGCGAGCATCATGGCGGCGCCGTCCAGGAGGAGACTCACGAACACTCACACGGCGAGCACTGAGACTTCCCCATAATTTCTCATTGACACAATCTTCAGGCTTATGTTAGTATAAACAGGCAAAAGAGTTATAACTACTCATAGGCCGCGCGTCGGGTTTCACCCCTTGAATCATCGGGGGCCGGCCTCAAGACGGTCGGCTTTAGTCTATCGACATGAATCTTTTCAACTATCGTGAAGGCGAGCTTTTCTGTGAGGACCTGCCGATTTCGCAGATAGCGGAGACGGCGGGCACGCCCTTCTATCTTTACAGCAAGAACACGTTATTGCGCCACTATGGCCGGTTTGAAAGTTCGCTTGCCGGCATCGAACACTTAATATGTTTTGCCTTTAAAGCAAATTCGTCGCTGGCGATCCTGAAGGTTCTGGCCGATGCCGGTTCGGGGGCGGACGTTGTCTCCGGCGGCGAGTTGTTTCGCGCGCTTCGTGTAGGAATTCCTCCGCGAAAGGTCGTTTTCAACGGCAATGCGAAAACCGAGAAAGAGCTCAGGACCGCGCTCGATTGCGACGTCCTCATGTTCAACATTGATTCAGAAAGCGAGCTCAATCTTCTCAGCCGCGTCGCCAGGGAGATGGGACGCACGGCGAGGGTTGCTCTCAGGGTTAACCCCGACATTGATCCCCGCACGCATCCATACATTTCGACCGGGCTGAAGGAGAACAAGTTCGGCATCGCAATCGAAAATGCGGTCGAGTTTTACAAGCAGGCTGCCGACATGCCCAACATCGAGGTGGTCGGAATTCACAAACACATCGGCTCTCAGATAGTGGAATTATCTCCTTTCGTCGAAAGTCTCGAGCGGGTTATCGGGTTGGTGGCGGAGCTCAACCAGCTCGGGCTGGGGCTGCGATTCGTGGATATGGGAGGCGGGATAGGCATCACATACGACAATGAGGAGCCTCCGTCTTTTGAGGAGTACGTAAGCGCCGTTCGGCCGCTTATTAGGAATTCGGGATGCACCCTAATTGTTGAGCCGGGCAGGGTTATTGTCGGGAATGCGGGCGTCCTCGTGACGCGGGTGTTGCACGTCAAAACGACGGGAAGCAAGAAATTTGTGGTCGTCGACGCCGCAATGAACGATCTGATAAGACCGAGTATTTACGGGGCGTTTCACCGGATAATCCCCGTCAAGTATCGCGATGACGCCGCGAGGACGATGGTTGCGGACGTTGTCGGAGGCATATGCGAGTCGGCCGATTTCTTTGCACGCGGCCGCGAACTCCCCGAACTCGAGCCGGGGGAATTGATAGCGATAATGAGCGCAGGCGCCTATGGGTCAACCATGTCCTCGAATTACAACTCCCGGCCGCTGATCGCCGAAGTAATGGTGGATGGAACGCAACAGAAGGTCATCCGCCGCCGACAGACGTTTGAGGAGATGGTCGCGCTGGAATCGTTTTGAAGATCATACAGAATGAAACTTTCCCGCAGTCAAGGAGGCGCCGATTTATTCGCATTCGCATGGCAGAAAGACGCCGGAAACGCAGTGCGAATAAATTTGCGCTTACGGCAGTCTAACCCAAAAACAAGATTGCGGGACACATTCGGCTTTCCCGGTCTCCGTAAGAATTGAAGGACGCTCATGACTCCGGTTGACAAGGCAAGTCTTTACGAAGACAAGAAATTTGTCGAGGCGCTTCGCAAGGTCGCCCCAGGGAGCCTGTTGCGCGAAGGGCTTTCCTACATCCTCCAGGCAGGCACGGGCGGCCTCATAGTGGTCACGAGCAGCCACAAGCTCAGGGCTCTCGCGGAGGGCGGAGTGAAGATAAACTGCCCGTTCCGGCCGACGCTGCTCTATGAGCTTGCGAAGATGGACGGCGCGATATTCGTTGACAAGGAAATCACACGAATAATCTCCGCCAACACTTTTCTTGTTCCGGATGAGACTATCTATTCGGAGGAAACCGGGACGCGGCACCGGGCAGCCCAAAGGTTCGCGCAACAGACGGGCGAGATGACGATTGCCATCTCGCAGCGCCGCTCGACGGTCACGCTTTACGTGGGCGACAAGAAGCATGTTTTGGACAATATTGCAACCGTCTTGAACAAGGCCTCGCAGGCGCTCCAGACACTGGAGAAATACAAGACGGCGCTCGACCGCGTACTGGTGGAGCTCAGCGTGCGCGAGCTCGAGGATTTGGTTACCATCTATGACGTCGTCCGTGTTGTGCAGCGGACGGAAATGGTGCTAAGGATCGTCAGAGAGATAGAGTATTACATCATAGAGCTCGGGATCGAAGGGCGTCTGCTTGAGATGCAGTTGCGCGAGCTCGAGGACAGCATCAATGAAGGTTTGATGGTCATCCGCGATTACTACCGCGACAAAGAGATTCGGAGCGAGAAGGAAGTGCTTTTCCGTCTGGGCAAGTTCTCCTCGATGGAAATCTTGAATCTCGGCAACGTATCCAACGCGCTCGGGTATGGTCTCAACATAAGCGCGGTCGACGAATACCTTGTTCCCCGAGGGTACAGGATTCTGACGAAAACTCACCGACTTCCCCGGCCGGTCATAGAGAATCTGGTGAACACGTTCAGCAATCTCAGGACGATAATCCAGGCGCCGCACGAGAAGCTGACCGCGGTCGAGGGAATGGGCGACGTGCGGGCCGAAAAACTGAAGGAAGGCCTGAAACTTCTTCGCAATCAACTCATCTTCGATCTTCACTGAATGAAGGCGGGTTCCTTTGAAGTGACAACAGCCATTGTGAAGACTGCGCGTCCGCAACTCCGCTTTGCGCTCGCCGAACTTCTCTCAATCTATTCCGATGCGAAAGGGCTGCAAACGGGGGGTAAACTTTGCCACGGCGGCGCAGAACTTTCTGAGCGAGTTTCCACCAGGGCTCGCACGAGCCGCGAACACGGCGTATATTCTGAGCCTGATCTAATATGGCTGCACAAGGGGAGACCCTCGTGGAAATTTTACATATTACCGGACGCGCAAGTGTTGCGCAAGCTGACCCCCAAGCCGGGTTTCGCCGACAGTGTCATAATCTGCGCGGACCCGTCGGATAATCTCGGTTTCATAGAGCCCGCAAGACTGCTCGAGGCTCTTGCGGAAGGTTTCGCCCCAATTGATTCCCTCAAGGTTCGGTCGCTGGCAAGAGATGTTTCTGCCATTCCGGTTCCGCGCCTCGATTCCCAGTTCGACGGCTTGGTTTTGGAGAACAATCAGTTCATCAAAGACCATCATTCTTTGCGCGTG
This sequence comes from Candidatus Poribacteria bacterium, assembly GCA_016215705.1. Classification (GTDB taxonomy): domain Bacteria; phylum Abyssobacteria; class SURF-5; order SURF-5; family SURF-5; genus JACRIR01. The sequence goes on along the minus strand of JACRIR010000053.1, from coordinate 76,480 downwards.
CGGACCGGACTTGTTCAGAGGCCGACGCCGGGCCAATTCCTGCAAGTGATGTGCGACCCCGCGCCTCATGCGCAGAGTCCTCGATACCGGCGTCACGCGCGCAGCGACCGGCATTGGCCAAAGCTGAGCGGGCTGGAACTCCTGGGCCAGCGCCCTTTTCTTCGGCGTCCGTTCAGCGTCGCCTCTTATGGACCGTCTTCGCGCCGGAGCACCTCATATGGTTCAGATCATCCGGGCATGGATGTAGTCCGTCTCATCAATTGGATGGAACCGGAGTTGGAGGTGGTTTACAGGCGATTGCCGGAAGGTCCCGGGACCAGCGCGCTCGCGAAGTATGCGAGCGGCGACAAGATCAATATAGTCGGTCCTTTGGGCAAAGGGTTCACGTTTTTCCCCAAGCCGAAGGTTGCTCTGCTTGTGGGCGGGGGCATTGGAGCGCCGCCACTCAATCTTCTGGCTGAAGAGCTTCTGAATTGTGGTGTCGAGGTCAGGATGTTTCTTGGGGCAGTCACAAGATCGAGGCTTCCCTTCGAGTTGCGAGGCGTGCGGAAAGACAAGGTGAAGATGTTCGAGCGCATGCGTTTAAACCACATAGTCTGCACCGATGACGGCAGCGCCGGACGCAGGGGTCTTGTGACCCAACCGCTCGCCGAATATCTTGAAAGCCACCGGGATTCGCTGCGGTCAAGCAGAATATTCGCCTGCGGGCCAAGGCCGATGCTGGCCGCGCTCAGCGGGCTTGCGGACCACTATAACATTCCGTGCGAAGCGCTTCTCGAGGAAAGAATGGCCTGCGGTTTTGGCGCATGCATCTCGTGCGTTTGCGCCGTCAAGGCGCCAGGTCAAAAGGCCAGGTTCACCCGAATTTGCACTGAGGGGCCTGCGTTCGATGTCAGGACGGTGATGTGGCATGCTTAATCGTCCGAGCATGCGGGTGGACGTCGGCGGCATCGAGATGAAAAACCCTGTAATGACGGCCTCGGGCACATTCGGCTACGGGCTTGAGTTCTCGAGGTTCCTCGACCTGGCGCGGTTGGGGGCCTTTGTAACGAAGGGCATATCAAGCAGACCGTGGTCGGGCAACAGGCCTGCGCGCATTGTCGAAACACGCGCCGGGATGCTCAATGCAATCGGCTTGCAGAACGTCGGCATCGAGGTCTTCATTAAAGGAAAACTTTCGAAGATTCGCGAGATCGACACAGCGGTAATCGTGAACGTTGTTGGCCGCGAGATAGACGATTATGTCGAGGTGGCGAAGAAGCTGAAAGATCAGGAGGGCGTCGCCGGAATCGAGTTGAACATATCGTGCCCGAACATCAAGTATGGAGGGATATCGTTCGGGCAAAACCCCAACTTGTCGGCGGAGGTGACGCAGGCCGTCAAGCGAGCCGCCCCGAATAAGCCCCTCATTGTGAAACTGACACCGAACGTCACCGATGTCGCCGCAATCGCGCTTGCCGTTGAGAGCAGCGGCGCCGATGCGATTTCTCTCATTAACACGCTCACCGGCCTTGCGATTGACATAAACACGCGGAAGCCGGTACTCGCGAACGTCACCGGCGGACTATCCGGCCCCGCCGTAAAACCGGTGGCGCTCAGAATGGTCTGGCAGGTGGCGCGGGCCGTCAAGATTCCAGTGGTCGGGATCGGAGGCATTTCCTGCTGGCAGGATGCCGTGGAATTCCTGATAGCAGGCGCGACTGCTGTCGCCGTCGGCACTGCGAATTTCATAAATCCGAAGGTGACACTCGAGATAATCGAGGGTATCGAGCGGTATCTCATCAAGAACAAGATGCGCGATGTTTATCAACTTATAGGGAGCCTTGTCACAGATGAACCCGGACCCCAGGGAAAGACTGATTGTTGCGCTTGATTTCCCATCCGCTGATGAAGCGCTGGGATTTGCGGAGAGAATGGGCGAGATCGTGACCTTCTACAAGGTCGGGCTCGAGCTCTTCAGCGCGGCAGGCCCGGAGATTGTCGAGCGTCTGAAAACTCTCGGCAAATCAGTCTTCCTCGACATGAAGTTTCACGACATCCCGAACACTGTGGCCGGCGCCGCCGCAAGCGCGACGCGATTGGGTGTCGATATGTTCAACGTGCATGCCCTTGGCGGAATGGCGATGATGCGCGCCGCCGCCGATGCGGTGGTCCGGACCGCAAGCGGGCTTGAGGTGAAGCGGCCGGTTGTGCTTGCGGTTACGGTGCTCACGAGCCTCGACCGGCGAGCGCTGGAGGAGGAAATCGGCTTTTCTCTCGCCAATGGGGTCGGCCCTTTTGTGATTGCAAAGGCGCGTCAGGCGAAGGAGGCGGGTCTCGACGGTGTCGTGGCCTCGCCACATGAGGCGGCGGCGATTCGCGCCGCGTGCGGATCGAGTTTTCAGATTGTGACGCCGGGGATAAGACCGTCGTGGGAGCACGCGAACGATCAGAAGAGAGTGGCGACGCCGGCCGAGGCGTTGGCTGCGGGCGCCGACAGAATTGTGGTTGGTCGCCCGATTACGAAGGCGAGGGACCCGCTGGAGGCAGCGGGAAAGATTCTCGCCGAAATGACTTAAAGGATCAGGAGCACATGCCTACGAAAAAATCAAGAACACCGGAGTTGTCGGCAAAAGAAGTGTTGGACATATTCGAGCAAAAAGGGGCGCTGCTCAATGGCCATTTCCTGCTGTCTTCGGGGCTTCACAGCGAGAAATACCTGCAATGCGCCATAGTGCTGCAATATCCCGAAATCGCCGAACGTATTGGCTCCGCCATCGCGGTAAAATTCCTGGATGCAAAGATTGACTGCGTTGTCGGTCCCGCCATCGGCGGGATAGTCGTTGCGCAGGAAGTGGGCCGGGCGCTTGGTGTGCGTGCGATGTTCACTGAACGCGAAGCGGGCACAATGACGCTCAGACGGGGCTTCGCCGTAACGAAGGGAGAACGCGCGCTCGTAGTCGAGGACATAACGACGACGGGAGGGTCCGCGCAAGAGGTTATAGACGCCTTGACTCAGATGGGCGCATCCGTGACCGGCGTCGCGGCGGTTATCGACCGAAGCGGAGGTAAAGCCGAGTTCCGTGTTCCATTTAAACCGCTTGCGCGGGTGCAAGTCTCGACTTTCCGAAAAGAAGCTTGTCCGCTCTGTTTGCGAGGAGTGCCTCTGTACAAGCCGGGCAGCCGGAAAATATGAACCGGGCAGTCGCAGGGGGGGGGTGAATTCATCCACTGTGCAATCCGAGTATCCTGAGCAATACAGGAAAACCATTGTGTTGTCTGACGGGGTTCAGGCCCTCCTGCGGCCCATCAAGCCGACAGACGAAAGCCTGATTGTCGAGTTGTTCAATTCATTCTCAAAGGAGACAATCTACTTTCGATTCTTTTCCACGCTGAAATACATGCCCAAAGAACAACTCGAGCAGCTTACTCACATGGACTACGAGAAGCAGATGGCCATTGGAGCGCTTGTGAGCGAATGCGGAAAGGAAAAGATGGTGGCCATTGGCCGCTATACGCTCGAGGAAAAGGAGCCGGGAGCGGCCGAATTTGCAATCGTGGTGCAAGACGCCTGTCAGGGACGCGGGATCGGCACGGAAGTCCTGCGACACCTCGCGCATGTTGCCAAACTGCAAGGTGTCCGGGTCATCATCGGGTATATTATGGATGAAAATTCGCGCATGTTCGCAGTTCTGAACAGAAGCGGCCTCAAGATGACGAGAAGGTTTTGGGACCGCGGAGTGACGCGGGTCGACATCCCGATTGATGAGAACGTTCAGATAACATAGTAGTCAGTTTCCTAATTTCTACAACGTATTTCATCATAGAGGCGACCCGCCGGGTCGCCCCTACGGAGGTTAGGCGAATACGTTATCGTATTTGCGAACGTGTGCGCTTAGCTTTTGACACTCTTATTCCAAACATGATAAAGTGCCTTTTGGACTTCAATATGGGCCGTTCGCCGATATCGATGGTGAATAGGGGCGCATGAAAACCGGCATTGCACAACTCATCTGTCTTATCGCGGGCTTGTTTATGATAGCCCTCGGCGGCGGACTCATGGGTGGAAGATTGGTGGTCCAGCGGCTGAGCCTTGATTCGTCCAAGGTGGCCCAGCCCGCAACCAATCCCGAAGCAGTTCCTGCGGCGGAACCATCCAAGGAGCAGCCTCCTGTTGTTATTCTATCCAAACCTGAAACGCCCGGCGCTGCCGCCGCTACGCCGGCAGTGACACGAAAGGGCGCGGAGAACGGGCGAAACGCGCCTGCTGCGCCGTTGCGAATACCGACAAAGACACCCTCATTGCCGGCGAAGACAGCCTCAACTCCAAAACCCGACCTCGCGCGCTCTTCAGAAACGGCCCAGCCGGCAATGAAAGAGGCGACCGGTCAAGAACCTCTGCCTCCTGCGGCAGAGAAGACCTCCCGTTCCGGAGCCCCGAAGTATGTAATTCAGGCGCTCTCCACCTCCAGCCAGGCTGACGCGACCGCCACGAGAAAGAAGATTCTGAATGAGGGATTTGCCGCAGGCGTCTTTGAAGCGGACCTCGGGGCAAAAGGAAGATGGTACAGGGTGTACATCGGTCCCTTTGATACCGAAGGGGAAGCCCAACTGGCGCTTCAATCGATTCGTAAGATACCCGGCTTCGCCAAGAGTTTCGTGAAGCCGTTGGAATGACAAGAGATCACGCCGCAGCATAGCCGCAGTCAAAACCGACGTCATTGTGCGGTCAAAGATCAAAGGTCGAAAGTCAAAAGTCGAAGAGAAGGAGAAGACTTGGATCACGAATACAGAGAGCAGAGAAAGGAAGAGCGAAGATGAAGGGAGTTGTGTTGGCAGGCGGCCTGGGAACGCGCCTGTATCCTCTCACTAAGGTCACCAACAAGCATTTGTTGCCTGTGTACAACAAGCCCATGATTTATTATCCGATTGAAACCCTTGTCGGGGCGGGCATTACCGACATACTTCTGGTCACCGGCGGCAACAGCGCCGGCGATTTCTTGAGACTGATCGGAAACGGAAAGGAATTTGGCCTCAAGCACATAAATTATACCTATCAGGAAGGCGAGGGAGGCATAGCAGAGGCCCTCGGACTTGCCGAACATTTTGCGGACAGAGACCTGATAACCGTCGTTTTGGGTGATAACATAATCGAGAGCTCGATCCGCAAGGCGGTCGATGATTTCAAGCGACAAAAAGAGGGGGCAAAGATTTTTTTGAAAGCGGTAGATGATCCTGAGCGCTTCGGCGTCGCAGTCCTGAACGGGGACAAAGTAACCAGGATCGACGAAAAGCCCAAGAAGCCGGAGTCCAGCTATGCGGTAATCGGCATATACATGTATGACGGGACCGTCTTCGACATAATCAAGACGCTGAAACCTTCGGGGCGAGGCGAACTCGAAATCACAGATGTAAACAACGCATATATCGAACGAGGCAGCATGACTTATGAGATTCTGGACGGATGGTGGACCGACGCAGGCACATTTCCCTCGCTCGCTCGGGCCAACCAATTAGTTGCAAGCCGGTACGGGGTTCTGTAACGCCACTGGCGCTACGTCCCGGAGATTCATCGACTAATCAAATCTTCTCTCTATCGGCATTTCAGCGAAAATCGGGGACACGATGCCGCATCGTGTCCCCGATTTTCCTGGTTGGCGAATTGACATTGACTTTCATTGCTTGAGTGAGCGCGCAAACTCCCGGGCGCTTGTATTCCACGGATCGAGCCGCAAATACTCTTCAAATATCCTAATTGATTCCTCGTGCTTACCCTGCCGCCCGTACATGACGGCAAGCAGGGCATATGCCTCTATGTTTCTGCCGGATATGCGAATAGCTTGTCTGAGCGCGGCCTCTGCTTCGGAGTACATCCTGCGGTGGACGTAGAGAGCCCCTATATTCGAGCGACACTTCGAGAATTTCTGGCGCGCGGCAATGTCGACCTCAAACGCGTCGTTGTCAGTCAGTTTCTTCTCTATCGAGTCCCAAAAGGCAGTATCGCTGAGAACTGTCTCCGCCGATAATGATTCAATCCTCTTCTCGCTCAGTTCCATTACGAGGCCGGAAGGAATCGCGAAATCATGTATCCAGTCGATGTGCATGCCCTCATCATAGTACATAGGCCTCGCCGATATATTGCGCTCGAGGAGCTTGCTGATGAGGTATCCATTGATGCGCACTATCGCGTGTGCGCCGTACACTCCGCCGCTTCCGGCTGCCCCGGCGCGACCGTGAAGTGAGAATGCCTCGCCATAGTCTTGAGAAGTCAGAAATGAAAGGCCGGGCGCATTCCGCGCGGCTTCTGGCAGATAATTGGAATCGGCAAGCCTGTTTACACTGAGAATCGCAATGTCCGGCCTCTTGTTCTCCACCCACTTCATGTACATGGGAATCGCGTATGCCGAATCTGTCCCGCTGAGGAGGACGGCATTCTCCTTGAGGCTTTCCATGAGCATGTCACCGTAAAGAGCGCCGAAATCGTGGCCTCGCATGCTCGCATCCTTGTAGTTCAGGAACAGATTGCTTGCGGGCAACAAGAGCCACAGAGACATCCCGGCTGCGGCTGCCGTTTCTGTCCAGCCCAGTTTCTTGGCGACTCTCAGCAACAATAAGTTCACAAAGCTGATCCCATATCCGACGCACGCGGCGACAAGAATGAACGGCGGCAGGAAATAGATTTTCAGAAGGTCCTGCGCGTTTAGGTCCAGTTCCGTATTGGCAATGATAACGAACAAAACCCCTGTGCAAACGAACGCCGCAGCCGTGAAAATGATCCACGTCTTTCCCTCTTTGCGGGCAAAGAGGCCGATGGCCAAGGCCGGAACCGCGAGAATCAAAGGGAGAGATTCTTTCGCGACAGAGACAAAGAAGAACTTCACTTGCGGGATGAAGACAGAGAGCGGCCTCACCACCTTAAGACTGCGGTATTGCTTCCGCAGTACGTGGAACCAGAAGGAATCCCACGATGACGGATTCCCCCAGTTGAGCGGCGGACGCGCCGAAGCGCTGAGCGGCAGGTAAAGGTAAAGGCAAAGGCCCAGCAGAAGCAGAAAGAGACATCCGGCCACAATGCGCGGCGAGAAGGCAGTTCGTGGTCTGATGAGGAATACGTAGATCAGGATTGCCGGAGCCATGAGCGCCAGCGTCTGATGGTTCGCTTGCCCCGCCCCAAACAGAAACGCCGCGGAAAACAGGTAACCGCTCTTCTGTGGCGTTTCTCCCCATAGAGCAAGGAGCAAGAGGATGACGCAGAAAAGGAGATTATTGAGCGCATAGACTTCTGCGATCACGGACTGCTGCCAGAATGTGGGCGAAAACGCAAGAGAAAGCGCCGCCGCAGTCGAGGCTAGTCCCGTCATTCCGGCGTATAGGCGAGACTCGGGCGGGACGGTGGGAGTGATTCGGCTGCAGACCAACGGAATCGTTTTTGATATGACGCATGTAAGAAGGCCGACTGCCGCCGCGCCGCATATCGCCGACATCAGGTTCACGCGATATGCCGCCGTGCTTATGGGAAGCAATGTAAAGACTTTCGCGATAAGCAGCCAAAGAGGATAACCGGGAGGATGCGCGACTCCGAGCGTGGCGGCCGCCGTCACAAGTTCTCCCGAGTCTCCGAAGGTTATCGTAGGCGCGAGGGTGAAGGCATAAATGGTGAGGGAAATGGCTAACGCCAATAAAGCCGGCGCAAGGTTATGCGCGGTCTCTTTGTTAACGAGGGCGGTTTTCATTAGCGGAACCTGCCTGTCATTCTGAGCAGCGCCGTCCACGCCAACGGCTTCGTCAGGCGTGGTTAAGCTAATTGATTTTCTCCCATTGTCCCGACGCCCTCACTCGCGACGTCAGCACATCCAGCCAACCGAGGACGATGCCGATCTGCTGTATGAGGGGGAAATACTGCCCAGTGATCAGCAGCGCCGGACATCCGACAATAGCGAGCGCAAGCGCCACTCTCCAATTCCAGTACAAAACAAAAGCGGCCAGATAAGCCAGCATAAGCGGAGAGAAAACCGCCAGCATCCGCCTCACGGGAAAGATCAGCATCCCGAACCATCCGTACTTCGGATTCAACAGCATATGTATATATTGGAACAGGACCGGAATTGTAAGGGCCACCCTGCGCCGTATCTGTTTGAGTTCCGCCGCGAGGGACTGTGGGCCCGTCTCGTAAGCAACGGCGTGGTCGTCAATCACCGAGCGGTAGCCTTGCGCACGCAGGCGGAAATTGATCTCCAGATCATCCACCACCGCGTCGGGAGGAATCTCCGGCAAGAGGCTCTTTCGGAACGCCATCAATTTGCCGTCCAGGCTTATCACGCTGTCGAGCTTTCCCTCGAGGGCGCGCAGTTCCCAGTCGGCCTTGTGGTACTTTTCCTTGCTCCGCCCGAAAAAGGAACGGGTGTCCTCGACGACAGCCGTTCCTCCGACCGCGCCCACTTCGTCGCGGGCGAAACATGTTACAAGCGATTTGAGGGCGTCGCGCTTGAGGATGGTGTCGGCGTCCGTCACCACGACCAACTCAGACCTCGCTTTTCTGATTCCCTCATTGATAGCGTTTATCTTCCCACGCGGAGAATCGAGGACAGTGACGGGATACGAGGACGCTACCTCACGAGTTCTGTCCGTTGAGGCGTTGTTGACAACCAGTACTTCGAGTTTGTCGGATGGGTATTCCTGTGAGAGCAGGTCGTCGATTTTTCGTCCAATGTTCTTTTCCTCGTTGAATGCGGGAACTACTACCGACACCGGCGGCGTTTGTTGGACCCGCGCCAGCGGCTTTCCCTTAGTGAGGCGCCTGAGCAGCGCCGCGTAGCCCGCCATAAGAAACGCCATGTACGCCAGAATAGCAAAGAAGAGAAAGGTCGCAATGATCATCATCTCGGATGTATCCTAGCCTTGCGATGGTGTCATGAAAAGAATTCCTGTGGGCCGGAACCGGTTCAACTGCTTATGGCTCTTTTGGCGAGCGCGCGCAGAACGCTTGTCGGTCGGAAAAGCACGTTAATCGTTTGATAGCAGGGATGATAGCAATAACACTTTCCCGCCGACACGTCCCTCCGCATTTTCTTCGATGCTTCGCTATTCCACAGCGAATCGAAATCATAATTGCAGTCCCGGAAAGATGCAAATGATGGAAGCATCTCGCACAGCGAGGCCTCGCCCGACGCCCCCAGCACAAGCGTCATCCGGTCGCCCACGCACGGTATGGTCTGCCTTTTCTCCCGCCTTATTCTCAGAAACTGGTCGTAGTAGTCTTCGACGACCGCTTCGTACACCGTCTTGAGGAGAGAGTGGTGTTTCCGCAGGCGTTCGTATCCGCCGTATTGACGGAGAACAGCCTTTATCTTTCCGGCAAGCTGTGGAAGGGTTTCCTCCGGCGGAAGCGTCAACGAAGCTTCCGCCGGCTCGCCTCTCAGGAAATCGAACGTATGCAGGTCCGGCTCAAGCTTCTCAACGAAACTTTTTATCTCATCAAATCGCGTATAATTGAGACTGCTCAAGACTGTGTGGAATTTCACGGAGAGGTTTGGCGCTTCAGCCCTGAGCGGCCTGACCAGTTTCCACGTTTTCATGAGCGCCTCGAAGTTGCCCGGGCATCCTCTGAGGCGGTCGTGCTCAGGCCCGATGCCGTCAATGGAAAGAACGAGGTTGAGTGTCGCCTCTTTGGCCGAGAGGCATATCTTTTCCGTCATCGCGCGTATTTTTTCCGGCAGGAGCGCGTTTGTCGGCAGGGTCACATGGCGGACTTTGTTGTTCTGATAAAGGGTCGAAACGATTTCGGGGAGGTCACTTCGCAGGAATGGTTCTCCGCCCGACAGCAGCAGCCAAGGAAATTCGGGCATTGTCGATGAAATCTTCTCGAGTTCTTCGAGGCTGAGCTCGGGTGTGTCGACCGTCGTCCTCTGCCAGGTGAAACACGACACGCACCGTGAGTTGCACTTTCGCGTGACGTGGTATATGACCTGAAAAAGCGCGTTGCCCCGGACATATTTGAGATAATCGTGAAAGGCCGTCATTTGCCCCCGAACATATTCTTGAACCTGAGGGCCCACACGCGCCAAATCGCTTCCCACACTATTCCGTAGGTAATCTTTGATTCGCCCACCGCGCGATCGACAAAAATGATGGGAACCTCTTTGACGCGGAAACCTTTTTTCCAGACGTTGTATGTCATCTCGATTTGAAAGGAATAGCCGTTGGAGTGAATGCCGTCGAGGTCCAGTTTCTCGAGCACTTCTCTCCGGAAACACTTGAATCCTGCGGTCATGTCCGTGAGATGGAGCCCGGTGATGCTTCGCGCATACCAGTTTCCGATCTTGCTTATGATGAGTCTGTTCAGAGGCCAATTGACTATGCTTATGCCCTTCAAATAGCGAGAACCGACGACAAGATCGGCTTCCCGGATTGCCTGAAGAAAATCCGGAATGTATTTAGGGTCGTGTGAAAAGTCGGAGTCCATCTCCATGACGTATCGCGCGTTTGTGCTCTTGACCGCGTACTTGAATCCGTCAACGTAAGCCGAGCCGAGCCCCATTCTCATGGGTCGATGAAGCACGTGCACCCGCCCCGTCTCAAGCGCGAATTGGTCGGCCACCGTGCCCGTGCCGTCGGAAGAGTTGTCGTCGACCACGAGCACGTCCAGCCCGTTGTCGACCGCCAGTATTGCGGGAATCAACTTCTCGAGGTTCTCCCGCTCGTTGAGAGTAGGAACTACCACAAGGGCTTCCATGGAGTTCTTCCCGCGACCGCGTCTCGTCATTCCTATCTCTATCTTCCGGTCCGCCTGCTTATTACCTGTTCCATGAAGGCTTCGACCTCTTGTGTCGCCTTCTGCCACGTGAAATCCTTCGCCCATTGTATGCTTCTCGCCGCCAGGCGTTCTCGCAAATCTTTGTCCTTAAGGAGCCGAATGATTGCCTTCGAGAGCGCCTTGACGTCGCTGTGAGGATAGAGCAATCCTGTGTCTTCAGGAAGGACCGATTCTGTGAGGCCGGGCGCGTCAGCGGCGACTACAGGGGCGCCGCAGGCGTTGGCTTCGATCACAGTCAATCCCCAGCCTTCCTTCGCCGAGGGGTTCACAACCACGTGCGCCCGCCGATATAGGTCCACTTTCTGTTTGGTTGTGACAAAACCAGCAAACTCCACGCATCCGTTCAGATGCAGGTTTCTCGTGAGCTCGCGGAGCTTCGGCTCATAGTCCCCTCGCCCCGTGATCACCAATCTCGCCCCTGGTATTTCCTTCTTAACGGCCTCCATCGCCCGCAGGAGAATATGCGCTCCTTTATATTTCTTCAACCGAGTGACACATACTATGAGCGGTTCGCGCGACTGCGCCGAGCTATCGGGCGTGTAGCTGTCATGATCGACGCCGTTATGGATTATCCGGACATCCTGAGCATTAAGCCCCATCCGGACGAGTTCCGATTTCGTGCTCTCGCTTACGGCTATGAAAGGGACTCCCCTGTAGAACAAGGGGATCATCCTTTCCATTAAGTGCACGTAGATCGCCGCCGGCAAGAAAGCGTCGCCATACGTTGACGTCCCATGCAGATGGTGCACCATGACAAAGAGCGGATGGCGCACGTACAAGGGCGTGTAGAACGGGATTTTGTTGAGATCGTCCACAACAATGTCTATCGACGCCCGGGTGAACTCGCGCTTATACACTTTGGGAACCGTGTAGTTGAACGTGTGGCGGTTTCCGCGCCTGATAATCCGAATCCCGTCTATCCACTCTTCCTCGGGGAAGCTTTGGTTGTGTCGGCTCGAAACCAGAGTGACCTGGTGGCCTCGTTCCACCAGTCTCTTGAATATCTCCTGGAAGTTGACCTCTGCGCCGCCCGCTTCAGGGTTCTTTATGTCTCTCCAGTTGAAAACAAGAATCTTGTAACCCATGGTTCCCTATACCGTTAAGCTATCACGCCGAACCTCATTCTATCATATCAGCGTTGCGCCGGTCTAACGTCCAGCGAGCGCTTATCGACCCTCAAGACAAAACACACTTCGCTCGCTGGCAGCCAATGACAGAAAAAGGCATCGTAGACGGCCGGGAAGAGATTGATTATGTGGCCGATCCATTTGATTGCCTTGAAGTTTGAGAATACGAACCACCGTTTTTCCATTATGAACGGAAAGCCGGCGCCATAGTTGGTCGCATGTTGCAGTTTCCATTTCTCGTAGAACTTCGGTTCGTCGACCAGCTTCGTGTAGCCGTCGAATGTCCGCCAACCGAAGGGAATTTTGTGGTCGGGATCGCCGAACCACTTTGTCGAGGGGAAATAGCTTGCGAACACACGCAGTTTTCCGCCATCCTTGGTTATACGAACTATTTCCATAATCGTTCTGTGGAAGTTGTCCATGTGCGCAAGAACGTGGTCGCACAGAACCTCCTCGAAGGAATCATTCTTGAACGGGAATGGAGCGCGATTCAGGTCCGCGACAACGTCCACCGCTCTTGAATGCACAATATCCACGTTGACATAGAGGGGCAGTTTCTTGTTTCCACAGCCGAGGTTGAGTTTCATGCCCTTTTCACGTCGTCTCCTTGAAAAATCCCACTAACCAAGAACCGTATCGCTTGTGAGGCCGCTATCACTGCCAGCAAAACCCACCCTGTAATCGTCAGCGCGAATCCCCAGACCGCAGGCATGTATGTAAACACGACCGAATGTGTTCCCTTGGGAACCACAACCGCGCGCATTAAATAATTCGCTCGCAGAACTTCGACCTCTTGAGTGTCAACCCGGCCATGCCAATTCTCGTCGAAGAAGTCTTCAAGCACCAGAAGGGCGGGCCTGTTCACGGTGACACGCATGCTCACACGCTGAGGCGCTTGCGAGAAGCTTTCGATGTTCCATTCGACCTTGCCCTCGTCATGCTTGCTCGTATTATTCTTCTCGATAAGATCAGGCTGTTTCTCGAGCACGACGGTCCGGCGCAAGTCAAAATCCGGTCTTGCGAGCGTACCGAGTGTCCTCTCGGGGGTTGCTGTCTCAAACTTGTCCACCACGTAGGCGCGCGGCATGAAATCAGTGACCTCATAGACCTCATAGGAATCGGGAGACATAATCGGATTCAGGCCGGTTCTTGGGACAGTCAATGGAGTCAGGGAGATGCCTGCTCCTTGAACCGGGGCCGCTGACAGGACGTATCGAACGTTCAAAAGCTGGAGGAACCTGTCCAGCGGCAGATGTCCTTTCCTGACCGCCCGAAGCATTTCCGAGTATCTTTCCGGACGCCTCGACATGATGACGTCAACGACGTCGATTCCATAATAAGGGAGCGTCTCCGTCACCATGTTTCGCAAGTACAGGCTCTCCGCCCAGAGTTTCACACGAAACGGTTTGGGCCTGTCCCGGAACCATTGTATCAAATCGTCGTTGACATATCTTGAAGGGTAATCATAGTAGAAGATAAACCTTGAGCCGTTTGCGATGAGGTCACCCGCAAGCAGAATAATGAGCACGAACGAGATGATGCCTCCGACAAACTTCGATCCTCTCGCCTTCTTCATCCTACCCATAATGCCCGCGATGGATGCCAGCGCGAGAATGGTCATCGGATTCCGAACAGCGGAAGGGAAGTGTGGCCCCTGCGAGGCGGCCCCGGCAATGCGCGGCGATGCATAGGCCACTCCTGCCATGAGCAGGAAGAACAGAAATATAGCGCAAAATATTCTGCGGCTTCGCGCCATCGGCGCGTTCATCCAATAGTCCGCTCCGATACCAGCCAGCACAGGGACACAAACCGCAGTGATGAACAGCCACTTATGCGGGTTCCGAAAGCCTTTCATAAGAGGAAGCGCGTAAATAAGACGATAGGGGGGAGGAAAGTATCGACCGAAGGAAATTACAAGCGCCAGAAGAGCCGCGCCCAGAAAAAAATATGTCCGTCTCTTGGGCGCGAAAAGCGAAACAAATGCGAACATGATCGCGACTACACCCATATAATCATCCGTGATACGCGTCACTCGCTGACCTTTAGAATCCCGCTTCGCGGACATATGGGCAATTCCGCCCTCGAACATCCTGTTGGTGAGGGCGAGAGAAGGCGTTTCTTGAGGATGGAACGAGAACTCGGTCGCGAAGCGCCAATTGTCTTCTTCGGTTTGAACTGCGACATTCTTTTGGGCGCGCGTAAAGGCTGCGTAGCTGCAGAACACCTCGGCCGCAAAGACGACGGCAATCGCGACGGAAAGGCCGGCCAACAGTGAACGTTCGCCAAGGATTTTGAGCGCTTCGCCGCCGACCCGGGCTTGTCGTTTATCCAGGATGTGTGAAATGGAGTCGAATACCGCCAGCGCGAGCGCGAGCAAGCATACATAGTAGGCCAACTGGATTTCGCCGCCAAGGAATTGGAGGCCAAGCGCGGCTCCTGCAAACGCGCAGTTCGACAAGCGCTTCGGACGTCCATCGAGAATCCGGGTGAAGAACAGGAGGAACAGCGGGACCCAGCAGGCCGTGTCGAATTTCCACATTACTCCCTGCCTCGCGCCCGTGAGCAAGCTGTTTCCCAGTTGAAACGACAGACCTCCAATGAGCGAGCCGAAACGACCCATCCGCCGGTCGCGCAGGAATGCGTACATGAATGCGCCCGCAAGGAACGTGTCGAACATGAACTGGAACCCGTGAAACCTGTGCGGCGGCAACAACAGCATCAACGGAAGAGCATGTGATACAAACTGAAACTGTTGGGGGATGCCGGCGAGGAAATGGGGGAACCAGCGCGGCACAAACAGCCACCGCGTCCACTCTTTCACAAACATTGGCAGCCACAGCGATGAATCGGCTCCCTCGATTGTATTGAGCGGATTCCAAATCCCCCGAAAGACAAAGGCGCTCGCAGCCGCGAACACGAGGATACAACCCACGGACAAGGCCGCGGAAGAAAACCTGCTTCCCTCGCATTCTGCCTGTTTGAGCCTCGCAGTGACTACATCAGCCACACTTTTTTTCTCTCCAATGTTCAAACGTCTGCTCAAGCGCGCGATCAAAAACCGTATCCCAATCGTACTCTTTGCCAAGCTCAGAGGCATTTGCCCGCAGTCTTCGAAGCTTTTCCGGCGATGATAGTATCGCGTTCACGGCATCGGTCAGGCTGCCGGCATTGGGTTCAATGATTACCCCTGCCTCCCTTGTTTCAATAAGGCCGGCGATGCGCGGCACGCGCGTGATTATAACCGGCAATCCAGCCGCCAAATATATCTTCACTTTGCCGGGGTCCGCTAAGCGCTTGTATGTGTCGGTGGTCTGCACATAGGGCGCTATCCCGACAGCGCCCTCGGCCGCCAGCCTCGCCGCTTCAGTGTCGTCCTCAACGAATCCCATGAATTCGACCGCGTCTGAAACGCCTTTTTCGACTGCAAGATTTCTCAACGAGGCGCATTCCGGGCCGTCGCCAATTATCCGTAATCTTGCGTTCGGGAGTCGGCGTTTCATTTCCGGCATAGCCTGTATCGCGCGATCGAGCCCCTGCTCTCGAGTGAGGCTCCCCAGGAATACTATCAGGTTTGGGTCTTTTTTCTCGAGCGCCAACTTCTGTATTTCCGAATACCTGTTTCCGAGAGGGACTTCCAATTGGGGAGCGCATCTATTTGCATCGATGCGGGCTTCCTTGCGAGCTTCTTCCATCGATGCTGAAACATTCCATACGGCATCGGATCCGTAGCAGCAACGCTTGTCAACTTCCTGATAAAGCCATTGCCCGAACCGGTTGCTGAATCTCTGCGGCGCATAGTCAATCACATAGTAGATCACACGTTCGACCACTCCGAGCCGCTTCAGCAATAGGCCGGTATAGGCATTCAAGTTGTCCACGCCGACGTATATTCTGAATCCGCGAGAGGGGGAATTCTTCCGCAAATACCATAGTGTGAATAGAACGTCCTTCAGAAAAAACAGCGGCTGTGGCCCCTTCACGAGAGGCGCAACTATCTCACGCCGTTTCTCTCCTTGTTCATAGATCGCAATGGAAGTGTTAAGCGGAATACCGCGCGCATCAGAAAAAGGGTGGCTCACGTAGACGACCGATTTCGCCCGTGGAAGCAAATAGCGCAATAGTTCCTGCTCGGCGCCACCGGTGGGCGTGTAGGTATGCTTGACGATTACAATGTCATATTCCGAGAGATAGCCGCGCACACCCATGATTCGGTCCGGTTCTACTGTTTCCATTGACTCCTGTCAAATTCGGCGGTCGCAAAAAACGACCGGATGGTCGCCCACCCATACGACACAAGCGTAATCCAGCAGAGCACAGGATGAACGAACCACGCCAGGTCGTCCTTCCGCGCGTAGCCAAGGAACGACTGTATCAGCAGCGGAAACACAAGCAGACAGGATGCGACAAACTTTGCATATCCCCAAAAATATCTCTGATGCGGATAAGTCCGCCTTCCGAGGCGCTGATAGTGCAAGAAATCATGTATGCGGCGTCTTTGCTTTCGCGCAAAGGTTCGAAAATCGGGACAGTATAAGTGCACGATCCCTTTCTTCACCATTGCAGCCCGAACGTTACCCATGCCGACAAGCTGATAAATCACGTCGATGTCGAAATAGTGCGGTTTGTAAGTGGTTTTCATAATGGAACTTTTTCGGATGAGAGAACCGTTTGCGCCCATCGTCGGCGTGGTCTCTTTTGTCAATTCAACTTCGTAATAGTCGCCGCGGTCAGTCATCTTGACCGGCAACCCTGTCCATTTGCCGGTTAGAGTGCAAAGTCTGTCATAGTTTCCGATGAACAAGTGTATGGGGTCGTTCATCCCCATGAGCGCGCAGTAACGATCAATGGCGGAATCGGCGGGCCTGTACGCGAAAGCATAGCTTTCGGAGAAGACGATTTCGGGATTCTCAAGGGGGGCCGCCATCTTGCTCAGCCAGTCGGTCCCGTCGAGAATATTGTCGCTGTCAATGAAACCGATGAACTCGCCCGAGGCGGCGTCGATCCCGACCGACTTGCCTGCCTCGCCGGTCTTGAGCGAGTTCGACAGAATCCTGCTCACACCGAATTTGGCGGCGATTTCGAGCGTCGAATCAGTCGAGCCCGCGTCCACGAGAATGATTTCCACTTTTTCCGGGGGGTAATCTTGCGCTCTTATGCTCTTGAGACATTCGCCCAGCGAGCGTGCGGAATTGTAGGTTGGAATTATTATACTGACCGAGGGCGATGCCAACCGGGGCCCCCTTATTTATCGAGGCGCCTGAGCGTGAGCCCGCGAATGAACGCGCATCCGTATACGAGGTGAGTGGCCATGATCCCCAATGCGCCGAGAAAAGCCACGTCGAGCCGACTTGCGGGCATGATGGAAACGAATGCGAAGCCGAAATAGCCTAGAATGCTGAATAAAACGACGGCCTTCATTACGTTGGAGAACGCCGAGAGGATGATTCCGAAGAAGAGAACGGTTACGACGATACTGGGCATGAAATAGAACAGGCGTCTCGATGTCTCCGGATACATTTTCGCAAAATACCCCCGATGGAGTCCCACGTTCGCAATCTGCCTGAGATGACTCAAGAATAGCGGCCTGCGATGGTGAAACACAACAACCTCGGGACGGTACAGAATCTTTTTGCCCGACTTGATAATCTCAAGACACAGTTTTGTGTCTTCACCGCCGTAGTAGGGGGAGGAGAAACCGCCTACTTGTTTCAGAATTTTCGTGCGCACAAGTAGATTGAATGCAGGAAAATCCTCCACCTCGCGCGGTTTGCGTTGCAGGAAACGATAAAGCGTCTGCCCGCTTCCAAGCGGTGAGGCATACACGGCGCCTCCTGCCTGCTCGAACAGATTGTCCTCCGGAGGAGTGATGCCCGGGCCACCAACCGCCGCCACCTGTGCGTTGTCAAAGAAGCCGACTGCGCTCCGGAGCCAATCCGGTCTCGGATAAGCGTCGTCGTCGATAAACGCGCATATTTCACCGCTCGCCTTCTGAATCCCGATATCCCGTTTCTCTCCCGGACCGGTAAGTTGTCTGCCTGTCGATAGCATGCTTACGAGGCCCGGCTTTTCGAGGCGCTTCAGCTCGATAAACTGGGGATTTGTGGCTTCGCTCAGAGTCGGCGCGTCGGCGACTATCAGGATTTCAAAATCAGGATACTCAAGATTGCGAATATTTGAAAAGTCGCGCAGGAACCGCGCGCTGCATGTGTGCAAAGCGAGGATAACCGATATCTTCGGCAACATATTCTGCTTGGATTCGAGGGTTCCGGCTTCTTCGTTATGCGAGGAGATATTTGTCATAATACCTTTGTTGGTCTATGATTATCGGTTCTTCTCATAGTGTCTCAGAATATAGAGTCTGTAGAAGATTGCCATTGTGTCCCACCACGTTGTATAAATGTCTCCCGGGCGAACCCACCGCTTGATCTTCCGGCCGATATTGGGGCGATAATCCACTACAACGGGCGCCTCGGCAATCCTGAATCCGTGTCTGTGCGCGAGAACAAGCAACTCGAGGTCAAATGCGAATTTTTTGACCAGCATCTGCGGAAACACCGTTTCGAGAACTTGGCGTTTGAACAACTTGAGCCCCGTCTGCGTGTCGTGAATGGGCAAACGAAACATCAACTTGACGAGAAAGAAGTATACCGCGCTAACTATTTTCCGATGGAACGGGTAATAGAGCCTGGATTGCGGATGCCGCTTCGAGCCGATCACTACGTCCGCGTCCTCCCGACGCATGAACTCGAAGAAGACCTGCAACTGGCGCGGATGCAAGTCAAGGTCGGCGTCAATGAAGACCACCAGGTCGCCGGCGCTCTTACCGAATCCCTCCCGCAGAGCGCTCCCTTTCCCGATGTTTGTTCTGTTTCGGATAATTCTTATCCGGGGGTCCTCTCCCGCGAACCGAACGGCCTCTTCGTATGTGTTGTCGGAACTCCCATCGTCTATTACAATTATCTCGAAATCTCGATTGCTCTCACTGAGTATCTCGAGCGTTTCCCCTATATTATCATAAATGCCCGCCCCTTCCTGATAGGCAGGCATCAAAACAGTAAGCTTGCCCTCGAACTTTTCCATTCCTTGGACGCCGCCAAGCCCCGCTTGCTTCTTAAATCCTTGACTTTGTATGAGTTGCCATTTTACCATACGATAGTAATGAAATCAAACACCCGAAGGTCGTTGGTTGCGAGTTGCCAGCGGCATTCCTTGACAACTCAACACTTTTAGTGATAAAAAGATGCGCATTTTACGAACGATTCTAACCCACAAGAACGTCATTCTGAGCAGTCAGCCACATTTGCGGCGCGTTGTTTGTGGCGGAAACATACGAATTCAGCCCAAAAGCCGAAATCCTAAACCTTGCACTCTGGTCCTTTTCAGAGAAGTGGCTGCCAAGAGGAAAAAACAGTGTCATCTCAAATGAAGACGCGGAAGTTTGTTGCAGGCTGTCTCGTCGTACTCTTCATATGCGGTGGAATCAGCTATTCAATACTGGGATTCGGAAGCTGGATCGACGCAGACGAGGGACAAGCCGGATTGTTCAGGTTTGACCGGTGGCAAATCGTCGAGATGGCCAGGTCAATTCTCAGTGGCGATTTCGGCTTCTATAGCAGTAGAATGATAAAGGTGGATATGCTAAGCGCTCCCGGCGGCCTGTACAACTATCCGCCGTTGACCCCGCTGCTGGAGGCGCCCATCGTCCTTGCTTCAGATCTGATGGACATGGACGACGCTTATTTATTCAACGTTTCCATCCTGCCTTTCATTCTTCTTACCGGCCTTGCCGCCTTCTTGGTCGCCGGAGTCTTTGAGAGATACACGGGGAAGGAACTGACAAGCGATGCGGTTGTTCTGATAGCCATTTTCCTCTTTTCCGGACTGCTTTTCTATTCCGTTGTAAAGGAAGGAAAATTCGAAGGAGTTGTCGCCTTCTTTGGTCTCCTGGGCATGTTAGCCTTGCCCGAGCGCAAAATCCTGAGCGGAATCTGCTTCGGCCTCGCGATGTGCACGAAACAGGTCGCAATCCTCTTTGTGATTCCTACATTTTTCGTGCTCTGCAATGGCAGGCGTTACGTGGACGTGCTCAAATGGAGTCTCTCTCTGGGCTTGACCGTATTGCTGATCATGTCACCCTTCCTTTGGGGGTCGGGCATGGAACGGGTCTATTTGTCGCTGTCAAAAAACATGGACCTCTTCAAGATTCAAGAGAATTCTGCGATGGGCTACCTCTATAAGGCGATAATGCTTGCTGGGGGAGGCGAAAGACCCGGCATCGAGGAGTTCCTGCAATTGTACGCAAATAAACTGCTGATCCTGCTGTGCATTGTTGCTAGCTTTGTCTTTACCGTGACCAGGAAGATTACCATTTCAACGCCGGAGAGATACTTTGCCCTCCTCGCGTTCTGTTCATTTACCTTTATCACTTTCGGTAAATTCTATACAGCAGGCATTTACGAGGTTGTGCCGACGTTTATCTTCGTCCTTTGGGCTGCGGCGTCCGGCGAAACCGTTTTCGGAGCAGCAATTCTTCTGCTTCAATCCTTTTTCTGTTGCAATTGGCCCCTGGGCTTTTACAAGAACGAGATACTTCTACTATTGTACTTTGGCGCCATCATATATATATGGCATTCCTCCCTGCGGAATGGAGAGACAATGGCAACCCTAAACCCTAAACCCTAAACCCTAAACCCTAAACCCACTCTTCCCTTCTCACCCTCTCCCCCTCCTCATATGCGTGAGAATCCTCCATCAATGCTCACCGTCTGCCCCGTCATCCAACTTGTGCGGTCGGAGCACAGGAAAACGATCATGTTTGCCACGTCTTCCGGCACGCCGAGCCTGCGCAGCGGATAGAACTTTGCCCACTCTTTCTCCAGGTCCTCGGTCAGGAATGAAGTCATCGGGCTTTTCACCACGCCCGGGCTGACCACGTTGACATTGATTTTGTAGCGCGCCAACTCGAGCGCGAGGCACTTGGTGAAACCTAGCACGCCGCCCTTCGACGCTCCATAGACGGACAGCCGTTTCTCGCCAACTCTTCCGGCGTCCGATGCGATATTGACGATCTTCCCGTATCCTTTGGTGATCATATGAGGCGCGGCAGCATGGCAGCAATTCATTGTGCCCACAAGATTGATGCCGATTTCAAGCGACCAGCTTTCCGGTTCCGTTTCCATGAACAGGCCGCCCGCCGAAACGCCCGCGCTGTTGACCAGAATATCCAACCGGCCGAAAGCGACCAGGGTGTCAGCCACCGCCTGCGCCACTTGCCCATAATTCGTAACGTCACACACTGATGCTATTGCCGTTGTCTCCCCACTTATCCCTTTCGCCTTTCGCCCTTCGCCTCGGGGCTGCGCCGCTTTCGCTTCTTCCGGCGCCGGTCCTCCGCGCGCCCGAATCATCTCCACTGTTTCCTCGGCTCTCTCCTTGAACAAATCCGCACAGCCGATCCGCACACCCTCCTCTGCCAACATAAGCGCCGTCGTTCGCCCGATCCCCGACCCCGCCCCCGTCACCAACGCCACCTTGTCTCTTAGAAGCAAATCCATAGAGCACTCTCCTTATTCATTGATCTCACAAGCAGCAAAGGTTTCACCGCAAAGGGTCGCAGACCCGAGGCGCAAAGAAAAGAAGAAGAGGGAGATCACGAATGGAGCGAATTACACGGATGAAGAGTTGAAAGAAACCATTTCCCCCGCGGGCCCTTTCCTTTTCACTCTTCACTTTTCACATTTCCCCCTTCTTGTGGCATCATATCCGAACAAGGCAATTCGGTCAAGAAGAACAGTGGCCACTTCGAGTGGAGATTCGGCTACAGAAGACGTCTCGGGATTGTGCGCGTCGATTTCGGCACGCAGAAGCGCACCATGAAGAGAAGCGGCCACAGGTATTCGCAGACAGTCAAGAACAACGGGTTCTCGGACGAACTGGTTTACAGTCTACGGTTGAAAGCCCACATCTCATGGTTCATGATTATGGGAGAGGAAACGGCATCACACAGACTGCGAACGGTAGACCGTAAACTGTAAACCGCGAACTGGAAACCGGTGGGCGATGTTGCAAATTCGGGATACTTATGCTATTCTAAATCAGTGCCTGTGTTTGAATTTTGAGACACCATTCATGTGCCCCGGATTTCAGACATGGGGGGACAAAGCGATTCTGAAGTGCGGGGTGTGGCTCCGCTAGAACCGTGCGTCCGCTGCCGTAAAGGGACGAGGATGTTGTTGCGATTTTGTTGCATGGGGCCGATATCTGCACCCCCTCGGCTTTACAGATCATATCCCGTTTCCGAGTGCGGCTGTGATTGTGGTGATTTCTCTCGATGCGACTACCCATCCCGAGCGGGGCAGTCCTTCGAGGGGCAAGCGCGTCCTGCACCCCCATTGCCAACAGGGCGTAAGTCCGTATCCAACTACGTCATGAGCATTCTATTCACTTGTTCCGATGGAGACATCGCTCGAGGAGGAGAAAGGAAGTCATGTCACTATCCTATCTGATCACATACGCGGCTTTCATCACGTTTGTGGTAGCTGTGGTGGCGCGGATCCATAAGATAGAGAGCATGCCCGTCCATCTGAGATGGGAGCTCTACCCGGTCGCTCACGAGGGTAAGCGGGCTCACTACGGCGGCTCTTATTTTGAGGAGCTCAATTGGTGGACCAAACCCCGCAAGTTTTCTTTAATCAGCGAGCTGAAGGGAATGATCCCCGAGATGCTATTTATCAAAGCCCTTTGGGAGAACAACAGGCCGCTCTGGTATCGCTCGTTCCCGTTCCATTTCGGTCTTTACTGCCTCATAGGGTGGGCCGGTTTGCTGGTCGTGGGCGCAGCGGCGCAGATGGCTAACCTGTATATCGGCGTCGGCGCAGGCGCAGTCGGCCTGGCCATTCACTATCTCACGATTTTTGCCGGAGCCGCGGGCCTCATTCTCTCCACTTTCGGCGCGCTTTCGCTCTTGCAGCGGCGGCTTACCGATCCCGAGGTTGACGGCTATACCTCTGCTGCGCATATCTTCAACCTTTGCGCCTTCCTTCTGGCATTGATCGTCGCCGATCTGGCATTTGTTCTGGTTGACCGCGATTTCTCGATTGCGAGAGCTTACGTCCAAAATCTTTTCACCTTCGGCAACGGTCCGGCCGTCAGTTCCGCAATCGCTCTCGAAATGGTCCTTTTCTCGCTCCTGATGGCGTATGTGCCTCTTACGCACATGTCGCATTTTCTCACGAAGTATTACTTCTACCACAAGATTCGATGGGATGATGAGCCGAACTTCAAAGGCTCGGAGCTCGAAAAGCGGATTACGCAGGCCCTTGGCTATCCGGTCAGTTGGTCCGCGCCTCATCTCAAGGCTGATGGAAAGAAGAACTGGGCCGATATCGCCACCGAGGAGGTTGATAAATAATGTCGAAGAAGAAGATAAGAGTCGAGGATATCAGTAAGCCAAGCGAGAAGTTGACGCATACCGAGGTCAAGGATTTTCCGCCGCTTCCGCCTCCTTACGACAAATTGGAAAACCTTCCCAAGTGGGACCCGCTCAAGTGCTCGAACGAAATCGAGTCTTCATTGGATGACACTATCGCAGTCGCGCTTCCGAAGCCGAAGACCAAGCAGGAAGAACAGGAGTTGGTGCGAAAATTCCTTTCTGGGCTTGAGAAGCTCTTCACGAAGGAGAACAACTGGCCGTTCCTGCAGTTGCTGACGCTGACGATGGAACACTGCGCCAAATGCCAGACTTGTTCCGACGCCTGCCATATTTTTGAGGCCAGCGGCAGGAACGACGTCTATCGTCCCGCCTATCGGTCCGAAGTGGTCCGCCGCATTTACAACAAGTACCTCAAGCCGGGCGGCAAGTTTTTCGGGAAGTGGAAACATGGCGATATCGACCTCAACTGGACCACGATCGCGCGCCTCTGTGAGCTCGCATATCGCTGCAACATCTGTCGTCGATGCGCGCAGACGTGCCCCATCGGCGTCGATAACGCGCTCATCACCCACGAGCTGCGCAAAGTCTTCAGCCAGGAGATGGGAATCGCCGCGAAGGAGCTTCACGACAAAGGCTCGATGCTCCAGCTCAAGGTCGGTTCCTCGACCGGCATGAACCCCCTCGTCGTCAAAGACAACATGGATTTCATCGACGAGGACATGACCGACAAGACCGGCATGACCATCAAGACGCCGTGGGATAAGTCCGGCGCCGACGTGCTTCTCATTCACAATGCGGGCGAGATCATGGCGTGGCCCGAGAACCCCGGCGCATTTGCCGTCATTCTTGAGGCCGCCGGAATCAGTTGGACGCTCTCGAGCGAAGTTCCCGCTTACGACGGCATCAACTACGGTCTGTGGTATGATGACTTCCAGTTGGCCCGCGTGGTCATCAAGCATGCGCAGGCCGCCAAGAAGCTGGGCGTCAAGAAGATCGTTGTCGGCGAATGCGGACATTCGACAAAGACCCTTATGGTAATTGCCGATCGCGTATTGACGGGCGACCTCAACATTCCGCGCGAAGCCGCGATGCCGTTCCTCGAGGACATCGTTTTCAGCGGGCGGATCAAGCTGGACCCGTCACGGAACGACTTTCCTGTTACCTTGCACGACCCGTGCAACATGGTTCGCCTGATGGGCATCGTCGAGCCGCAACGAAGAGTCATTCGCAAAATCTGCCCGCAGTTCAGAGAGATGACCCCTCACGGAGTCCACAACTACTGCTGCGGCGGGGGCAGCGGCTTCGCCATCATGAGCGGATACAATTTCCAGACGTGGCGAAAGCACATTTCCGGACGGAAGAAGTTCGAGCAGATACTCAACGCTTTCAAGGGCCAGCTCAGCCCCGATATCCCGAAGTATGTATGCGCGCCGTGCAGCAACTGCAAGGGACAGATTAGAGACTTCCTGTTCGGATACGACGCATGGGAGAAATGCCGCATACTGTATGGAGGTCTGGTTGAATTGATAGTAAACGCCATGTCCGACGTCAAACCCGGCTTTATCGAGTGGGAGTGGCACTGAGACTCGCCCCGACCATTATGCGCCGTCACTTGACCGGGGTTCCGGCGAAACTTGAGCCGCGCACGAAAGGATAATTCAAATGGCTAATGCGCAAGCAAAGAAAAAGAAAATTCTGGTGCTCGACGACGAGCCTGACGTGGTGACGTATCTCGTGAGTCTTCTCGAGGACAATGATTACATTGTCGTCTCGGCCATGGACGGTAAAGAGGGAATGGCGAAGGCGAAATCCGAAAAACCGGACCTCATTACCCTCGATATCTCGATGCCCGAGAAGTCGGGCGTCCGATTCTACAGGGAAGTGAAGTCTGATCCGGAGATGAAGAGAATCCCGATCGTCATTGTGACGGGTGTATCAAGCACCCAGGACGGCGGCACGGGAAAGGATTTTGAGCGGTTCCTGGGAACGCGCAAACAAGTGCCGCCGCCGGATGGCTTTATTATGAAGCCTATCGACGAGTCCGAGCTTCTCGGCACGGTGAAAAAGCTACTTGCAATCTGATTAACCGCGCCGGTATTACAGCCGAAATCGCGCCGTTTCCAGAGTCCTGCGACTGACCTCGCGCTTGGAAACGGCGCTTCTTTTGTCACCTCACGGCTCCCGCAGCGTTGCTACACTTCTCGAGTATTCAGTTGCGCGGAGCTGTCTGTCGCTCTCGCTCTTCCGCTCTGCCACCATTCGATTTCCGGAATTCCTTGAATGTTTATCGTGATTTTCAAGACGCAAGCATTGTGACCGCGCTGTCTCGCCCGCGCTTGTTTGCGCTTCTGCGCGGCAAACTGAGGGGCGTTGTCCTGAAAATGTAAGGTTTTTCCTACAGTAAAATGATAATAATGCCTACTCTTAATTCTGTTTTCTTGTGGTATACATTAAGAAGTCAGTTGACCCCATGATTTGACATACGTCATTCCGGCATGCTGCGGGGAGGGACTCCTCATGAATTACGACATAGCAATCGAGAATGGCTGGCTTGTCGACGGCATTTCGAACTCGGTTTCACAAGGCTCAATCGGCGTTGTAAATGGTCAAATTGATTGCATTGTTGATAAAAATACTAAACTAGCCGCCTCAAAGGTGATTGATGCTTCTCACCTCATCGTCTCTCCCGGTTTCATCGACACGCACGCCCATTCCGATCAGCATCTTCTATTCGACCCCGTAATGGAGAACAAACTGCTGCAAGGGGTGACAACCGAAATCGGCGGCAACTGCGGCAGTTCGGCGTTTCCGTGGACGACCTCGAATCTGTTCTATTCGCGCGAAAACGAGGCTGAGTTCAACTGGAGTTCTTTTGACGGGTTCTTGAGCAAGGTGCAGAGCCGTGGCATAGCGTTGAACTACGGGAGCATGATAGGCCACAACTCGCTGCACTACTCCGTGGGGCTTACCAATTGCGGAGGCGCCTCGAGGGAGCAACTGGATGCCATGCGAAAGGTGGTCATGCAGGCAATGGACGAGGGCGCCTTCGGGTTGTCCAGTGGAATGAACCTCTTGCCTGCTTCGCTTGACCTGAGCAAAGAACTGATCGAGCTCAGCAAAATCGTGGCCCGAAAGGATGGTCTGCTTTCCGTCCACCTGCGCAACGAATCGGATGACGTTCTCAATGCGTTGTCCGAAGTCATCATGGTGGGTATCCAGAGCAAAGTCCCGGTCGAAGTCTCGCATTTCAAAGTACTCGACCGGATGAATTGGCCGAAGCAGCGGCATGCGATGAGCCTCCTGAACAAGATGCGCAACGCCGGGGTGCAGATAAGCTTGAATTTCTTCCCGTACAGCTATGTTTGCGCTCCTTTGAAGGTGATTCTGCCTCAGTGGACGACTTCCAGGGGAAGTTCCCATTTCGTCAAGGTCTGCTCGAACGTGCGGTTGCGGGAGCAACTTGAGGACCAATTGTCGGACGCCTTCCCTGCAAACAGCGCCTATCGGGCTGTAACCATTCCCCGCAGCGCCGACAAAGAATACCGGCAATGGAGCGGGATGGACCTCCTTCGGATTGCCCGCGCAACCAGAAAGGAACCATCCACGGTTCTTGCAGAGCTTGCCCTGGCAGGCGGAGTTGACAGATTCGTTTACTATGAATGCATCAATGGATCGAACATAGAAGAAATCGCGAAGGCCTCCTACTCCATAGTCGCATCGGACTCCTACCCGATAGGCGATCCGCGATTCTTCAAGAATTCCATCATTCATCCACGCACTTTTGGGACATTTCCGGAATTCTTGCACTCATTTGTCTATTCCAAACATCTTCTCAGTCTGCCGGAAGCCATCAGAAAGATAACGTCGATTCCCGCCAGCCGTTTCGGCATCAAACGCAGGGGGTATCTCGCGAAGGACGCCTTCGCCGACATAACGATTTTCGACCCGGAGGCGCTTGAATCTACGTCCGACATTAATCGTCCGCGCGGATATCCGAAGGGCGTGCGGCACGTCATCGTAAATGGCGAGGTCGTTATAGAAGAGGGCGAGTACGCTGGAAAGCTTCCGGGTGTCGTGCTCAGGAGAAACGCCTGAGCCGCGAGGGAGACGGCAATCTGCAACCACCAAAGGAGGTCATCAATGCGTTACGTGTCTGTATTGACTCTTGCCTTGCTGGTCTGTATGTCCACGTCGTTGACCGTCAGGCCATCCGTTGCAGCCGAGGAGATCGTGACGCAAGGCGGCTATGCGGTCGCCTTGGCTCAGAAACTCGGAATCGCGGAGGGACCGACCGTCAAGGACGCCATCGGCAAACTCAAGGAAATGGGTATTGAGCCGGACGGCGGTTGGAAGCCGGATGCGGAAATGACGCCCGATGTGGTTCTGCAATTATACAAACAAATGGCTGACGCTGCGGAAAACGGCAAGCTTGAACTCACAGTCGAAAAGATACAGGCGATACTGCGCGATTTGGGCGTAAACTTTGATTTGCCGCTGCCTCCGGAACTGAGCCGGCCGGCGGCTGGTTCTCAGGGGGCTCCATCTCCATCGACGCTCGGGGGAGCGGGCGGTGGCGGGGGAGCGAGTGTCTCCGAGTAGACGATCCTTCTAGTGGCTGTGTTTCCTCTTCGCTTGTCATGTCTAAAGAAAAGGGAGGCGGGAATGACGGAAAGACCGCACTTTCGCTATCGGCCTATATCGACGGAAGTCGTGCGAGTAATCGCGATCATGGGCATCCTCGTTCTTATGAGTGGGAATGCCAGGGCGCAGGGACCGATTGTCTACCCCGGATACGTTCCGCCTATGGAAATTCGCGAGTATCCGGGAAACATACATTTGGGGCCGGTGCGCATTTTCCCGGGGATGGCGTTCTCTGAGAAGTATACCGACAACTTCTTTCTGACCCCATCGGACGAAAAGGACAACTTCCTTTCAATCCTTAGCCCTTCGCTGGCTCTGCAATTGCCTATCCAACGGAACACGCTTCAGGCGGAGTATCGCGCCGACGTTATCAGACTGGGACAATTCGAGCGCTACAATACGGATGAGCATTATGCGCAAGCCCTCGCGAACCTGCGCTTCGGGCGTGGTCTGACCCTCAAGGTCGGCGACACGTTCAGACGCTCTTCCACTCCTCCGGATTTTCCCGGCGACACGCGAGAGGAGTTCAACTTCAATACGACTGCGGTCGAAGCCGCCTATGCGTTCGGCACTCGCTATACTGCGAAAGCGGCCTATGCGCACTCGGTCAAGGACTTCGACAGCTCGAGGGCCGAGATAGACAACTACAGTGAGGACGCCGCCAGTGGAACTCTCTATTATCGATTCTTGCCCAAGACGTGGGCGCTCGTAGAATACTATTTCTCGCATGTCGACAACACCGACGAGGGAAACTTCTCCACCGACAATGACAACCACC
Organism: Candidatus Poribacteria bacterium; assembly: GCA_016215705.1. Classification (GTDB taxonomy): domain Bacteria; phylum Abyssobacteria; class SURF-5; order SURF-5; family SURF-5; genus JACRIR01. Next base: position 47,711 of record JACRIR010000053.1, on the reverse strand, counting down.
GGCTCTGGTTGGGCCTCACGTGGGAGCCCACCGCCAAACTGCGCGGGACGGCGAAAGGCGGGTATATCAGGCGCGACTACGATGACATATCCAACGATCACAATAGTTTCGGCATGCAGGCAAACCTCCAGTATTCGCTGACATCCAGAACCACCCTCGACTTTTCGGCCTCACGCGAACTCATACAAACCGAGGCCACACGCGGAGAGCAACCTTTCGGGGTTGACTACTTCCGCACCGGGGGCGCCGCCCTGCTGAGGCACAAGCTTACCGGCAAGATTTATGGGGTGGTCGAGGCGGCCTTCTTCAATGATGACTACACCGACCCGGATGTTACGGGGAGGGAAAGGGAAGATGATCGTCTCTCCTTCGGGTTAGGAATCGACTATTACTTCAAACAGTGGCTGGGTCTCACAATGAGATATCGGATTATCAATAATGACTCAAACAAATCCAGCGAGGATTATACGGAAAACCAGGTGTTTCTCTCGTTATCAATGTTATTTTGACGAAGGGTGGGATTTGAAACAATGTCGCTGAAGATCTTCCTGACCTCCACTTTGGTTGTGGGTTTGCTCGGCTGCGCCAGTTATCCGAGCAACGCAGGCGAGCCTGAACCCGGCAGAAGAGACGATTCCCCTTCAAAGGGGGCCGTCGCTTCGGCCTCTGCCGCGCACAGGGTTTCGACGGAAACCACCAAATCAACAGATTCGGACTATGTCTTGGGCCCCGGCGACAGCCTGAAAATAACGGTCTGGGGACATGACGACCTCACTCGATCCGTTCAAATCTCGGAAGAAGGCAATTTTTCATATCCACTCATAGGGAAAGTCCACGCTGACGGACTATCGGTTTCTCAAGTTGAGCAGGAAATAACCGGGCGACTCAGCGGCAAGTATCTTATCAACCCGCAATTAACGATTGTGGTTGAAGAGTTCAAGAGCAAGCAGGTGTTTGTGCTGGGAGAGGTTGGCGGACCGCAAGGACACGGCAAGGGTCCTGGCGCCTATCCGTTGACCGGACACACGTCCCTCATAGAAGTCCTTTCGGCAGCGGGCGGACTCACGCCTGAGGCAGGGAGCGAGGTAATCGTTGTGAGGCCGTCCGCGAACGAAAGGGTCAAAGGGCCGCTCCTGCCTCAGGAGTCGGGGGCCGCAAAAATCACGAAACTTAACGTCAAGCGGCTGCTTGGGGGTGACGCGACGCAGAACATCTTTCTCGAGGATGGGGACACCGTCTACATTCCTCCGGCTCAGTATTTCTTCGTTTCCGGTCAGGTGAAGAGCCCGGGCCGGTATGTTCTCGAGCCCGACACGACGGTGCTCAAGGCCATCACCATGGCGGGCGGATTCACGGAAATCGCCTCGGTGAAAAGGACAAAGATTCTTCGCGAGGAGAACGGGGCCCGGAGCGAAAAACGCGTTCAAATGACTGACAGCGTAAACGGTCAGGACGTAATAATAGTTCCAGAGAGCTTTTTCTAGAGAGGATTGCGGCATGAATAACAGGATCACCGTCGCAGGCGTGAACAAGCCTGAGTCCTTCTATAATCCCATTGTTCTTTCAGCTTTGCTTCGAGCGCTCTGGAAACGGCGATGGGCCGTCGCGTCCGTTTTTCTTGTGACCGTCACGGTGACGGCGATCAAGTCGTTCGGGGCTCCGCGAGTCTACAGGGCGACCACTCAAGTCCTCATTGACCGCGAGAATCCCAATGTCGTTGACGTGCAAGAAGTGCTTGCCGTAGACACAGCGGATACTGACTATTACCTGACCCAGTATGAGATACTCAAGAGTCGCTCGCTTGCAAGGAGGGCCGTGGAATCGCTCGATTTGGCCTCGAATGACGTCTTCAATCCGCAGCCCAAACGTACCGTTCTTGCCGGGCTGACAGGTTCGCGCGCATCCGGCGAAGGTCCGAACCCATCGGGCCATGCGCCGGAACGCAAGCCCGAATCTGAAGAACGGAAGTTGCAGATATTGATAGACCGTTACCTCCGCTCCCTGAACATTGAACCGGTGAGGAACAGCCGGCTTGTGAATATAAGTTTCGAGTCGACCGACCCGCGTCTGGCGGCCCGCATCGCGGATGAGCATGCGCGTCTTTATATCGAGACCACACTCGACAGGAAGTTCTCGGCTTCACAAGATGCGGTCGGGTGGATCAGGGGGCGCATCGCCACCGTTCAGGCAAAGCTTGAGGAGTCGGAGCAGACACTCCAGAAGTACCGCGAGGAGAAGAATCTCGTTTCAGTCGACCTCGAAGAACGGCACAACATAATCGTCCAGAAATTGAGCGACCTCAACACTGCTTTAACGAATGCGAGAACCGAGACGATCGAGAAAGAAAGCCACTATCGCGAGTTCGCCAAAGCGCGCTCCAACCCGAAGCTGCTCGAGTCGCTTCCGGCGGTAGTTAACAACTCGCTCATCCAGAAGTTGAAATCCGAAAGAGTCGGACTCGATGCCAGAAGATCGGAATGGGCTCAGAAGTTCGGACCGGCGCACCCGCAGATGATCAGTCTGGAGTCCGAACTTGAGCAGTTGGACAAGAAGATCGACGCCGAAATCTACAAGATCGGAGAAAGCATCGAGATGGAGCACCGCATGGCGGTCGCAAATGAGAGGTCGCTCATGGCGGCCCTCGAGGCTCAGAAACACGAGGCGCTTGATCTCAACCAGAAGGAAATCTACTACAACGTATTGAAACGTGAGGCGGAGAGCGAGCGCCTCATGTATGAGAATCTGCTCAAGAGGGCGAAGGAGACAAGCCTGACCGAGGGTCTCAGGGCGTCAAACATCGCGATTGTGGATCCCTCGTACATTCCCAATAAACCGGTTCGTCCCCGCCGCGCCCTCAACATGTTCGTTGCGGTCGTTGCGGGGCTTGTCCTTGGCGTGGGTTTGGCGCTGGTCCTGGATCAAATGGACAGCACAATAAAAAACAGCGAGGACGTCGAGCAGTACGTGGACCTCCCATTCCTCGGCATGGTCAGGCATTTCAAACGAAGCGACAACGGCAAAGAGGACGGAGAACTGGTCACCGCGTTCCATCCGAAATCGGCGATCTCGGAAGCCTTCAGAAACATCAGAACCAATATTCTGTTCTCGACTCTGGGGACCGGCGGGAGGACGCTCCTCGTCACATCTTCGGGCACACAAGAAGGGAAGACTCTCTTTGCGTGCAACCTAGCAGTCACTTTGGCGCAACTGCAGAAGAAAGTCCTCCTGATTGACTCTGATCTCAGAAGACCTCGAATCCATAAAGTCTTTGGCATTAAGGATTCGCCCGGACTGAGCAATATTCTCGCGGGCCAGTTGCCTCTCGAGAAGTGCGCGCGCCCAACAGCCGGAGGGAATCTTTCCCTGCTTCCCTGCGGGCCGATTCCGCCGAATCCGTCTGAACTCCTCTCATCGAAAGCCATGGAAGATCTTATCGCCGAGGCGCGGCAGAACTACGACGTCGTGATTTTTGATTCGCCTCCGGTGCTGCTGGTCACCGATCCTGCAATCGTCTCGAATAAGGTTGATGGCACGATTGTGCTTGCGAGCGTCGGCAGAACGCAGCGTCACAGCCTCCGGAGAACCGTCTCGGCTTTGGGAGAAATCAGTGCCCGCGTTATCGGCATAGTGCTCAATAACGCCGATTCCGAGGCTGAATCCTATTCTTACGGATACGCAAAATACGGATACTACTATGACGATAACGGTGAAAAGGAGCGTCGGACGTCCAAAGAGCATCTGAAACCCGCAGAAGAACCGTCTGTGAAGGCATGAGGTGATTGCACCATGAGTCACGTATACGCGCATGCTTCAAAGATGCCTTTGAAAAGCGTCCGCCCGGAGGAAGGCCGCAAACCGAATGAAGGGAAACGCCGGAAGATAGAGAGCGATTTGCGCGATCAGTTCATAATCAAAGGAGTTGTCGGCCTTCTCATATTCATGCCTTTAGCGCTTGGCGCCGTTCATTCATGGTCTTCCTCCCTCGCGGAATTGGCTGTATTCCTGTGCGCCACGGTGTTTGCCGTCAAAACGCTCGAGAAAGGGTATTTTGTGCTTCCTTTGCCGGCTGCGTGGCCATTTATTTGTCTGCTCCTCCTGCTTGCCCTGGTTCAAACTTTTCCAGCGCCTTTGCGTTTGCTCGAAATTGTCTCTCCGGCGACGGCGTTTCTCAGACGGACGGCTTCGGGGTCGGTTGCAGCCGAAGGGTTTCGAACTTTGAGTCTGTATCCTTGCGCGACGGTCGGAGCTTTCTCGAAGCTGGCCGCTTTCATGGCGCTCTTCTTGATTGTCGTCAACCTTTTTCGGACCGAAGGCGAGCTTAAGAAGCTTGCGCTCGCGATTGCGTGCGTCGGATTTGCCGTGGCATTCATCGGGTTGCTGCAGCAGAGAGCGAACGCCGAGGGAATCTATGGGTTCTGGCGGTCGCGGTATTGGAAGGTGGGTCAAGGCAGCTTTTGCGGGACTTTTGTGAACAAGAACCATTTTGCGGGATATATGGAGATGGCCATACCTCTGACCATCGCGCTGGCTGTTCGGCAAAGCCGGCGCGGGCGTAGCAAGGACTTATTTCGCCGACTCGCAGACGCCGACTCGCCCATTTTTCAAAGGTTCTTTCTCCTGTTCTGTGCTTCGATCATGCTTTGGACACTCTTTCGATCAGGTTCCGCCGGCGGGATCACAAGTCTTATTGCGGCGTCATTCATCGTGCTTGTCACGCTGGCAATACGAATAGTCTCGGGAAGACGGCGTCTCTTCTTGCTCGCGAGTTTTCTGCTCGTTTGCATCGGCGTGAGCATGGGGGCGAATTCGGTTTCACCACATATTCTCTCGATGGTGGACTCGGCGCGCCTGCACGTGTGGCGTGACTCACTCCGTATGGCGCTCGAGTTTCCTTGGTTTGGGGTCGGGCTGGGCGCGTACAGATATGGATTCCCCATCTACCAGACGCTTGAAGGCGGCATATTCTACAACCATGCTCATAATGATTATGTCGAGTTTCTCGCCGAGACCGGGCTTGTCGGGTCTGCTTGCATGTTTGTCACGCTTCTTGCTTTTGTCGCCGTGCCGATTCACTGGTTGATAAAGAGACAGCGCTTGCAGTTTGGGCCGCTGGCGATAGCCTCGCTCATAGGCGTGCTCTCGCTCCTGCTCCATGCGATCGTGGATTTCAACTTTCACATAACCGCAAACGCGCTGACGTTCGCGGTTGTTGCAGGCATTACCCTGAATTCAATGCTTCCTTACTACACCTCTGCGCCACGGTTCCATGAGATCAGGATACTGCCATCAGGGAGGTCACTGAAGTACGGCTGCGCGGGAGCAGCGTCGCTTTGTGTTCTTCTCTCGCTTGCGACCATTTCGGCGTCCGCCGCAAGTATTCATTGCTTGCTTGCAGAGTCTTCGATCAAGAAGGACGGCGCGAGAGGCTGGGAGATTGCCCTGCGACGCCTCAAGGCGGCAAGAGTATTGGACCCGATCAATTCCGAATACGCCTATGCGCGCGGGAGAATCTGCGAGGAGCGCGCCGGCCGGTCGGACCGTGGCGAGGCGCAGCGCACCTTCTTTTTTGAGCAGGCTGCAAGCGAATACGCATCCGCCGTGCGTCTGGAGCCGACTAATGCGCTGTATCATCTCTCTCTGGGATACGCCCTCGCGGTCGGCAGACCTGCGTCGGCGACGGATGCAACGGATAGGGAATTCCGTCTTGCCCGCCTGCTATATCCCTCAAGGGTCGATATCGAACAGTATGTCACGCGATGGCAGCAAGTCAGGGATGGTGTTGCCGAAGGATGGTGAAATGAGAATAGCGCCCATAATCGCCTACCACGGAGTCGAACAAACGCTTCCTGACGTGAGGGGGGTCTGTTTCGGCGGCAGAACTTTCGTGCTGAATGCGCTTCGTGTAACTTTGCCATCCTTCAGAAACCAATTGAGCTTTCTCCGGCAAAAAGGCTATCGGAGCGTCGGATTGGACGAGATTATGGCGGCGCGAGAATCGGAGGGCAGGCAAACGGAAAAAATATTTGCCATGACTTTCGATGACGGCTTCAACGACCTGCATTTTCCGACAAAACGCCTTCTTCGGGAGTTTGGTTATACGGCCACTGTGTTTTTGGTAGCGGGAAAAATAACGGATGAAGGCCGGAACGGGTTTCTGACGTGGCAGCAAGTCCGTGAGATGCGACGGGAGGGCTTCCGGTTCGGAGCACATACTCTTTCGCATCCGTTTCTTACGTCGATCGGACTCGAGGAAGCCCGTCGGGAGATATGCGACTCCAAGAGAATAATAGAAGAGAAGCTTCAGACCGGGATCGACTTCTTCTGCTATCCGTTCGGGGACTTCGACTCAACCACGATCAATCTCGTAAAGGACGCAGGATTCAAGGGGGCGCTTGTAACGCCCACCCGGCCGGGCACAGCGGAGACACCGTTCACCATGAGGCGAGTCGGAGTCAATCGCGGCAATTCGATGTTTACATTCAAGACGAAATTGAGTGGAAGTTATGACGTGTTCAGGGACAACCGTACTTTATATCAAATCAGCCGGGTCAGACAAAGACTTCTTTTGTCACTAACAACGGAGGTTGAGTAATCATGCGAGTGTGTCTTATCAATCCTCTCATTCAGAATTCCATGTGGGAAAACGATCTGGCCGCAAAATGGCCGCCGCTGGGAATCGCATATATCGCCGCCGCCCTCGAGAAGGCGGGGCATGAGGTGAGAATCCTGGAGAGGCGGTGGCTTATCGGCGGACGCAAGAGGACGCATGAAAACCTGGCGGCTCTTGATGATTTAACGCGCGCTGTCCTGGGCGGATTCGGTCCCGCGATCGTGGGTGTTACCGCCACGACCACGCAGATATCCGATGCTTACAGGACGGCAAAGATCGTGAAGCGACTCGATTCTTCCATTCAGGTGATAGTTGGAGGATGTCATGCCACGGTTGAGCCCGCAAGCACGCTCGATCAATGCCCGGAGATAGACGCAGTTGTCAGGGGAGAGGGTGAAGAGGTAATGTGCGAGATTGCCTCGGGCGCGCCATTCCCCACTATCAAGGGTTTGACGCTCCGCGGCGGCCTGGGAATCATCCACAATCCCATAAGAGCGTTTGTGCAGGACCTCGATCAACTGCCTTATCCAGCGCGTCATCTGCTGGACCGGCAAACCTATTTCAGCAGCAACGGCACAACTTTGCGAGGCTTTTTCCTCAATGCCACGAACGTGTTTACAACTCGCGGATGTCCGTACTCATGCAGCTATTGCGCAAGGGACTGCCTCGCCGCCGCCAACACGGGCCCTTACGTGAGATTCCAGTCGCCGGAGTATGTCATGAATGAAATCACCCATCTCATGAACGAATATGGAGTGGACGGCATTCTGTTCGCCGAGGACATATTCGCGCTTCGCAAGGCGCGTGTCGAATTGCTGTGCGAGAAAATGCTCAGTTCCGGCATATCCGGCAGGATTCGATGGGGGACGAATCTTAGGGTGGATTGCGTCACGCCCGCTTTGCTGAAGCTCATGAGGGAAGCAGGATGCGTCCGGATTATTTACGGGTGTGAAAGCGGCTCTCAACGGATACTCGATCTGTTAGGCAAGAAAGCCAACGTGGAACAAAACGAAGCCGCCGTCAGGCACACGAAAGAGGCCGGCATCTCGTGCGAAGTCAACATGATGATGGGGCTTCCCACGGAGACGGCAGATGACATTCTCGCAACGATATCGTTCCTGAAGAGGTGTCATCCGGACCGGATAAACAAAGGGAAGTTGTATCCGATTCCCGGCACGCGACTTTACAAGGAGTTCCTTGCGAACGGAATAATAAGCAAGCCGGACAACTGGGATGACCTGTGGGACAAATATGTCGCCGCGGATTTCACGTTCGCCGACATGACGCCGCAGCGATTCAACGAGCTTTTCGCAAAATTTGAACGAGAGGTCTCACTTCCGACCAACTACAAGTTTCATATATCCACGAATCTTTGGAAGCATCCGCTATATGCGCTGGAGCAATCGGTTCTTATGGCGACGCATCTTGCGGTCATGCATGCGTTCTCGACCAAGGGAAGGCGGCGCGTGCGAAAGGCCGCTGAAGTGTTCCGAGTCAAATCGCGCCTGGTTGCGAGGTGATAATTGAGAGTCTGCCTGTTTACCAGTGTATTCCCGCCGCGAATAAGCGGTCCCTCGACCCAGACGTATCATCTGGCGCTTGAACTCAGACAAAGGGGTTTTGACGCCTTTGTCATCACGTTCGGGGAAGACAACTCGTTCGAGAGCGTTGACGGGATTCCGGTTCACCGATTGCGGGAATTCGGCGGAGGACTCTCTGCGCCGACAAAGTACGCGAATGCCTATCATCAATCCATGAGAATTCTGACGGAGACACGGCCTGACGTTGTACACCACGTCTCCGGCATGAATTACCTCTGTCTCGTGTCAGGACGGGTTGCGCGGAAGCTGGGAATACCCTCTGTCGTCAAGTATGCCGGAGACCTTGTTTGGGAGAGGACCGCTTCAAAGGGTTATGCAGGCTCATACGAAGGAGTCTTCACGAGTTCGCTTCCGGCGAGAGCGCTGGCGATGCTTGAGCGATACTGCTTTTCGCTGTTTGACGCCGTTTGGTCGACGTCCACCTTTCAAACTCGGTCGGTTTACGACTACCACAGAGTGTCCGCGGAAAAAGTGGTCACCATGCCCAACTTCATCCGATTGGACAGGCGGGCAGCGACCGATTCGTGTGCCGGGACGAACGGGCAATTGACAATACTCTCGGCGTGCCGGTTCGCGCGCTGGAAGCGCGTCGAGGACGTGCTTACTGCGTTCAGCGTGCTTGACAAGCGTCGTGTCAGGTTGAAGATCGTCGGCGGAGAGAACCGGGAAATAACCTCGCGGCTGGAAATAATGACGCGAGAAATGGGGCTGGAAAACTATGTTTGCCTGGTTGGACCGGAGTCCCCCACGGGAATGAAAGAACATTTTCAAAGCGCCCACATCTTCTGCTCGGCCAGCCGCTACGAACCGTTCGGAATCGCTCTCGTGCAAGCGATGGCTGCGGGATTGCCGGTTGTGGCGGTCAACACCGGCGGCGTGCCCGACGTAGTGCCCCACGGACGCGCAGGCTATCTGGTTAGCGCGGGCGACACGGCGGAAATGGCGGCCCGTCTGCAGACACTGATTGACCATGACGACCTTCGTATAGCCATGGGACAGTTCGCCGCCGAACATGCAAGAAGATTCGATATCGAAGAGAATCTGGATGAAGTCGTGAACCTTTATCGGTTTGCCATTGAACGGGCCGGGCGCTGCGATTTGCGGGAGCGGGCTCGAGTTGAAGCAAAATTGGAGAGTTGGAAATGATATGTCTCGTTCAGGTGGAAAACAGCGGCGATTTTTCCACTGACATAATGCCGCTCGGTTTACTCCACGTGGGAAGCGCTCTCAAGAACGTTGGCTTCGACGTCCGTATCATCCACTGCACGGAGAAACAGATCGAGGCGACCAGCGCCGGGATAGTGAAGGAAAAGCCGCTCTTTGTGGGGTTCTCCGTTATGACCGGGCCCCAGACGCTTCATTCCGCGCTTCTCTCCGAAGCAATCAGGCGCTCCGACGAGACCATTCCCATCGTGTGGGGAGGCATTCATCCTTCCCTCGTTCCACAGCAATGCCTGGGCGAAGACTACATCGACTTTGTCGTGGTTGGCGAGGGTGAAGAGACGGCAATTGACCTCGCGCGGATGCTCGACCACACGAAAAGCTTCGACTCGATACCAGGGCTGGGATACAAGAGCCGCGGCACAGTTCGACTTAATGCTCCGAGACCTTTTATCGAGAATCTGGACAATGATAAGTATCGGCTTCGGTTTGATCTGCTTGATGTTCCCTCCTATTTTACCCGGCTGAGGAGCTTCTCGCGCGTTGTTGCCTACAAGACCAGCAGAGGGTGTCCCTATCAATGCGCGTTCTGCTATAACCAGCGATTCAATCGGGGACGCTGGCGCGCCAAGTCACCGGATCGCGTCATCGAGGAAATCGGCTTTCTCAAGCGAGAGTACGGCATCGATGCCGTATGTTTCTATGACGACACCTTCTTCGTGAACAAGAAACGGGCCGTCGAGATTCTCGCAGGTATCGCTATTCCCGCCAAGACCGATATCCGTATCGATCTGGTTGACGAGACCCTGCTCCAGCGACTTAAAGAGTTCGGCGTATTTGACCTGCTGATTGGAGTCGAGTCAGGCAGTGACCGCATTCTGAATCTCCTGGGCAAGAAGATAACCTGCGAAGACATCAAGAAAGCCGTGAAACTTCTTGCCAAATATGACTTGAGGGTCGGCTATTCCGCCATAACGGGTCTGCCGACCGAGAAGCCGGAAGAGTTGAAGAAGACGATCGAAATGCTTCTGTGGATTCATAAAGTCCATCGAAACAAGACAATAACGGTCGGCCCCTATCTTCCGTATCCGGGAACCGCGCTCTATGAAATAGCGCTGGCCGAGGGTTTTGAGCCACCTGGCACAACAAAGGGGTGGGGCATCATGGACAGATGGAGCCCCATGCTGAGGCTGCCATGGGCCAAGAGCGATGATCTCTATTGGATACGTGAATATCTCAAATTCCTGAACTATCGGTTGCCGTTGCTCGATATGGTCGCCGAATTCCGGCTGAAGCGCCAGTTTCTGCAGTTGCCTTATGACGCCAGGCTCGTGGATTTCCTTTTGCGACGCACGTTGAACGGGTCATACATGGGGAAGTGTTTGCGCTCCATTCACAGCCGTTTGAAGGTCTGAACATTGGATACGGTTTACGAACAGAAAAATCAACGTTTGCCGCGTGTCCTGTGCATAAGCCTTGATTCAAATCTGGCCAAGGGCACGGATGGGCGACTGGGCGATTCAACGCGCCGGGTCATGGCTTTGCAGTCCGTATGCGACAGCATTCATATCGTGATGCGTAGTTTCCACTCGGCGATCCAACGGGAGTCGCGTCTGGGGGATCGATGCTTTTTATATCCGACCAATTCCCGAGGGCGCGTCGGTTTCATGGCCGATGCGGTGAAACTGGGATCGGAGATAATGCGGAGAACGCCGATTGACGTCGTCTACACGCAAGACCCATTCTCATCAGGCGTGGTCGGTTATGTTCTCGGGCGAGTGTTCGAGAAGCCGGTTGTTTTTTCCTTTGCGGGCGACATGATTGACAACCCATACTGGCGCAGAGAGTCGCCGAGGAACAGGTTCATGAATGCCGTCGGCAAATGGCTGATAAAACGAGGGGCGGGATTCAGGGTTTGCAGCGCGTCCGAGCGTGAGAAGCTGACCGCGATGGGTGTTTCTCAGGAGCGCATACACGAGATCGGCTGGCTTACCGACTTTACGCGGTTCGCCTCCGCGCGTGGAGAAGATGTTCGCGCCCGCCTTCTTGTCGACAGATTCGACCGCCTCTTGCTGTTCGTTGGACGCCTGGTCAAACAGAAAAACGTTCACAATCTTATTTCGGCTATGAAGATAATCTCCGAGTCATGGAACACGGCGTTGCTCCTTGTCATCGGGCAGGGGCGTGAGCTGGCCGACCTCGAAGAGCGCGTCCGGAGACTAGGTCTGGAACAGAAAGTCGTTTTTCTCGGCGCCATAGAACACCAGCAACTGCCTGAGTATTTCGCGGCGTGCGACGTCTTTATATTGCCCTCTCTTTATGAGGGAAACGCAATCGTAGTCCTGGAGGCTGCGGCAGCGGGGCGCCCCTCGGTCTCAACGGATGTGAGTGGCGCATCCGACGCGATAATAGACGGAACGACCGGTTTTATCGTGGAAAGGGACAACCCGGCTCAATTGGCGGGAACAACGCTCGAGCTTCTCCGCGACCCTGTAAAGGCGGCGGAAATGGGGCGGGCCGCTCGAAGCCATCTCCTGGCCAAGTATAGTGAAGAGTCGATTCTCAAGGGCTATCATCGAATGTTCTTGCAGGCGAGCGAAACGAATGGACATCACTAAAGACTACCTCATCCGCTACTACTCTCAGCAAAGCGACGACGAGCAGAGAATGTACAAAGCGGATCGGACGCGAACCTACGCGCAATACCTGCGGCTGAGGGAGATAGCCGACTTCGCCGCGAGGCATCTGCCGTTTTCGCCCGCTGCGCGGGTGCTCGATCTCGGATGCGGTGACGGCTACGCCACCGAACACGCGCTGGGCAGGCAGCCGTGTTCAGTCTGTATCGGCCTTGACCTTTCGTTCTCCAAGCTGAGAGTCATGCGCGGCCGCATCGAACGCTGTCACACCATTGCCGCCGATGCGGAATGCGTTCCACTAAAGAGCGCTTCGTTTGATATGGTCTTCTGCTTTGAGCTGCTTGAGCACGTTCTCGACCCGCTCTCGCTTCTTGTGGAAATAGGGCGCCTTCTGCGTCGGGACGGAAGATGCCTGATTAGCGCTCCGGCTGACTCCATCATGCAGCCCGCCGTGATCAGCACGCTTTCAAGACTCAAATATCTGAATGGGCGGAAGAAGAGATTCAACGAACACCTTCATTTTACGAGCATAGCGCGAATGCGCCCGATGCTTGCCGAGGCCCGGTTGACCATGGTCGCTCACAAACTCGTGGGATTCCAATACCCGTTGCGGTCTGTTGTCGCCGCGCGGGCGCGGTCCGGGAAGCTTGTTTCCCTCGAGCGAAGGATTTCCGGAATCCTCCGGTTCGGATCATTCGGCATCGGCCCGCTAACATTCGGCAATGAATATCTACTTCTTTGTGTGAGGCCACGGTGAAGATATCTTCAAAGCGGAATAAGGCCAAAGTCTGTTGCTACTTGCCTGAACTGGACGAGAAAAGCGCGGATCATCTTCAGCACGTGAGCGACCTTTTGCGTTCGATTTCCGATCGATGCGACGTCTTTCTCATTGTGACGCGTTCGGCCGGTCAGACTGCTCCTGAATTCGCGCGACTCTTCCATGTGAACAAGTTCGCGTTCAAGCCGCTCAGAATGTTCGAGACGCTCGCCGTCTTCCTGTTGGCTCGATTCCTCGGTTACGGGGCTTTTTACATCCACTATTCACTATGGAATGCGCTCCTTGCCCGCGTGGTCACCTGCATTGCCGGAGGAAGAGTTTACCAATGGCATTGTCATTGCGGGGAATCCAATGGCGAGGCCGGCTCGCGAATCATGAGGAAATTGCACCCATTGCTCAAGTCCGCTTCATTCCGGTCATCCGACTTCGTTGTGACCGCTTCGCCCTCGGTGGCCCGGTGGTATCAGGAAAAGTACGGTTTACCCGGTGGCAAGTTCGTGATATTGCCTCCATACGTTTCGCATACACGGTTTGTCCACGATTTGCGGACCCGGGACCGATCAAGGAATGGCCGGAAGCACATTCTCTTCGTTCACACACTCTCGAAGGAAAAGGGGGCTCATCATCTCCGCCGGATAATCCCCCTCGTCCTCGAATCCGCGCCGCACTCCAGATTTTTTGTGGCGGGTCGAGGGAAGTATTGGGATGAGATAAGTAAGCTTCCGAATGTCACGATGTGCGGCGCTGTTCCCAATTCTGAAATGCCGCGTATCTATTCGGATGCAGACCTGTTGATTATGCCTTCTGAGGCCGAAGGGGCGCCGCATGTGTTGTTGGAGGCGATGGCAATGGGCGTTCCATTTGTCGCCACAGACGTTGGGGGCGTAGCCGAACTGGTAGGTGAATCGCTGAGTCCGTTTCTCGTTCCGCCCCACAATGTCGAGGCTTTTGCAGGGCGCGTCGTCGAACTGCTTAATGACCGGACTCTCGCCGAACAGATGAAGCGTCTCGGACTCGAACGGGCGCGAGCCTTCACGCTTGAACGTTCCGCCAACCAATTCCTGGCGAAGATAAGGTGAACGCGATGAAGGAGTTTACGATAATTTATCCGTACACCAATATCGGATTCCCTTCGCAGATGGCGAATATGATCCAGACCTTGAACACTTGCGATTCGCTTGCACAAACCGGCCTGGCGCGCGTTTACCTTATTCTGCGCAATGCGTCCGGCTGGGGTCCCGAAAAGATACGGGAGTATTACGGGCTGAATGCGAATCCCGCATTCGAGATTCATTCTATTCCGCTTGCACATTCACGGACCAGGATCGTCGGCAAAGCCGACAACCTTCTGTATCGCGCGCTGCTGATTCGTTCGGTTCTCGGCATTGCCGGCCGCGCTCACAACGTCGTCATTTTTTCCAGGGACGCCTCCATGCTTTCTTTGCTGACCCGTGTACCGGGGCTCCGAGGCCCGACCAGGTTTGCATATGAAGCCCACAACTCCATTCGAGTTTCGCTCAACCATAGTCAAAGGTGGTACGGCGAATCCAGACCGGTGAATTCATTGAAGATCAGGCTTTACTCTTCATTTGAGCGCCGCGCCATTCGGAAAGCAAGCGCCGTCTTCGTTTTAACCCGCAGACTTGCGGAAATACTTTCAAGTGAGTATCCCGGCTCCTGTCAAAAGATAGTCGTCGCGCCCGACGCCGCAAGGAGGATTGACATGGAGCCGGGCCCCCCCCCGAACAACGGACATACTTCGCTCGTGGGCTACGTCGGCCAGCTTTTTCCTTCGAGAGGCGTAGACGTGCTCGTTCAGGCAATGCCATTGCTGGACAAGTCGGTCAGACTCCTGATCGTGGGAGGAAGCGATAATCGGAAGGATATCGAGAGACTCTCCAATTTGGCGCGCTCTCTTGGTGTGGAAAACAGGATAACCTTCACCGGATTTGTCGCGCCTTCGCGCATCGGATCATTTCTTTCAAGACCGGACGTGCTCGTCATGCCGCTGGTCGATGATGAAGTAACACGCAATTTTGCGTCCTCGATGAAGCAGTTTGAATACATGGCGGCCCGCAAACCGATTGTGGCGTCGGACCTGCCTTCCACGAGGGAAATCCTTCGACACAAGGAGAATGCAATACTTGTGCGACCGGACTCTCCGGAATCACTCGCAGAAGGAATTGCCGTCGCGCTTGAAGATAAGGAGCTTGCGCGCAAAATCAGCGAGACCGCTTACAGGGAAGTGAATGAGAAGTATACGTTCGGCAAGAGGGCTGAGACGATCATTGCGGCATTGGAGGACCTATGCAGGTAGGATTGGCGAGAAGATTGACGACCCGGCTGCTTCCCGGCATGGAATACGTCAGGCGACCGGAATACAAGGACGAGTGCCTCGACTATGACAGCTACTGGCGGTTGCTCGAGGGAAAGGCGCACCTGAAACGGCGGCATATGCTGCTTGCAGGCCACATACCGGACCGCTCCCGTGTGCTGGAGATAGGATGCGGCTCGGGCGACTTTGCGCACTATCTCGGAAGCCGCAAGCGTTGCGACGTGGTCGCGATCGACATATCGGAACGCGCGGTTTCGCTTTCGCGTCAAAAGGGGGTAACAGCGATAGTCCGTGACGTTGCGGCCGAGCCATTGGGAAACGAATATGGACGTTTCGATTTTGCCGTGCTGACCGAAGTCGTCGAACATTGTGTTGAGGCGGAGAGATTGATGACATCCGCGGCCGAGTGCTCCGATGCCATAGTCATCTCAGCGCCAAACATCGCTTACCTGTTGAACCGGCTTTGCCTTATGTTTGCCGGCCGCTTCCCATCGCAATGGGTGTGCCATCCGGCCGAGCATGTTCGCTTCTGGAGCGTTTCCGATTTCAGAGGCTGGGTTCGCCACCTTGGTTTTACGATTTGCTCGGAAGAAGCGGCGAGTGGCATCCCGCTTTTGCGAGACCTTATGCCGAACCTTTTCGCGCAACAGGTGTGCTTCACGCTAAGGAAGAACTAGTTATGGATGGGACCGGTCCGAAGAAAACAGGCATTCGTTTCGGGAATAGCGTCTTTTGGGCGTCGTCATCGAGCGCTTTGGCCAAGGTCGTCGACGTTCTGGCGTTGTTCCTGCTTACACGCCTGCTTGAGCCGGAAAGCTTCGGCCTTGTGGCAATGGCCTTGCTTGTCATAAATGGTCTTGAGATTTTGCTCGATTTCGGGGTCGGTCAGGCGTTGGTGCACAAATCCACCATCGATGACGAAGCGGCTGAAACCGCTCTCCGTATTATTCCGGCGGTCGGACTTGTTCTGTACGTCGCCTCCTTCCTGGTTTCCCGCGCTGCCGCTTCTTTCTTCAATTCCCCTGAACTGACCAACGTCATCAGGGCGCTTTCCTTTGTCCTGGTTTTGCAGTCGTTGGGCGCAGTGCCGAATGCTCTTCTCGAACGAAAACTGATGTACCGCAACATGGTAGCCGCAGAGGCGCTCAGCTCACTCTGCTACTTGTTGGTTTCGGCGTCGCTCGCATACATGGGATGGACGGTTTGGAGTCTTGTTTGGGGGAAACTCGCTCGCGGTTTTGTCAGGTGCGTGGTCATGTGGCTATCCGCCGGCTGGAGGCCTGCCGGCAAATTCAACTCCAAGGCCGCAAAAGAGCTCTACTCGTTCGGGCGACACATTGTCGTTTTGGGGCTTCTCTCGTTCATATTGAAGAATCTCGACAATGCAGTCATAGGTCGTTATCTCAGCCCGGCCGATCTGGGCTTGTACACGGTGGCCTATTCTGTCGGCAATTTTCTTCCGACGTTTGTGAAGATGACGCTGGGGCGTGTGGCGTTTCCCTACTATTCGCGCGTCCGCGAAAACCCGGAAGACCTTCGCGAGAAGTTTCTCACGATCAACAGGGCGAACGTTATCCTCTGCGTTTGGGTCACGTTAATGCTTGCGGGCGTGTTCCCTCTCGTTGCCGGTGAGATTCTCGGCAGCCGATGGGGCGAAGTGGGGCCGCTTGTGCAGATTCTTGCCTTCTTCGGGCTGCAAAGGTCGATCGCTTCGGTGGGCGCTCCCATTCTGAATGCGCTCGGGGTTCCACAGGCGCAGCGGGAGCCAATGTTACTCAACGCATTGATATTTGTTCCACTTGCCGTGCCGGCGGCAAAAATGGGAGGCGCGCGGGCAATCGCCATACTGGCGACAGTAAGCATCATCCCCGGTTTCATATGGACAATGCGGCGAGTGTTTTCGCTTCTAAGAATCCGGGACGAGTTGCCCAGGTTCCTGTTGCCGTGCGCGCTCGGAATTACTTGCTTTGCGCTCCAACAGTCGTTGTCAGAATATGTCACCGTCGAAGGATATGGACGAGCTATGTTTGCGGCGGCAAGCTCGACAGTTTTCTTTTTTTTGCTGATCCGGGTGTTCGAGCCGACATCATTGTCGAATCTCGGTGTTTTCGGAAGAATGCTTGTGGAGACCTCATGAAGG
Source organism: Candidatus Poribacteria bacterium (assembly GCA_016215705.1). Lineage (GTDB taxonomy): Bacteria > Abyssobacteria > SURF-5 > SURF-5 > SURF-5 > JACRIR01. The sequence continues at coordinate 30,450 of JACRIR010000053.1, read as the reverse complement.
TACTTTTCTTCGGCTCATATGATCCCGACTATCCGCGAAACAAGATTCTTCGCGAGGGGCTGGCTTTGGCGGGGGTTACGGTGCTCGAATGCAACGTCCCGTTCTGGGAGGGCCTGAGATTTCACGACCGTTATCGCAGGCTTTTGCGCGCCGTCTGGAATATTGGAAACGGATGGGACGTTATGATAACGCCGGAGTTCAATCAGAAGAACATTCCGCTTGCGGCTCCGCTTGCGGCGTACTATCGTCGCCCCCTGGTTTTCGACCCGCTTGTTTCTTTTTACAACACAAATGTGGAGGACAGGCAGCGAGTAGGGTCCAAAGGCACGGGGGCTTTCATTCAGAAAGCATGGGACAAAACCGGTTTCCTGCTTGCGGACAACGTTTGGGCCGATACGAACGAGCATAAGAAGTATTTTCACAAAAAGTTCAATGTTTCCCTGAAGAGTCTCGATGTCGTGCCGGTCGGAGCGGATGACGACGTCTTCTCTCCATCTCCCTGGCGCGGCGCCGGCCGGGAGTTCGTGGTCGCATTTCTGGGAAGTTACGTGCCGCTTCACGGGGTGGAATGCATTATGGAGGCGGCGTTGCTGCTGAAATCGGAAAAACGAATCCGGTTTAAACTCATTGGCTCAGGCCAGGTCTTTGATCGCATCAAGGCTATGCGCGAGCTATATGCGTTGCCTAACGTAGACATGCTGCCCTCGGTATTGTACAGGGAGATTCCCCAAGCCATGTCAGATGCAGATGTTTGCCTTGGTGTTTTTGGCGGGACAGACAAGGCTTCTCGAGTGGTTCCAAATAAGGTCTACGCCGCGCTTGCGATGCGAAAACCAGTGGTAACGGGGGACTCGCCGGCGATCCGTGAGATGTTTGAAGACGGCGTTCACCTGTGTGCCTGCAAAATGGCCGATCCATTGGCTCTTGCCGACGCCATAAGGCTGCTCGCAGATTCGCCCGAACTCCGGCGGAGTCTCGCCTGGCAAGGGCATGAGTTTGTCATGAAGAATTTTTCCCGGAAAATGATAGGGGAGAGGGCAAAGAGGATTCTGGCCAGAACGGTGGAGGAAAGGAACAAATGAGAGTTCTACTTGTTAAGCCTCATTCCTGGTTCAGCGCCAAAGGGGTCGGCTTGCCTCTCGGGCTTGCGTACCTGGGAGGAGAGCTTCTTCATGCAGACCACCAGGTTTCGGCTATTGACCTTATGTTGTCGAAGCCGGAAGAGGCAAGGGCCGACCTGGCGAGGCGTTTTTTTGATTTCCAGCCCGACATTGTCGGTGTAACGTGCAATTCGCATGAAAGGCTCGCGGCCTTCGAGGTTGCCCGGTGGATCAAGAGTCTTCAAGATATTCCCGTAGTAATGGGCGGCCCGCACGTAACGTTCACAGCAGAGCAGACGCTGTGCAGCGTGCGTGAGGTCGATATCGTAGTTCTCCACGAGGGTGAGCACGCGCTTCGGGATATTTGTGATTCGATGACGAACGGCTCGAGCCTGGATGACGTAAAGGGCATCGTCTTCAGGAGGAACGGAAGGATTCTCAAGACACAGCACCGCCCGTTCATCGCCGACCTTGATCTGCTCCCGATGCCCGCTCGCCATCTATTTGAGCAAGATAAATACGACCTCTATCTGCCGATCGAGGACAGGCCGAAGGCTGTCCATATCGTGTCGAGCCGTGGCTGCCCGTATCCCTGCTTCTTCTGTTCAGCCACTCGAATGGCCGGGGGAAAAGCTCGTATGCGCTCGGCCGAGCACGTGGTGCGCGAAGTGCAAATGGTCGCAGAAGATCACCCATCCTATAAATGGGTTTTCTTCTACGATGATCACTTTACCCTGTCCAAGGAACGAGTAATGGAAATCTGCGAGCGAATGATGCAGAAACGGCTCGGTCTGAACTGGGGATGTTATGGCCGGGCCGATTCTCTCGACAAGGAACTGGTTCGCGCCATGAAAGCGGCCGGATGCAGGATGATTTCCTTCGGCGTCGAATCGGGAAGCGACCATGTATTGCGGCTCATGGGCAAGCGCGTGAACCGGCAAGCGATCGACAAGGCCATTGACTTGACCAAATCTGAAGGAATAGTGGCGCGGTGCTCGTTTTTCTTCGGCTATCCGGGCGAGCGTTTTGTCGATGTCTTCAAGACTCTGCGCATGATCAGTAAGATGGGTCTTGAGAAGGACGAAGTTGTGTGGAGCGAGTGTCCTGTCCTCTATCCCGGCACCATTCTCCTCGACAAACTTGTTCGCGACGGATTCATCTCCCAGGATTTCAACTGGTCCGCCTCGCCCACTGTTCGCTCGTACAAAGACGTCCCGATATACGTGTCCGGTTTCTCCAATGTGCGGAAAACACTCGTGAGGGGTTATCTGAAATTCTTCGTGGAAAACAGGGGCAAGCCGCTTGTCGCCTCGGTGCCCGAGTACATCGTTTCACGACTGGCAAGGAATCGATATGTCGAGGGATGAACATAGCATTTCGAGAATGATGCCGATCAACGTCACGCTTTGGACTATTTGGGGGGCGGGGCTGGCTGCCGCGTACTTTCTGTCGCTTGCCCTGTTCGAGACTTCGCCCTGGCGCGCCCTTGCGCTTATCGGCGCCGGTGTCGCCGTATTCGCCGTCCGCAATTTCTGTCTGCTGGTGATACTCCTCATGACCTCTTCTCTGATTACGCGCGGCCCCGTCAACATTCTCGGTGACATCACGCCGTTCGACGTGCTTGTCGCGCTTATGGGAGCGCATGCCTTTATTCGCATTGTGGTGAAACGCGCGCGCGTCGCGCTCTCGCGCGAGGCAAAATTCATGCTGCTTCTTCTGCTTCTTGTGTTTTTCTCGGAAGCTCTGGGATTTCTGTACTTCCCGCGACGCCTCTTCATGGAAGCGTCCGCAAAGCCATTCATTCAGTTGCTTGAATTCACGGTTGTGATGTTTGCGCTTGTTGTCTGCATTGACAGCAAGGAGCAAATTGAAAAGATTGTGAGATGGCAGATAATTTGCGCAGCATTCCTTGCCGCAGTGGCAATATATGAGGCGCAGCGGGGAGTGATCTTCTTCGGGGATCAGAGCGTATTTGGGACCAATGAATACAGCTTGCGCGGCGACCTCAAAAGCAATCCGAATTCTCTCTTGCTGATAATTCCCGCCATAGCGTTTCTTCTATACGAGAAGAAGCGCAGTCCGGCCAAGTTGGCGCTCATGGCGTTCATCCTCTTCCCGTTCATTCCGCAGGGGACACGAACGTTTTACCTTGCGCTTTGTGGCGCCGTTGCCGGAATGCTATGGCTCAGGAGAGATCGCAAAACCTTGTGGGTCATTCCCGTGGCATTGATCGCCGTATTTCTTAACTCGGCCGTTGTCTTCCCGAAGGTGCAGGAAGTGTTCGAGAGTATTCACGGATACTTCAAGTCTCCATACGCGGCGGAGGAGTCGAGCACGTTCGGTCGTTTGATTCTCTGGAAGACGGCCCCGCAGATATTTGTGAGACACCCTCTTTGGGGATTTGGAGTGAACGGATACGGCATGGAAATATTCGCGGACCCTTCCGTTTTCTCAAACGAGCGAATCATGTTTGCAGGCTGGGCTCGAGGCGTGGTAAACCCGGCAGGCAAGACTCACAATGAGTACCTGCAGATACTCCTCGATCATGGGGCGATTGCGTTTGCCATGGCTGTTTATCTTCTTCTGCAAACGCTGAGGAAGTCCCTTGCCATGTCCGATGCCGGCGGTAAAGACATGGCATGGATATATTCGGCTCTCTTTGTTTCTTTTGTCGCGTACATGTTTGCATCGCTCAGCATATCTCTGCTCAGTTATCACGGAAACAACTTTCTTCAAGTGTTCTTCTGGTTGAACACCGCACTGATTTATGCGCCGGTGAATGGTTCCGGAGCGCAAGCGCCCGCTCTTGACGCGCCGATGAAGCAGAAGGGAAACCGGGACAATTGGAAATAAAGACGTTTCACAAAGCCGATGATATCGCGGAACTTGAGCGCCCGTGGGAGGAATTTGCCCTAAGCGCCGCCCCTCATACGCTCTTCAACGGGCCGGTATGGCTGGAGAAATGGTTTAGGCATCTCGGAGATCGGTTTGACCCGATGGTCGCAACTGCATGGAAAGAAGGGCGGCTTGCAGCGGTTCTTCCGCTCGCCGTGCGCAAACATTTCCTTGGCATGAGAACGCTCGTTTTGGCAGGAGCGCCGCACGCGGCGCCGTGTGATTTTCCGTTTGCCGGGGACCGCTCTTGTGACGCCTACGAAACCATGGTCAATGAAATCCTTGTGAAGGGACGCCAATGGGATTTGTGCGATATAGACGACGTCAGATCGGATTCCGGGTTGCTCGAGGCGATTCTGGCGCGCAAGGACGCTTTTGTTTTCGCCGAAGGCAAGACTCCGGATGAGCCGTTCTTCAGCCTCGATTTGCGGTCGTGGCCCCTTGCGGGTGAGCCGTCACGAAAGCACAAATACAACTTGAAGCGGGCGCGCAGAAAACTGGGTGGCGGCGCCAGGGTGGAATTCAGAGTCGTCAACAGCGCAGGCGAGCTTCAGGCGGTCTTGCCGCAGATATTCGAAGTTCACCGGCGTCGGTGGAACGGGTACTACACCGGGTCGCTCATGAATACTCCTGACGGCAGGGCTTTCATCCGGGATATTTCGATGGCCTATCTCGAGCGAGACTCGCTCTACCTTGCGGTTCTCGCTCTCGACGAAAGGGTCGTGGCATATGCGTTGTGCTTTTGTTTCAATGGAACGCTTTACTACTACAACCCTGCGTTCGACCCTCAATTCGCCGGCCTTTCGCCCGGGTCTGTTTTGCTGGAAGACATCATGAGGGACAGCCGCGAGCGGGGGATTGGGCGCATTGAATTCGGCAAGGGTCGGCTTGAGTACAAAGAACGCAAGGCGACTTCATCTGTTGTGGCAAGACGGATCATCTTTACAAAACGAGGTTCAATGGCGCCATTCATTCTGGGATCGTATCTTGCGTTTCTTTCCGCCCGGGAAGCGGCCCGCGAGTCGGAGCTTGTTCGCAGAGTCGCCGGCCGGATCAGAATATCGAGGATTTAAGGCAAGAAACAGTGGATCATTGCGCATAGCTTGCCGGGAGTCGGAATGAGATCACTCATTACTCCGGAACCGCCGCCAAGACCTGCCGATTTGCTGGGTAGAGAAAGCGCGCGTGGTTTCTCATGGGAGCAGGACGTTATTCTGACTTCCGGCGGCAGGAATGCGTATGCTCTGGGTCTCCGCATGCTGAGGCTGCGGGAGCAGACACGGATTCTGCTGCCGGCGCTATGCTGTGGCGCTCTGGTCTCGGCAACGAAGGCGGTCAAGGCCATTCCCGTGTTTTATGAGCTTCGAGACGACCTTAGCCCCGACCTTGAATGGCTCGAAAAGCATAGAGAACGGGCCGAAGCCATGGTCGTCATTCACTACCTTGGATTCCCGCAACCGATGCAAGAGACGGTCGAGTTCTGCAAGCGAACTGGTATGCTATTGATTGAGGATTGCGCCCACGCTCTTTATTCTCGCGTGGACGGCAAGCGCCTCGGCTCATCCGGCGCTTTTTCATTCTTCAGCATTCGAAAGGTTCTTCCTGCGCCCGGCGGCGGCATACTCGCGTGGAATGAGGCGCATCACCTTTTCTCGTTGACTCTCTCACGTCCTCTGTTGTCTGAATTGCTTTCGACATCAAGATACTTCGCAAGATATGCCGAAAACCTTCTGCGTGTTTCTCCACGCCTTTGGCTCCTGAAGAACGAGGGCCTGCGGCGAGCCGTTGCGACAAGAGACGCCGCGGCCACACCAGTTCTTCGAGGCTCAGCGCGTGTGTCGGCAAGGGTCCTGTCCCATGTCGATTCATCTGCGACGGTGGCGCTTAGAAGAAAGAACTACTGTTTTCTGCTCCACGAGACCGACGGCCATGCAAACGGCTGCCCGCTGCCCCGGGCGCTCTCTGACGGAGTGAGTCCGATGGGATTCCCCTTGTTCGTACAAGACCGGCCGTCGTTCATACGGCAGATGCTCCGAGAAGGAATCGTTGTGAGGCCGTTATGGTTGGACCTCCCGCTCGAGGTCGATGAAGCGAGGTACCCGATTGCAAGCAGGATTGGCCGGCGGCTGGCGTACGCGCCCGTACATCAGGGCATGCGTGACGGCCAGTTGGAGCGTGTCAGCGCAGCACTCAAGAAGTGTCTGAAATAGTTGAGGGATGGCTCCGTGCCTCGGGATTTTCTCTATGAGAGGAACTCAAATGGAAACGTATCTGATCGTCAACGCCGACGAGTTTGGGCTCACCGAAGGCGTTAACGACGCCATAATCGATTGCCACCGAAATGGCATTGTCACAAGCACTACGCTCATGACCAACGCATGGGCGTTTGAAGACGCGGTCTCCCACGCGCAACGGAACCCCTCTCTCGGAATAGGTGTGCATATAAACTTGACTTTCGGGTCTCCGGTGGCGCGGACAGACAGCGTCTCTTCTCTGGTCGGCCCGGACGGGAAGTTTCTTCCAAGGTCCCTTCTGTTGAAACAATGGCTGCGTGGAGGGCTGCGTGTAAGCCACGTGGAAACCGAGATACGCGCTCAGTTGCAGAAGACGCTCGACGCCGGAATCGAACCCACACACATCGACAGCCATCAGAACACCATGATGATTCCAACCATATTCAAGGTCTTTCTCAAGGTTGCAGAAGAAACGCGAATGCCTGTAAGACTCCCCTATGAGCCGCCGAATTTTGACGGATTCTCGAGCATTCTGCATGGTTTCGTAACGTGGCGACATGCCAAAAAGAGGTTTACGAGCGCCCTGTGTCGTCGCGGGCGCCCTTCGCTGCGCATCGCCGGCGTGAGAACAATCAACCGTGTTTACAGTCTCCCGAGCTGTTTCATGCCGCCGTCCTTGAGTGTTGTTGGCCGTTATGAAGCCCTCATGCGCCACGTCAGACCGGGCATCTGTGAGATGCTTACGCATCCGGGTAGCGCGGACGACAGGCTCGCTGGTTTCCTCGGTGGCTCGATCCAGCGCGCAAGACAGAGGGAAGAAGAACGCGCCGCGCTCGTGAGTGAACGTTTGAAGGAAGTCGTTCACAAACAAAGCATTCGTCTCATCAACTACAAAGGACTGGAACAGTGGCCAAAACTGGCAGAAAACTGAAGATTCTCCACGTCACCAACAGCATCTCGATGGGCGGCGCCGAGGCGCATCTGCTTTGTTTGCTGGGCAGACTTGATCGTTCCGCCTTCGAGCCGGTTTATGCTTATCTCGATGATTCGGCAGGCTGGTCGGATTCGCTCGTTTCGCAGTTCGAGGATAGAGGAATCCCTTCGGTCAGTCTGAAAACAGGCTCCCTGCTCGATCTCCGCGCTTTCGGAAGGTTGGCTAACCTCATGAAGGCAGGGAGATTCGATATCGTCCACGTTCATCTCCTGAGGTCTCAGCTTTATGGAATCCCTGCAGCGCGTTGGAGCGGGGTCCCATCGGTGATTGTGTCGGTGCATAACACAAGTCGGCGTTTCGCCAGATTTCCCACAAACAGCATTGCAAAGATCAGTTTTGCTATGGCTGACAGAATAATCGCAATCTCACGCGCCGTAGGAGAACATCTGGTTCGCAACGGTTGCGTTTCCAACGGAAAACTGAGGGTCATCCACTACGGATACGACGTCAAGCAATCATCCGACCCGGGGACAAACGACCTGCGCAATCAGCTTCGTCTTCCACCGGGAACAAAACTTCTTGGTGTAGTCGCCCGACTCATGCCCCCAAAAGGACATAGGTATCTTTTTGATGCCTTGCCGGAGGTATTGAAAGCGAACAAGGAGGCGCATCTACTGGTTATCGGGGGCGAAGACACCGCGATTGCGGGGGCTCTCCGGGCCCAGGTTCACGATTTGCATCTCGACGAGAAAATCACCTTTCTTGGATATCGGGCGGATGTTGCGGCCATATTGCCGCAGTTGGACCTTTTTGTCTTGCCGTCACTTAGCGAAGGTTTCGGACTTGTATTATTGGAGGCCATGGCAGCGGGACTCCCCGTCGTTTCGACGATGGTGGACGCGATACCCGAAATCGTGGAACATGGCGTCACGGGACTGCTTGTGCCGCCGGCGCAGTCGCGCCCTTTGGCTGAGGCCATCAACAAGATACTGGGTCGGCCCTATCGCGCAAGAGAGATGGGGGCAGCCGGCCGGAAGCGTGCTGAGCAATGCTTCAGTGTCGCAAAGATGGTCTCTGAAACCGAGCAACTTTACCGGGAAGTGGCACGTGGAAAGGGGTTGCTTTCATGAAGTCGCACCGAATACTCAGAATCATTACGAATTCCGAGGCTGAACCGGGAGGTGCGGCCAACCACGTCTTTCATCTCTCAAGCCGGCTGAACACCGTCTTCGAGACGATGGTTGTTTGTGGAACAGGTGAGCGGCTCATCCAGCGGCTGAAAAGAGCGCGAGTGCCGGTTCTGTCTCTTCCCACATTGAAGCGGTCCCTGTCTCCTTTGCTCGACGCTGCGTGCACAAAGGAACTCTATCGAATAATCGTAGGGGGGAAATTCGACATCGTAGCGGCCCATAGCACAAAGGCCGGTCTTGTCGGACGGCTTGCGGCAGCCATGGCGCACACTCCACTCATCGTGTTCACGGCCCATGGATTCTCATTCAACGAGCCTTCCGGCCGCCTCCGACACTACGTCGCGCTCATGGAGGAAAAGCTGGGCGCCCGGCTCGGAGACCACATTATTGCAGTCTCGGATTACGACCGACGCTCGGCCCTCCAAAAAGGAGTATGCAGGGAGGACAAGATAACGACGATACACAACGGCATAGACGCCGGCGGCCTGGCGCAGACCCGCGGGTTCAACAAAGAAGACATCGGGCTGCCGCCAAACAGCAGAGTCATAGGAACGATTGCCAATTTCTATCCTAACAAAGGGCTTGGCTTCTTTGTCGATGCCTTCGAGATTGTGTCCCGCAACCTGAAGGATGTTCATGCGGTCCTCATAGGAGACGGTCCGATGCTGGCAGACATTTGCTCGCAGGTGGAGTCGAAAGGATTGAAGGATAGAGTTCATTTCTATGGTTACAGGGAAGACGCCACACAGTTTGTTCCGGCATTCGACGTCTTCGCGCTTTCGTCCGTGAAGGAAGGATTTCCCTGGGCTTTGCTGGAGGCAATGGCGCTCGCGAGGCCCGTGGCCGCGACCGAGGTGGGAGGGATAGCGGAAATGGTGGGCGAGGCGGCGGCGATTGTTCCGCCGGGGGACCCGCCTTCGCTTGCCTCCGCCATTATCGGACTGTTGTCCGACCGGCGCCGCGCAACCGCTCTCGGGATGGCGGCCAAGGAAAGGGTAATGCAAAACTTCACTCTCGAGAAGATGGTTAAAAAAACAGGGCAGTTGTATCTGTCATTGCTCGATGGGAGGGGAAAATGAGAATACTATTGATTGATCCTCCATTTCAGAGATTCATGCGCTTCAAATGCGATTGGTTTCCGCTGGGTATCGGATACCTCGCTGCCGTGCTCAGGAACCGGGGACACGATGTCAGAATCTACAATGCGGAATTCCACGACAAACAGCGCTATTTGCGTTCTTCCGAGCTACTAAGCTCTTTCAACCTGTATTTGGACGCTCTCGGGAACAACGGACATGCCGTTTGGAAGGAAATAGGGGAGACCATCCGCCGATATGCCCCCGATGTCGTCGGCATAACGGCCCCTACCGTAAAGTTCGCCTCTGCCGTTTCCGTCGCGGCAATATCCAAGAAACTGTTTCCTCATGCCCCCGTTATCATGGGCGGGCCGCACTCGACCAACTGCGCCCGCGAAGTTCTCTCGCGCGGCGAGTTGGACATAGTTGTCCATGGCGAGGGAGAAACCACGATTGTCGAGCTCATCGATGCCCTGGGGGCTAAGTCCGATTTGAGAAACGTGCAAGGCATATCCTACAAGAATCCCGACGGCGTAATCACACACAACCGAACCCGCACACTCATAGATGACCTCGATTCGATTCCCTTTCCTGCCCGAGACCTGTTGCTCGGAAACAGGGTCGTCGATCCGGAAAACATGGGCAACATGATTACAACCCGGGGGTGCCCCTTCAGATGCACCTATTGCGCCGCGCATACCGTCTGGACGCACAAGGTGAGATATCGGTCGGTCGACAACGTCATCGAGGAAATCAGGTTCATTCGCGAAAAGTTTGGAACCCGCCAATTTACTTTTTGGGATGATTGCTTCACGCTAAGGAAGAACAGAACGCTGGAGTTCTGTGAAGCGATCCGCAGCGAGCAACTCGACGTCAAATGGGGATGCAATACCCGGTTCGATCTTCTTGACGAGGAGCTTATCAGTGAGATGAAGCTCGCCGGCTGCAACAATGTGGAAGTAGGTGTGGAAAGCGGCAGCCCTCGGATTCTTGAGGCGATAAAAAAGGGAGAAACTTTGGAAAAAATGCGGGAGGTGGCCGAGATGCTCAACCGAAACGAGATTTACTGGTCCGCCTTCTTTATGATCGGATTCCCGCAGGAAGACATCAGTGACATCGCCAGGACATTGGAGAGCATTGACACGCTGCGACCATGCTGGTGCACCTTCAGCATTTTCACGCCCTATCCGGGAACGGAGCTCTACGAGAATTCCGTCAAGACGGGCTTGTTCCCGCAAGACCGCGACTGGAGCCAGTTCAGCCATCAAAGTCCCCACAACAGCTTTACACTGCACATGAGTCCGGGTGAATTCTCCGAAATCACAAGAACGGCGATCCGGAAGTTCGAGCGATACAACCGAAAGCCGTCGTTATTGCTGAAGAAGGCCAAGACTCGCGCTTCTCTCTATTACAGTTCACCGAAGACACTGGTTGGAGACTCGAGGAAACTTGTGGATTGGCTCGGGATAACCTGATATTATGCGAATAATAAGTCACACGATCTCACGCCGTAAACTGGCGCTTGCCTGCGCGGACCAAATCACCATTTGGGTTGCGCTCCTGGGTTCTGCGTTCCTCAGACTCGGAATTGGCGAAGGTGTCCTTTACATTTACTCCCATTTGCTGTCGCTGGTTCTGCTCTCGCTGTTCTACGCCGCGACGTTCTATGTCGCAGACCTTTACAACCCAAGTGGCAATATCCGGAGCAATCGCACAATCCTTGCCATCGCGCTTGCCACGGTGGCGCCGCTTCTGCTGTCAACCGTCCTTTTCTACGCCCATTTACCCTTGAGGCTGGGCAGAACAATCCTTGTGCTCATCGGTGGAGTAGTGTTCCTGGGCACGATCTCATCGCGACGGATAATATCGAGATTGGGCCGTCGGAGCGCACGGAAGACGAGAATTCTTATTATCGGCACAGGCCAGGCGGGCAAGACTCTTCTCGATGATATCGATCGCAATTCCTGGAACAGTGTCGACCCGCTTGGGGCGCTCAACAATCCAACATCTGCGACCGAGACCTCCGTCGAGTCATGGAGAATCCTCGGCGACGGCAACGAGGTGGGAGTACTTGCCTCCGATTTGGCGGCTGACGGCGTTGTCATCGCGTCCACGTACGAGCGGCTGACTCGCGAAATGAAACAGACTCTCGTGAAGTGCAGACTCAATGGAATCCGCGTGATTGACAGGTTCAGTTTCTACAGTGAGTTCTTCGGCAGGATACCCTGTGATTTCCTCACGCCCGAATGGCTTTTGTATCGCACCGAGAGGTTGACGAGTTCTTTTCAAAGAAAGGTCAAAAGATTGTTTGACTTCGCGGCGGCGCTGTTTGGGCTTGTCGTCTGTTCTCCTTTGCTTCTTCTGACTGCGGTTGCCATAAGGCTTGATTCCGGTGGCCCCATATTCTACCGTCAGAAGCGTGTAGGCAAAGACGGCTGTGTTTTCACCCTTTGCAAATTCCGTTCCATGCACATGGACGCAGAGAAGGATGGGCGTGCAGTCTTTTCACACAAAGAAGACCCACGTATCACCCGGGTGGGCAAGTTTATTCGCAAGACGCGACTCGACGAACTGCCTCAGCTTGTGAACGTGCTGAAGGGCGAAATGAGTGTCATTGGTCCGAGACCCGAGCGACCGACGTTCGTCGAGGAGTACGTGCGTTCGGTCGAATCTCGAGCCAGTGAGGATTATTCCGAAAAAATACCAAACTACTCGGTTCGCCTTCTTGTGAAACCGGGCATTACCGGCTGGGCGCAAGTCAATTGCGGCTATGCGGATTCCCTGGACTCGTCGAGGAAAAAGCTCGAATACGACCTCTACTACATTGTCAATCAATCTTTGGTTCTCGACCTTATTATTCTACTCAAGACGATCAAGGTGGTTCTCACGGGAGGGGGGGTGTGAGGGCTATTTTCAAATTGGCGACTGCAGAATCGTGGGACAGTCTCTTACGCCTGCTTTTGCCCATCGAGCACGCTTTCCACTTTGGAAATCAACTCCTTGAGTTGGAATGGTTTCTGTATGAATCCTGTGACTCCGTCACGAAGAATCTCCTCGGTTTTGTCGTTTTGACTGTAGCCGGTTGAAAGGATGGCTTTGACCGAAGGGTCTATCTCTCTCAACTTCAGGAATGTCTCGCGGCCTTCCATTTTGGGCATAATCATATCGAGGATAACCAGATTGATCTCTTCCCTATGGGTTTTGTAGGTCTCAACCGCCGTCTCGCCGTCTTCAGCCACCAACACCCGATATGAAGAACTTTCAAGCATGCTTTTCAACACAGACCGTATCCCCGGCTCGTCATCAACGATAAGAATAAGAGCGTTTGCCGCGCCCTTCGGCTGGTTTTCAGTTTCCTCCAATCTCGCGGGTTCAATCATCTCGCGTGACGGCAAGTAAATCCTGAACGTCGAGCCATGCCCGGGTTCGCTGTACACGTATATGTCGCCGCCGTGGTTCTTGACTATGCCATAAACCATAGCCAGGCCGAGGCCCGTTCCTTTACCCACGGCCTTCGTTGTGAAAAACGGGTCGAATATCCGCTTGATGGTCTGCTTGTCCATACCTATGCCGGTATCCGTCACTGATAGGGTTACGTAATAGCCTGCTTTTGTCTCGGGGTGTGTTCTTACATAATCCTCTCCCAGGACAGTCGTGCCGCTCTCAATGAATATTTTCCCGCCGTTCGGCATTGCGTCGCGCGCATTGCGGCAGATGTTCATGAGCGCTTTCTGTATTTGTCCCGCGTCGGCCTCAATCGTGGGAAGCGATTCGGCGAGACGGGTCTCTATTTTAATCGACTCGCCGAATGTATTCCCGATCTCATTGAGCGTCGCTTCAATGAGGCTGTCAACGGGTATGCAACGGACGTTGTATTTCCCCCCTCGGGCGAACGCCAAAAGCTGCGCCGTGAGTTCGGCGGCCCGCTGGCCGCTCTTCTCAATAGTGTCAAGGTAGTCAAGAAGATCGCTGTCCTTCGCGACTTTTGTTTTTATGAGGGAAATGTATCCCAGGATTCCCCCAAGAAGATTATTAAAGTCGTGAGCGATTCCGCCCGCCAGTGTTCCGATGCTTTCCATTTTTTGCGCTTTGAGAAGTTGCTCCTCGAGTTTTCTCCATTCCGTGATGTCGCGTATAATTCCTCTATACGCTGCGACGTCTCCTGTCTCATCACGCACAACCGTTGCGCTCATAATCAAGTTCAGTGGCCGTCCATCCTTTGTCTTCGCGACAAATTCGTAGTCCTTCACAAATCCCTCGGCCGTAATTTGGTCCTGGAACTTGCTTCGGTCCTCCGCGCACATGTATAGCCCACGAGCAAGGTCAATTCTCAAGAGTTCCTCCTGAGAGGAGTAGCCGAACAAGTCGACTCCGGCCGGATTGATCTCCATGAAATGCCCTTCGGGCGAACTGACGAAAACCACGTCCTTCGACTCTTCAAAGAGCGTTCGGTATTTCTCTTCGCTTTTGCGAAGCGCTTCGAGAGATTTGGCCCGCTCAAGTGCGTACCGGATGGACCGCTCAAGAAGACGGGAGTCGATGCGCCCTTTCACCAGATAGTCAGCCGCCCCGGCTTTCATCGCCTCAACGTCTATTTCACGGTCTCCCTGGCCGGTCAGCAGAATCATGGGGGCCTTGCTTCCTCGAGCGATTGCCTCCCGCAACAGATCAAGGCCGTTATGCCTTCCAAGCCGGTAATCGAACAGATACACGTCATGCTGATTCCGCCCGACAGCTTCCAGCGCGGACTCGTACGAAGAGGCCCACTCCAGGTGGTAGCGCGTAGCCTCGATTTCTGCGAGCAGGTCGCGCGTGACAATATAGTCGTCCTCATCGTCGTCGACGAGGAGGAGCTTGACACGGTTAGCATCCATTTTGTTTCTTAACTCCCTCGGATGGAAGCTTGACGATCTCGAACCAATACTTACGCAAAGTTCTCATCACCTCGACGAGTCCCTCGAACGAAACGGGTTTCACGATGAACGAGTTTACGCCGAGGTCATAAGTGCGACATATGTCCTCCTCGGCCTTCGAGGTGGTGAGAACGACCACGGGGATTTTTCGCAGGGCCGGGTCGTTCTTGATTTCTTTAAGCGCTTCTCTGCCGTCTTTCCTGGGCATATTGAGGTCGAGAAGTATCAAACCCGGAAGCGGAGAGCCGGACGGGTCCGAGTACTTTCCGCGGTGGTGGAGATAATCCATCAATTCCTCTCCATCCGAGACGAAGTGTACGTCATTCGCCAGACGATTCTCCTCTAGAGCCTCCTTTGCCATGAGACAATCGTCCGGATCATCGTCGGCCATGAGAATTGTGATGCTGTCCTTGTCTCCGCACATTATGGGTTATCTCCTCTGTTTTGTTTGGCGGGCAGTGTTGCAATGAACGTCGAACCGCGGCCGAGAGCGCTCCTGGCCGCAATAGCGCCGCCATGTCGCTCCACGATTTTCTTGCAGATCGCAAGGCCAATGCCTGTTCCCTCATATTCGTCCCTTCCGTGAAGGCGCTGAAAAACGCCGAAAATGCGGTCCACGTACTTCTCCTCGAAACCAATGCCGTTATCCTGCACAATGATCTCGCACAGGCCGTCCTGTCTCTTCCCTGATCCTTCCTCAATACTATTCAGAAGTCGGCCGCTCACCGTCACAACCGGCGCTTCCTCTTTTCTTCGGAACTTCAACGCATTCCCGACAAGGTTCTGCAAGAGCTGGCGCATTTGAAGCGGGTCCGCGTCGATCGTCGGCAACTCACCGCATTCAACCCGTCCGCCCATCTGCTCGATGCGTATTTCCAGGTCCGCCAATACCTCACGCATCACATCGGAAAGCGCCACTGCAACAAAGGGCTGCGCCTTTGTCGTAACCCTCGAGAACAGAAGCAGTCCTTCAATCAGAGTTTGCATTCTTTTTGCGGCGCTTTGCATCCGGTCCAGATAGTCCCTCCCCTGCTCATCCAGAGAGTCCCGGCATTTCGTCGCGAGTCGATCGCCGAACGCGCTTATCTTTCTCAGCGGCTCCTGCAAATCATGCGAGGCGACGTAGGCGAATTGCACAAGTTCCTTGTTGCTGTCCTCCAATTTTGCGGTGAATACTTTCAGCGCCTCTTGAGTGCGTTTCCGCTCAATGATTCCGGCCAATGTGTTGGCTGCCGTCACTAGAAAATCTTCTTCCTTGGGATTCTTGTCGTGGCCGTTCTTGACATATATGTTCAATACGCCGAGCACCCTGTCGCCATATAGAATGGGCACGCAGCAATGGCCGTGAGCGCACATACCGACAAACTGATTCTCGTGGCGGCCATTAGCGGAATTTGTGAATACTACTTTCCGCTCGGAAGCGGCCCTGCCGCACAGACACTTCCCAAATGGAACCCTGGCGCAAAGAGTGCGGACGGGCTCGTCGAGCCCGCTCTGCGCCTTCATTACCAACACATCAGAACCTTCTTCCGCAAGGAAAATGCTCCCCTGCGAATCCAGAGAAAACAAGTTAGCTGATGTCAGCTCGACAATGATCTGTTCCAGCATTTTTTCGAGCGGTATATCTTCGACGGAAATCTGGAGCAGTCTATTGAGAGTTGACTGTACCTGAAGATTCTGCCGGATCTCCTCTTCGGCTCGTTTGCGTTCAGCGAGCTCCAATTCCAGTCTGTCGTTCGCCTGGTCGAGTTCGGTGGTTCGCTGCCTTACCCTCTCCTCGAGTGTCCGGCTGTATTTGTCGATCTCATCTCGAGACGATCGGAGGTCTACGACCATTCGGTTGAATGATTTCGCGAGGTCGCCGATTTCGTCCCTCGTTTTTGCCTTTACCTTTTGCGTGAGATCTCCCTGGGCGATCTTCTGCGTAGCTTCGACCAACTGCCGAATAGGGTTTACCGCAAAACGCACGATGGGAAGGGTCAATATGATGCCCAGTATGGCCACTCCGCCTGTCAATATCCCGATGTCTCTTTCTATGCTGCGTATGTTCGACAGCGCTTTTTCCGGGGAGATACCCAGCCGCACGTGCCCGATTACAACCATGTTCGCCTTATCCCTGTCCGGCGCTTCCTGCTGCAACAGCATCCCGAGCTCTTCCGCGTGTCTCGTGTTCCTTTGGCTGCGAATGACTCGTAGTATGTCAAGAGCAGGTATTCTGCTCTTGCCTGTCTTGAAATACGTGACGAATTCGCCGGATTCCACTTCCTGCTTTCGCAGGATGTCCTGCGGCCTCACGTTTTCCGGGCGGATCACGCCCGGTTCAGCCTCCAGGTCCACGAGAAGCTCATTGTTCTCGCCGCTAATGGTAACGTATCGCACGTCAGGGTCTTCGTAGACAACCTTGGCAAGCAAGGTTAATTGGGCCTTATCGGACAATAGGACGCCATATTCGCAGTTGTGCGCCAATGCATTGGACAGGGTCTGGCCTTCTTCCTCGAGTTCCATGAGAACATATCTCTCATAGGCTTTCAAAAAGTAATAACTGAGAAGCAAGGACGTGGACACGATCGCCAGTGACACCAGGAGGGTGAACTTCTTTTGCAGACTCGGTCTCAAGAGTAACATTGCGCTACCGTTTCTCATCGGATAACCCTGTGAGCCTCGCGTTCAACGTTTCCCGGAATTCTCAGTCCAAGAAACCTGGCGACCCGCAAATTCAGCGTCATCTCGACTATCCTCGGCTGGGCAATCGGAATATCCGCCGGCCTCTTCCCTTCCAGAATCAAAAGGGCCAATTCTCCCGATTGTCTCCCATTGTCCGTGTGATCGCAGTTCAATGCGATAAGCGCTCCGGATTCAGTGAACCGGTCATTCGGTCCCATAAAGGGCACGCCCTTCTCAAGCGTCTTCTGCACTATGAACTTGAAGGAGGGCAAGGTGAATACGGCTGCGTCGGCCACTGACCATAAGGCCTTGACATTACTCTGAAACAGATTGTCCAGGGCGGCGGGGACATCCTTCTCTGAACGCACTTGTTCGCTCACAAGATGAAGCCCCATGGCCCTTGCCACTCCTTCAGCCTCCCGGATTATCGGGCCGGTCTCTTCGGGATTATAGAGAACTCCCACCTTGTCAAGGCGGGGGACCACACTCAACAATGTCCTGAATTGGACATCAATCGGCACGTCCATGGCGGCGCCGGTAATGTTATTTCCGGATGAGCGCATGCTCGAGGCGAAACCGCTCGCGACCGGATAGAGCACGGTTGAGAAAACTATTGGTATATCAGAAATGCGGGATGAGACCTCGCTTGTCGCCATTGAGCCCACGGTGAGGATTACATCAGGATGCGACGCCCTGACCCTCTGAACAATTGCGTCAATCTGTCCGGCCGGAACGTCCACGTTGAAACGCTTCAGTTCGGCGTCGGCCCTGTTCTTGGTGATGACCTCAACGAATCCATCGAGGGCTTCGCTGTATTCCAGAGAGAACCGTCCCATGACGACTGCGACGCATGTTTGCGGAGCGGAAGCGAGGTTGGCCTCGCCAATCAAGAAGAAGAGAGAAAGCGCGACAATCAGCAAACCCGGGAATCTTTTTCGCGTTCTCAAGTTCACCTCTATGTCAGACATGCCGGTGTCAACCGATTTGACAGTCGATTCACGCAATCAAGCCACTACTGAGATGTGGGCAAGCATGTTAGAACCTGCCCGTGACGTTGAACAAGAATTGCCGCTCGAAGCTCTCCGCTCCGGATGATTCGGCCCATTCTCGATGAACGTCGTTGAAAACGTTGGAAATGATGATTGCCGCTTCGACGTCGTGCTTCGGGAATTTGTATGCGACACGAATATCCGTTCGTACGTAATCGTCAATGTGTTCCTCGTCCAGAATCGCATTCGGATCAAAGATAGCGGCTGCGGTATTAAAAAAGTTTGCGTCTATGGAGCTAACGTAATGAACGTCCATATTCAGGCTGATTCCGCTCCTGAATTCAGCGTACAGGCCCGCGTTGGCCTTGTGCTCCGGGGAGGACTTGATTTGTTCCCCCTCTTCGTTGATCGTATTCTCGGCGCCGGCGTCTTTTGCCTCCAGGAACTGGTAGGAATAATTGAGGTAAGCCGACAGCCAATCCGAAAAAGAGTAATCGAGGCTCAACTCGCCGCCAGTGACGATGGCCTTCCCGGAATTTATGAAACCGAAATCGAAACTCGTGGGAGGAGGAAATGGGTCTACGGCCACCGGAAGCATCGTGATGAAGTCATCCATCACATTGTAAAACACTTCGGCCTTCAGCCCCAGCCGGTTCTGCATCTGTCTCGTCTGATAACCGAGTTCGAAAGAGGTGATTTGCTCGGAGTCCAGGTCCCGGTTTCCCGTGAGCGTCACCGGAAAATCCGGCAAGGGCGCCGCCTCGGTCATGATCTGCAAGTCGAGATAACTCTCGACGAAAGCCGGGTTCCTGAACGCTTGTGAGAATGACGCCCTGAATATGTGATTCTCCCACGGCTCATAAACGGCGCTTAGCCTGGGCGAGAAGTGGTACCCTGTGATGGGATGGTGGTCGATCCGCGCGCCGCCTGTGATTGTTAAGTTATCGAGAGGGCGGTATTCATCCTGCGCGAAAACAGAGTAAATATTCTCGGTCTGGTTCCTTCCGATGACTTTACGGGAAACCACCCTGTTGTATCTGTAGTTCAAACCCCAAATAAAAGTATTCCTATCGTTCGGTTCAAGAGTGTTCTGAAGTTCAAAGTCCACCACGTTGTTGACTATCGACCTCTCCTCCTCAGAAATATCGTCGGTCACGTCAAGGTCAGTCAGGTTATAGTAGGTCTGAAATTTCCAATTCTCGTAGTCGTAATTGACCTTCCCGTAGTATAGAATGCCTTCCCGCGCGAACTGGGTATCGCCCGCCAGCGTACTCCCGTCACCTTCGTCAAAACCGGTGGAAACTGTCAACTTCGAGTCATTCTCGAACTGATATCCCAGCAGAACACTCGCCTTTGCGTCCTCGCGCTCGTTCGTATCATCGAATTCCATCGAGTTGGTCTCGTTCCAACTCCCGACTGCCTTGTAGCTCCATCTGTCCTTCACGCCCGCATGGATGACCGTGTTGATGAAAGTCTCGAACTGTCCGACCGTTGACGATACCGTCGTCCCCTGCAATTGCTCGGGCGTCTTGGTGATTATGTTGACCACCCCGGAGAAAGCGTTCGCGCCGTAAAGCGCGGAGCCCGGTCCGCGAATGACTTCGATTCTCTCGATTTCCTCCATGACAACGGGAAGTGAGTCCCAAAGAATGTTTCCGAAGAAATCGAGATATACCGACCTGCCATCGATGAGGACGAGAAACGCATTCGCGCCCGGCTCGTCAAATCCTCTCGCCGAGATGTTCGCGTCGGATTGAGAGATTCTTATGACATCGAGACCCGGCACGCGCCGCAGTAAATCCGCTATGTTGGTAGCGCCCGAATGCCGTATTTCCTCGGCTGTTATCACAGTGACGCTCGACGGTGATTGCGTGATGGGTTGCTCCATTTTGGCGGCGCCGAAAACGACTGGAAACTCCTGGAAAAGAACTTCCTCCCCTTTGAAGGGTCCACGCGATGAACTTTGAGTGGCTTCGTTCTCCTCCTCCGGGTTCGAGTATACTGACAAAGGCAACAACAATGAGAACACAACCAGAAAGTAGAGCGTCCCCCGTAATTGTCGCCCAGAAAGCTTAACCAGTCTCATCTTGCTCTCCGATCCGCCCATCGGCTCAGGGTGTTCGATTCTTCAGAAATGCGCCGTTTGCTCTGTTAGAACCTGCCGGTGATATTGAACAGAAACTGTCGTTTGAAACTCTCCGCGCCGACTGCCTCAGCCCATTCTCTGTACTACTGACGTTCGAAATCTTGACTTCCCGTCGTGATTTCTTCTTATTTTCCCTGAAATCTGCGTAAATCAGTCTAAATCAGTGAACTTCTCTATTCGTGGTCCAATTCTTTTTCTCTTCTTTCTTCTTCTTCCCTGAATCTGTGCAAATCTGCGAAATCTGCGGATCCCTCTTCTTCTTTGGTTGCGGCTGCGCCGCGCTGTGGACATCGTTGAACACGTTATAAGCCCCTCCCGACCAGGAAGGACACCATTCCCACAAATCTTCTCGAGGGAAACCCCTTCATTCCTTCTCCCGTCATCTGACGCAGTCGTCAATTCAACACTATGATCAGTTTAGATGTCTTCAGTTGATGTCTAGTAGACGTCTTCTCCAGTTTTTCATTTCTTCCACCCGGTCAGAAGCGACGGATTGCGGGCGATTTGACCGCGTTTTCGGGAGGCATTTTTCACGCCAGACTTTCCAACTCTTTTCTGATAAACCGGAGGTTCCAGTCATAACTACTTGTGATACAATTATTTAGCAATGGTAAAAAAATAACGCCGGCGCAATCCGGCTGCAGGAAATCATCTGTTTCGGTCTTCAACCCGGTGACGCATAACCGACACTGCGCCAGTCGGGTCCTCAGTATTTTCCCGGGATAAGGTGGTTATTATTCAGCAATATATTGACTAACACGATAATATGTGATATCATATGAACGCTTAAACTTCTGTTCTTTTCCCCGGACGAGGGGTGACCGACCGGGACATATTTATGCGTGTGCCGTGGTTGGTTTTTCGAGGCGGATTCCTATGCGCGAGAAGTCCTGGGACATGCGATCTTGCGATCGTGGAGAAGCGGCGCGCTTTCTAGAGGCCGTCTCCAGCGGATATTGGTTTACGTTTCACTAAGGGGTTTTCAACAAGCAAGAGGCACGCCATGCAAACCAAACACTGTCTGAGACCGGGGGCTCTTAGGGGAGCGCGAGTGCTCGTAGTTGATGATGAGGTGGCGGTAAGTAAGTTTATAGCATCCGCGATGGAAACGGAAGGCGCAATAGTTGACACCGCCGCTTCCGGAGAAGAAGCATTGGAAATCATGTGCGACATCGACTACGACCTGATGATTACCGACGTAAAAATGCCGGGGATAGACGGCATAGAGCTGATGCGCCGCACCCGCGAGAGAAACGAGGTCATCGAGACGATAATCATCACCGGCCATGGCGATATCCCCGTTGCCGTGAGAGCAATGAAGGAAGGCGCTTTTGACTTTATCACAAAACCATTCCCGGATGTCAGTCAGATTACCGTAGCCGCCGCGAGAGCCCTTGAAAGCTCGGCGCCGCGAAACGGGAGGGGCGAAGCGTGCCGGGGCGGCGCAGGAGTGGACAGGTTTGAATCTCTCGTTGGCGCCAGTCCAAAAATGCAAAAAGTATACGAGCGCATTAGCCAGGTGGCCCCGACCGACAGCACCGTTCTTATTCAGGGAGAGACGGGCACGGGCAAAGAATTGGTGGCTTGCGCAATCCATGCGCGCAGTCGTCGCGCCAACGGCCCTTTCATTGCGATAAACTGCGGCGCGCTGACCGAGTCGCTTCTGGAAAGCGAACTTTTCGGTCACCTCAAAGGCGCCTTCACCGGCGCG
The DNA here is from genome assembly GCA_016215705.1 of Candidatus Poribacteria bacterium. Classification (GTDB taxonomy): domain Bacteria; phylum Abyssobacteria; class SURF-5; order SURF-5; family SURF-5; genus JACRIR01. The sequence goes on along the minus strand of JACRIR010000053.1, from coordinate 8,598 downwards.
CTTATGACCAAGATTGGCCTGTTCGAAGCTGCATCCGGGGGCACGATCTTTCTGGATGAGATTGACTCGACGTCGCCGCATACACAAGTAGGCCTGCTGCGCGTGCTCCAGGATAAACAAGTCAGACCGGTCGGCTCAGTCACTACAAAAAGGGTAAACGTTCGTATCATAGCCTCGACCCAAAAGGACCCTTTCAAACTCACCCAGGAAGGAAAGTTCAGAGAAGACCTCTACTACCGCATAAGCTCGATAAGCATTACGCTTCCTCCGTTAAGAGAGAGGATGGAAGACCTGCCTCTGCTTGCCGAGCATTGCCTGAAAATAGCCTGTGAGAAGGCGTCAAAACAGCGGCGGGGGCTGTCCCCAAAAGTTCTGGAGCTCCTCATGAGCTATAGCTGGCCGGGAAACGTCAGGGAACTCGAGAACGTCATCGAGCAAGCAGTGTTGTTCTCGCAGAGACCCGTCATAAGACCCACCGATCTCGGCATATTGGTTGACAAGGAGAAAGAGCCTCAGACAAAACAACAGATGAGGACACTGGATGACCTCGAACGCGAACACATCCTTCACGTGCTTAAATCCACATGCAAGAACAAGACACAGGCGGCAAAGATACTTGGTATCCCGCGAACCACTCTCTACCAAAGAATGAAAAAACATCAAATCTCCGCGGACTCCGATGATGGAGAATTCTCCGACGCCGTAACTGCGACATGAGCAAGACATCACGTCCTCTTCGTGTATGACGTTTCTTCGACGTATTACGGTCCGGCCGGTAAAGCCCATCTTTCCAACGACTTAGGTTAACCATTTCTAATCATGTCTTATCTCGCGTCACTCCATCGACGTAACCAGGTTACATTCAAATTACGAACCGGCGCGTCCTATTAGGCTGTAACTGCTTAGCTCTACATAGCTTCTGAATCATTGTCCGCTGTTGGCACAAGCATTGAATTCTCTCCCTCAAGGAAAGCTCCACACAATGGAACAGAAACATACAAGGAAAGAGAGCCTGAGCTTGCCAATGGAACAGAGCTCAAACACAAACGGGAAACACTGCATCATTCTTGCAATTTCGGATAATCAGGACCTCCTTGCGGCCTCAACGGCAATTGAGGAAATGAAAATACCTCTGCAGATTGCCGGCAACATACACGAGTTGAAACAAATTCTCTCCGGTGGGCACAGCGCCCTTGGCGTGCTCATTGCAAAGGAATTCCTTGGAGAGGACGCATCCGCGGCCCTTGGAGGAATCAAACGGATGGACCCCGAACTCCCCATAATCGTTGCAGCGGCGGAGACGAGCACGGCATTTGAAAAATCAGCGCGCGAGATCGGGATATTCTACTACTTGCTCTCACCGTGCGACCGAGAGGAGTTTCTCAGCGTGATCAATGCCCTGCATTCACATCAAACCAGGAAATGCAGCTTGTGACCGGCAGCCGACAACTCCGCCTTTCTCCATTCACTATTGCGTTCGGCTATGCAGGCCCATCAAGGAGACTATGAAATGACCACGGCCCAACGCCCTAGAATACTAGTGGTGGACGACGAGAAGATCATTCGGTCACTTTTCCGGAAGACATTGGCCGGAAAAGAAATCGAATTGTCAGAGGCGACCGGAGGAACCGAAGCCTTGACGATGATTGGGCAGCGGGAATTCGACCTTGTCATCAGCGACATACGAATGCCGGACATCGACGGTGTAGACCTTTTGCGAGAAGTGAAGAAGAGGTCTCCGCTCACCGAGGTAATCATGATGACGGGATATGCGAGCGAGGATGCCGCCATAGAGGCCGTTCGGCTGGGAGCGTATGATTTCCTCAAAAAGCCGTTTGAAAGCATGGATAAGGTTCTGCTGGTGACTGAGAATGCCCTCGAAAAACAGAGGCTGCAAAAAAAGAACCGCGACCTCGTTGCAGACCTGAGGCGAAAGGTCTTCGAGCTCCAGGTGCTCTACGACCTTGGCGAGAAGATTGTCGATGTCTCGGGTTTTTCACAGCTTGCCTCGCTGATACTCGATTCGCTCGACAAGTTGGCGCCATATGAGACCGCGGCCATCGTTTTCCGCGGAAAAGACGAGATTGCCGGTGTAGTCAAATCGACTCACGATATTTCCGCTGACGAAGAGGAATCCATCAGGAACATTCTTGCCCAAAAGCTGTCCGAGCTCACGAAGTTGGACGCCCCTTTTGAGCGCTTTGATATCCGGGTGTGCCCACCGGAAAGGGACGAGCCTCAATTGTCCACCCCGCGCGGTTCTGACGGCGGAGTGTTTATACCGCTTAACAAGTCGGAGAATGTGCTCGGGCTTCTCTGGATTGTCGGAGAGGCCGACAGCGATTTCGGCCCCGAGGAAAGATGCACGCTCGAGTTGCTCGGCGACCGTCTCGCCACCAACATAAGTCGCATACTCGATGAAAGGTCCCGTCAGAAAGCGGCCAATCAGGTTCTGTTTTCCGCAAACAGACTTCTTGATGCGCAGAATGAAGAACTGAAAAAAGTCAATGATGAGCTTCTGCGGGCCAACAAAGAGCTTGAAAAGGCCAACAGCGAGATCAAGATGGCTCAGGCCAAATTGCTGCAGCAGGAAAAAATGGCGTCGATAGGAATACTGGCGGCAGGGGTTGCCCACGAAATAAACAACCCGATCGGCTATATCCACAGCAACATGGGGACACTCCTCAAGTATGTCGACAAGGTCTCACAGATGTTCGGCGCGTACGAGGAAGTCGTCAACGCCCCAGTCAGCGAGACCGGCGAGAGTCAACAGACCGTGAAAGCAAAGCTCGAGAAGAAGAAAGCCGACCTTCGGATAAGTCATGTCATTGAAGACCTGGCGGCATTGGCCCGCGAGTCCGCTGAAGGGACAACAAAGGTTAAGAAGATCGTTTCGGACCTCAAGAATTTCGCCCATACCGACGATGACAAGAAAACCGAAGCCGACGTTAACGAGGTCATCGAAACGACATTGAATATCGTGTGGAATGAGCTCAAATACAAGACCGAGATCGTCAAGAACTATGGGAGCCTCACGCGCGTGTCCTGCTATCCGACGCAATTGAACCAGGTGTTCATGAACCTTCTCGTAAACGCGGCTCAGGCGATAAAGGAGAAAGGGAAAATAGTCATAACCACGCGAATGAATGGCGATAGCGTTGTCGTCTCGGTGGCCGATGACGGATGCGGCATTCCGAAGGAGAATCTCAATAAGATATTTGACCCCTTCTTTACTACGAAGCCCGTCGGCAAGGGGACGGGTCTGGGCCTCAGCGTGGTCTACGACATCATACAGCGACATCAAGGCAGGATCGAAGTCAAGAGCGAAGTGGATAAAGGCACTGAATTCATTGTTTCTCTGCCCGTTTCGTAGACACACGGCGTCAGACCATAGTTGTCTTTCGACTTTGAACTTTGTTCCGGAGATACCAGATGTTGAATCACAGGCTCTTGCTGGTGGACGATGAAGAGAACATCTTGCGGGCTCTCAGGAGGACTCTCGCGGAAGAAGACTACGAAATAGAAATGGCCGCGAACGCCAACGAAGGTCTCGAACTGCTCAAGAAGAGCCGTTTCACGGTCATCATGTCCGACCAGCGAATGCCGGGCATGAGCGGGATCGAGTTTCTGAAGGAAGCAAAACAACTTTGTCCCGCGTCGGTTCGCATCATCCTCAGTGGGTACGCCGAGGTCAGCACTATACTCGACGCGATAAACGAGGGGGAGGTCTTTCGGTTCGTACATAAGCCGTGGAATGACGACGACCTGAAAATACTCATAAGACAGTCAATAAGGCAGTATGACCTCGTAGAAGAAAACCGGGCACTTCAGGAGCAGATCACAAAGAAGAACCAGGAACTCGAGCAATGGGCTCGAGAATTGGAGGAGCGCGTGGCCGAGCGTACACGTGACCTCGAGCTCAGCAACAAGGTCCTGTGCCTTGCGCAGGATATTCTCGAAGACCTGCCCATCGCAGTCATCGGGATCGGTAAGGATGGAGTCATCGGGATCGTGAATGCCGAGGCCAACAGGATCTTCAGTGGGAACGTGAGTATATTGGGTCAAGAGTATGGGAGAGCGTTGCCCAATGGGGTGGCGCGTCTCCTCGAAGACGTCCTTGTCTCCGGCGCAGAAAAGGAACTGCCGGAGTACCAGGCTGGACCCTGCCGCATGCGTCTTCGCGGTCAATATATCAAAGGGTTTGCGGCGACAGACAAAAGGGTTGTCTTGCTGGCTGAAAGAATTACAGGTGCGTAGTCGCCGATTCATTCGCGTGGGCGGGGACCCGGACTAACCTCAGATAATGCGTGTAAAGACAGTCGCGTATGGCGCGCCGCTCCGGATGCGTCATTATCAGGTCGATTGAAGGAGGGACCCTGTGAACCGCATTCCGCGACAGGGATCTACTTGGAGAAGCGCCAAACATGGGGCAAGTTGACAGGGACCATTCATCCAATGACCCTGCATTGATGTGCGTGGATGACGAAGCGAACGTACTGTCCTCTCTGCTGAGGGTATTTGATGGAGAGGGATACCGTGTTCTCCTTGCCTCAAATGGAGAAGATGCGCTCTCCGTGCTCGAACGTCAGGAAGTTGCGATCGTGCTGACTGACCTTAATATGCCCGGTATGTCAGGTATCGAGCTTCTAAAGCACGTCAAGACGAAATCGCCCCTCGCCGTTCGAATGATGCTCACCGCTGAGGCTGACCTCGAAGCCGCTATGCAAGCGATAAACTACGGCGAGGTTTTCCGCTTCATAGTGAAGCCCTGGTGCGAGCCGGAACTGAAGAACGCCGTGGCGCAGGCTTTCAACCTCTATCATGTCTGCGCCGAAAATCAGCGCCTGACCGAGCTAACCCTCGAGCAAAACAAGTTGCTGGAGGATTGGAACAGCAGGCTGAAGGAGGAAGTAAAGAAACAAACTGCTTCAATCCTCGACAAGAATCAGGAACTCGAGGGACTCTACAGACAATTGGAAGGCAACTTCGTCGATACGATTAAGACCTTTGCCGCGCTGCTCGACATGCATGACCCGGAAACATGCAGTCATTCCCGGCGAGTGACGCGAGCCAGTCGCTTTATCGCAGACAAGCTCGGGATAGAAGGTGAGGAGTTGAGGACCCTCGAGATTGCGGCAATGCTCCATGACGTCGGCAAGATCGGAATTCCTGACACGATACTGAGAAAGCCCCCCTATGCTTTGACTCGGATAGAAAAGGAAATCCTCCAGAAACACCCTGTCCTCGGAGAGAACTGCGTCCAAAGCATCACCCGTCTCTGTGACGCAGGCAGGCTGATCCGGCATCATCACGAACACTTCGCAGGCGGGGGGTATCCCGACAGAATTTCCGGTGAGGTTATCCCCCTTGGCTCGAGGATAATAGCGGTTGCGGACGCCTTCGACAGGGAGCTTCATCCCCAGGGGCAAGGCCACGAGGTCAGTGTCAGGGAGGCGCTGAAGCAGATGCGCTCACAGACGGGCTCGCTCTTTGACCCGAGGGTGGTAAATGCGCTCATTCCATTCGTGTACGAAGAGTCGAATAAGGCAAACGGGTCGGTAGAGGTCGGCATCCCGATAAGCAGTCTGAAGGTCGGCATGGTTCTGACCAGAAACGTGGTTACTGGAAGCGGCATACTGCTCATTGCAAAAGGAGAGACCCTCACTCCGGTGTATGTTGAAAGGATCAAGAACTATGCGCGTATTGATCCTTCCATGGCAAAGCTATACATATATCAGCGTATGAACAATGCCGACGACGGCCCTGAAGGCGACAATGTCTTGTTGGAGGTTGAAAAGGATGGATAAACACCGAATCCTCATCGTGGACGACGACAAATCGGTTCGCTCGGCTCTGAAGAGAGTATTTGCCGAAACCCCCTATATTGTCCTGGAGGCCGAAAACCCCAAAGAGGCGCTTGCCGCGCTTGCCGGCGGCAGTGTGAGCGTTATCATAACTGACGAAAAGATGCCGGGATATTCCGGCCTCGATTTCGTGAAACTCGTCAAAAGGAAATGTCCCGAGGCGGTCCGCATCATGTTGACCGGCTATGCAAACACCCAAACAGTAATCAGCGCCATCAACGACGGCGAGATATTCCGCTTCTTTACGAAGCCATGGAATGACAGCGAACTTGTTGCGGCCGTGCGCCAGGCAGTCGATTCAATCCATGAGAAGGAACTGGAATCGAGCATTCTGTCCGCCTCGAGTGAGCCGCGAAAAGAAACAGAGGAACTCGAGACACACTATCCCGGCATTACGAAGGTTCTCAAGGATGACGAAGGTTATATCATTCTTGAGGATGACTCGGATTCCCGTAAAGCCGCTCCATGATTGCGGCGAAAGGAAGTAACCTGAAACTTGGAACCTGAAACCGTTTCTTGAGACCGCCCCGTAATTCCGCAGGCGCCATTCATGCGCGCTCTCAATGCGGAAAGGGCCCGAAAAGATTGTGCGAATAAATGGCGCCTGCGAAATCCCTTCCAGGTTCGCCGATTACGGGACAGTCTCTCTTGGGAGGTGCAAAACGACATGAAGCACGGCACAGTTCTTGTGGTTGACGACGATGCCAACATCCGACAGGCGTTGAGACGGGTTCTATCACCCAGAATCGCGGCGGTTCTCCTAGCGGAAAACGCCGACGCCGCTCAAACACTCATTGATCAACATCGCATAAGTGTTGCCGTAATCGATGAAAAAATGCCAGGCCGTTCCGGGCTTGATCTGCTCTCCGATATTCATGCGAAGCACCCAGGTATCAGGTGCGTGCTCTTGACCGGATGGGCGCCCCATCACAAGGTCGCGCAGGCGCTCAAAGACAAGAGGATATGCGCCTTCTTCCGGAAGCCGTGGGATGACGAAGAGCTTGTTGCCTGCGTCGAAGAGCTTCTCGACGCGGTGACTGCGCAAGAGATGATTGACTCACAGAAGTGAGCGTGAATCGAAATGGATACCATCATGCCCGATTGCGTTAACTCAGTCAGGATACTCGTGGTGGATGACGAGGCGCGTGTTACTTCTTCTTTGAGACGACTGCTTGTAGAGCGCAGGTTTGACGTTACTTGTGTCTCGAGCGCGCAAGAAGCGATACGCGCATTCGAGAACACAAAGTTTGACCTGGCAATATCAGATCACTTCATGACCGGCATGAACGGTGTCGAGCTCCTTTCCAGGATCGCGTCATTAAGCCCGACGACTGCCCGGATTTTGGTGACAGGTCACGCCGAGCTGCAGATCGCCGTCTCAGCAATAAACGAAGGGAAAGTCGACTGGTTTCTCACAAAGCCGTGGGATGACGATACGCTTCTCGCAGCCGTCAGACAAACCCTCGAACGACGCAGGCTCGTTGCTGAAAACGCGCAACTGCGAGATGCCTTGTTCCTGCAGAAGCTCGCAGCCGCCGCAGGACAATGCTCGACTCCCCGGCAGGTTCTGAAGGCGTCACTGGATTTTCTCGCTGAGGAGTTTCATTTCTGTAATGGCTCGGCCTACCTGAGCAGGGACAACGACGACGGCCTCGAAAAAGCGGAGGATATCTCAAACTCCTCGAAAGACATGGAGCCCTCCCTGCTGGGCGTTGTCCCTCATGACCTGATAAAAAGGGCGCTTCTTCATCGGGTTCCCGAAATCAGAGCGATTCTCCCGACTGCCAACGCTCACAATCTGGACACTCCCGTCGTCATGGAGATCGCTGTTCCCCTACTGTGCAATAAGAAAATAGGGGGGGCGCTGTACTTTCTGCAACCGGACTCTCGCAGGGCGGCTGTTCGCCCGGAACTCCTCGGAGTGGTTGGAGATTATGTTGGGATGGCGATTGAGAGCGTCACCTTGCGCCGGCGCTCCAACGAACAAGAAAAAATGGCGACGATAGGCAGGACCATGGCATGTCTGGCGCATGACATTAGGAACATTCTTACTCAAATCAAGGGAGGTGGCGAGCTCCTGCAGATTGCAGTGGACCGAAAGGACATTGCAGGGTTCCCCGAAGCCGGCGCAATCATCATAAACGCCGCCGATCACCTTTCGGACCTTGTACAGGATATGCTCGAGTTCGCGAAGCCGAAACAACTCGCTCTTGTCTGCTGCGACATTGTCGGGTTGCTCGAGGACATTTCAAAGGCGCTGCACGAACAGGCGCAAGCCGGCTCGATTCAGATTGTTCTCGCAACTCACGCGCAGAAAATCATGCTGGCGATCGACAAATCACGTCTCTACCGTTGTCTCCTCAACATCGTGCTCAATGGGCTCCAAGCTATGGAGAAGGGAGGACAACTGACAATCACCACCCGCGAAATTGATCCGCCGCTCCAAATGGCTTCCCCCGACGCTGACGACCACTCGGGCGTTCCAAAGGCGCTTCAAATTTCCATTTCAGACACCGGCTGCGGAATACCACAGGAGAACATGGACAAAGTGTTCACTCCCTTTTTTACTACCAAGAAGAGCGGGGGAACAGGCCTCGGGCTCCCCATCGCAAAACAGATTGTCGAGGAGCACGGCGGTTTGATTCATGTTGTCTCGAAGCCCTCAGAGGGCACGACCTTCAACATAGTCCTGCCAATGACCCCACACAAAACCGATCTACCATCAACATACTAG
>JACRIR010000057.1 GCA_016215705.1 Candidatus Poribacteria bacterium | reverse complement strand
CTCATCCAAGTGGCCTCCCGCCATGCTTCTGCGGAAGACTTGGACAGAGAAGCGCGTTAACAGGCCGGGTCTACAACCGACATGCGCCCGTCATGGAGAATACCCTCGCCATACCGTTGTATGGCAGCCACGCGCCGAAGGCCGGCCTGAGCGATGCGAAAAGAAACTCATTCTTGCTGTTCGCTTCGCCAACGGCACGGCTAATACCGGCGAAAATCGTGGTGGGGGACCGGAGGCAGCCGCTTGTCTTCACAGTTCAAAACATGCGCGCGGGAAGGAGCGCATGGCCAAACAATCAACTCCACGCCCGGGCGTGGAGCACCAGGCTTCCTTATCAAGATCAAGGGGAACGTGGAGCCCCAGGCTCCCTTATCAAGGGGAACAACGAAAGGACATCAACCAAAGCACACTGCTCAACATATACGGTGCAACCTCTTGACCGTAAACCGTAAACCGTAGACCGTGAACCATAAACCATGAACCATGAACCATAAACCATAAACCATGAACCATGAACCATGAACCATGAACCATGAACCATAAACCATGAACCACGTAACACGGAACACAAAACTCCGGCGTTGACTTGCTGCCAATGGCCGGCAGCATAAGATAAGTATCGGTATTTCGAATTGCCAACGTTTTTGTACCTTTTGTACGATAATGAAACATTTCTGTTGTTGCTCGCTATTGCCCTCGACACAGGCCGCTAAGCGAAAGAAGACAAAGGGCGAAAGGTGTCACAGAGCTCACGTGAAACGTTAAGAGGACGGAAATCGAAAGGGGAACTGCGAGAATAACAAGGGAGAGGGCGGGGATGACAAAAGGGAGTACGAAATGAGAAAGGAAGAGGAGGAAAAGAGTAAAGGCAATTGGCAAGATTTTTGCACAAATATTCGCGCCATAAGCGGATGCGGTGCTCGCGATTGCAGGATTTGGTCAATCCCCGATAATCAAAGGTTGACATTTTTGCCTAATCCGTGTAACTTTGTAGGGTATCAGGCGTGAGGAAACAGGGATGGAACAGGAAGGAGGGGCAACGTGACGGATTGGTACTATGTGCGACAGGGAGAACGAGTGGGCCCCATCGACGACTTCGAATTTCAGGGGCTCGTGGACGCCGGCAGAATCGCTTCGGATACTCTCGTTTGGCATTCCGGCATGGCGGAATGGCAGCGCCACGGCGAGGTCCGGGCGCAAAGCAAAGGCCGTACCGCAACGGGCAGCGCAACCATGGGCCGCACGTCGTCGCCCGTGGGACAGGCAACCGGTGAAGGCTATGCCTGCGCCGAGTGCGGCAACTCGTTCCCGCTCGACGATATGGTTCGCTACGGGGAAACGTTGGTCTGCGCCAGATGCAAACCCATCTTTTTCCAGCGTCTGAAAGAAGGTTCGGCGCTGCCTGCAACACTGGTTTACGGAGGATTCTGGATTCGATTTGTGGCCAAGATAGTCGACGGGTTGATCCTCGGGGTCGTAAATTACAGTTTGCAGTTTCTTCTCACCATTGTCGGCCTGACCGCAAGCGGGCCGGTCGGCGGGCGTCCCGGCCCCGCATTCTTTGCCTTGTTGTTCGTGAGGATGCTTGTCCAGATAGCCGTTGCCGTATCCTACTCGACGTTCTTTGTCGGCAAGTACGCCGCCACTCCGGGGAAGATGGCGTGTGGATTGAGAGTGATAACGTCTGACCGTGGACGCGTAACCTATTTGCGCGCCTTTGCGCGCTACTTTGCCGAGATGCTGAGCAGTTTGATTCTTGGCATCGGCTACATCATGGCGGCGTTCGACGAAGAAAAGCGAACACTTCACGACCGCATCTGCGACACGCGGGTAATCCGGAAATAGAAAGATCGGACCAATGAAAGCTCTTCAGATCGAGTGTGGCAATTGCCGTATGCCCATCTCTCTCATTCTGAGCGATCCGTCGGTTCAATCGGCCTGTCCATCTTGCCGGGCCGACATCCGCGTGGATGCGTTTCCTGCGCTCTTCCACGACGTAGCCCCCGGCAGTTCGGGCGAAGCGCTTTTTACGGAAGGCGAAAGCAGTTGTTTCTATCATTCTGCAAAGAAGGCCGTGGTCCCGTGCGAAGGCTGCGGACGGTTCTTGTGTTCGTTGTGCGATATCGAGCTCGACGGCAAGCACTTGTGCCCGACGTGCATCGAAAAAGGAGTGAAAAAGGGGAAACTCGAGCGGCTGCAGGCTGATGTCACGCGCTATGATGACATCGCCATGCTGCTCGCTGTTGTTCCTCTCATTTTTTTCTGTGTGACGGTATTCACCGCGCCGGCGGCCTTGTTCATCGCAGTGCGCCACTGGAATTCTCCCGGCACGGTGACACCGCGAGGAAAGTGGCGATTCGTGGCGGCAATAATTCTCTCGAGTCTCGAGATGATCGGGTGGGGAATTGCCGCCATAAGGCTTATGGGGAACACCATCTTTAAATGACTTCAAAGAAAACGAGCACATACCGCCGCTTGCCCGGACGGGCGCGAAAACGATTCGGCCTGCTCGAGTTCTATTGGAACCGGCTATGGCTGGCGGACGACCACATTTTGCAGGTTCACATGACGGCCTATTCAGAGAGCTATAAGCGGTTCTATCTCAAGGATATCCAGGCAATAGCGATCAGCCGCACAACCAGCGGCAGAACCGCGAATGTGATTCTTGCGTGCGTTGCGGCAGGGTTTGGCTTGGCCGGTCTTATGGCTGCGGTTTGGTGGAAATCGACGCCTGCAGGAGTTCTATTGGGCGTCTGGGCCGGCATTCTTCTTCTGGCCCTATTATTGAACAGTCTGTTCGGCCCGACGTGTGTGTGCCGGTTGCATACGGCAGTCCACGTCGAGCATTTGACCTCGCTCGGCCGTCTTCGAACAGCGCGGAAAGTCGTCGGTATGTTGAAGCCACTGATCGAGGCCGCGCAGGGAAAGCTCACCCCGGAAGACCTCGGTGCCGGCTCGGAGGATTGGGTCGACGTGCAAGCGTCGGTCCACGCGCTGCCCGATCAATTCGTCTCTTCCGAACCGAAGCAGGAGTGGCGTCACGAGCACGGCCGGCTGCATCTGGCGCTTTTCGTTTCGCTCTTCATCCTGGGGCTCAGCGCTCTGTCGGACGTCTATTATCAAAACGCGCTAAAGAATATGGCGGATATGGCATGTTTCGTGGCGTCGATGGTTCTCGCCGTAATCGCGCTGCGAAAGCAAAACCGGAGCGACCTCCCTCTGGCGCTCAGGCGCATAACGTGGGCAGTGTTGGCCGTTCTTATCGGAGGCTATCTCTTTGGGTCGATCTATGGGGCGGTCTACGTAATGTCGCATCCCGAGCTCGTATCCCAAAGCATTCCACAGGAGATTCGCCTCAGGGGCTCCGTCTTTGAGTCCTATTGCATAGTCATCGGGGTCCTTCATTCGGCCTTGGCGATCTCCGGTATTGCTTTGCTGAACAAGTTCCGGACAAAGTATGCTGCGTCTCAAACGAGTTCTTCTTAAGAAACGAGGAAGGCCGCTTCCACACACGGCCATACGAATTCATGAGGGGGAATTCTTCGGAGTGAAAGGCAGATGGACCGACTACTAAGCCGGCAACGATGTTTCAACCATGGGCAACGCGAGGCTGCCGCCCGGTGTCCGGAATGCGGGCGGTACTACTGTCGCGAGTGTGTCACCGAGCACGAGGACCGTGTTGTGTGCGCTTCCTGCCTGGCACGCCTGACTGAGGGCAAAGCCGAGCCTCGAGTCCGCCTTGCTTCGGTCGGTCGGGCGCTTCTGTGCGCAATCGGAGTGCTTACGCTGTGGCTGTTCTTCTATTTTATGGGACGCGGGTTGCTCATCCTCCCCTCTTCATTTCATGAAGGGACACTGTGGCAGGCAGGCTACTGGGAACAGCGATGAAACCCAAGCGGAAACATGGAGATGATAAAGGCGCAATCGAGATTATTGAAGAAGCCTTTCATCTCCTGCGCGGCGCGCCTCTGCGGACGATCGCGAGTTATTGCGTCGGCAGTCTGCCCTTCATTCTCGCCCTGCTCTACTTCTGGGCCGACATGAGCAAAAGCGCGTTTGCGCGCGAGCGCCTTCCCGGAAGCGCTTTCGTCCTTTCCTTGTTATTCATCTGGATGAAGACGTGGCAGACACTCTATTCGCGTCTGCTTTGGGTGGAGGTCAGCGGCGAAACGCCCGTTCGCTGGAACTTGAAAAGATTTCTGCGAGTGGCAATGCGTCAGACCATTCTTCAGCCGTCGGGCCTTTTTATGCTGCCTGTCGCTTTGCTTGTGACGGTTCCTTTCGGCTGGACCTACGCCGCTTACCAAAATATAACAGTGCTGGACAACGGCGATGAGCGCGCCGTCAGGAGCCTCGTTGGCAGGGCAGTCGCCATGGCGCGTCTCTGGCAGAAGCAGAATCACTTGCTCATCTGGGCGATAAGCCCGTACTTGCTTATGATCGTCGCCGCCTTCTTCCTCGTGCTGATCCAGTTTGTGCCGACAGTGGGATCAGTGTCGTTGTTTATCGTCGCCTATTTCTGGTATGTTCTTCTGATTCTTTCCATGGTGTTGAATCCCTTCGGGGTGATAGTCGCGGCAAACATCGCGTCGGCTATTATCTTCTTGCCGTTCCTGCTTCGTGCGCTCACCGGCGCCCAGATTGCCTTTCTGAGAGGCGGAAGCATGCTCAATAGCACCTTCTTCGCCGTTGTCTGCGGACTTGCTTATCTTTGCTTGGACCCATTGGTGAAAGCCGCGTATGTTCTGCGGTGCTTCTATGGAGAATCTCTTAGCACCGGCGAGGACTTGAGGGTCGAGCTGAAACGTTTCACAGCATCAGGGGAGGGCGAGCGCGTCGAGCCGAAACGCCGTGTCGGTGCAGCGCGGCTGACGATCGTCTTGGTCATTCTCGGGACAGTCGTCTTTTCTTCTGGGCGCGCCATTGCCGCGCCAATAGGGCAACCTGCGAAAGAGATATCAAATCTCAGCGTGTCGTCCTCCGAGCTGGATAGAGCGCTGGAACGAGAGTTGCAAGGCCGCGAGTACGCTTGGAGAATGCCCCGCTTGAAACGCCCGGAAACAGAGGAAGAAGAAGGACTGTTTGCGGCGTTTGCCCGGGGAGCGGTCGATACTTTGGCCGATTGGGGCGAAGCCATTCTTCGCTGGGGCGACCCAATCTTTCGGTGGATTGATAGGTTCATCAAGTGGCTGAGGGAATTGCGCGATGTCGAGGAACCGGTAAAGCCGGGTCTCATGGAACTCAGCCCGACCCTAAGACTTATTCTCTATTTGCTCGTGGCCGGACTACTCTGTGTGGCCGGAATAATGCTGTGGCGTATTCTCAAACAATGGAGAGTCGAACCTCATGAGATTGTCGCGGAGGCCGTAAGAGCTCGCCCCGACCTCGAGGATGAGAGCACGACCGCCGATTGGCTGCCGGAGGATGACTGGCTTGCGTTGGCGCGCGAACTGATTGAGAAGGGAGAATTGCGACTCGCCCTGAGAGCAGTCTTTCTGGCTACTCTGGCCAATCTCGGGCGCCGTGAAATGATTCAAATCGCCAGGTTCAAATCGAACCGTGACTACAAGAACGAGCTTGCCCGCCGGGCTCATGCGCAGCCCGAGACCCTTGATATCTTTTCCAACAGCGTATCGATTTACGAATCGGTATGGTACGGGATGCATGCAGCCGGCCGCGAGTCGGTCGACTCGATTATCGCCAACGAGGGGAGATTAAGTGCGAACGGCGGCTGAGGAACCCTTTTCCCTATGAAAGCTAATACTAAAAGCACCAGATGGAACTTTGTATTTCTTGTCGCACTCATCACTGTCTTTTTTTTCGGGCTTGTTAGATTGTTCATGCTGCGCTATGAAATCGGGGACGTGTATCCGATGTACTCTTCTTACAGAAGCGATCCCCTCGGGAGTCGCGCCTTGTACGGCGCAACAGAGTCGATCGGGAAAATATCCGTCCGCCGGAATCTTAGGCCGCTTTCGCTCCTTGGCGGAGGGCGGGGACAGACGCTTGTTATTTTCGCCGCCAACCTGAGTGAAGACCCGAAGGACACCATCCTGGCAATCGAAAAGTTTGTCGCGGATGGAGGACGACTTGTCATCACTTTCTTCCCGTTTAGAGACGAGCCCGCATATCGCTTCATTCCCAAGGAAGAGGAAGAAACGAAAGAAAAGAAAGGCAAGGAAGGGGATTCTGCAAACGGGAAAGAACGAAAAGGGGAGGAAGAGGACGGAAAGGGGGATGACGAATCCGACGAACCATGCCGTAGAATGATGGTCTCGATTGAGAAGCGTTGGAGCTTTTCTTTTTCATTCTGGCCGCTCCCAGAATCCAAGAGCGGCGATTACGCGCCTGCCTTCGCCATGAGAGACGCGGCGCGAGGCGAATTGCCCTCTTCATTGTCGTGGCATACTGCGTTGTTCTTCGATAAATTGGACTCAGCATGGCAAACCCTTTATTCGAGGGATGGCCGCGCAGTCATTATCGAGAGGCCCTGGGGCAGAGGCACGATGGCCCTGTGCAGCGATTCTTATTTCATCAGCAACGAGGCGATGCGAAAAGAGAGGCGCCCTGCGCTCCTCGCGTGGCTGATCGGTTCCTCGACGACTGTGGTCTTCGATGAAACCCACTTCGGCATCGCGGAGCAGCCGGGAATCATGACACTCGTTCGGAAGTACAGGCTGCATGGTTTGTTGGCCGGCCTGGCCGTGTTAGTGGCGCTGTTTGTGTGGAAGAACGCATTCAGCCTTGTTCCCGGGCGAGCCGCGGGCGAGGGAGAGGATGCAAATTCGGCGCGGGGCAAGGATGCGGCTGCGGGTCTCGTCAACCTTTTGAGGCGCAGTATTCCGACGCGGCGTATTCTTTCCGTTTGTCTGGAGGAATGGCAGCGCTCATTTGCGTATGACCCGAAAAGCAAGGGAAAGCAAGGGGCTCAGATTCAAGCAGTGATAGACAGGGAGAATGCGCTCCCCCCCATGCAGCGCGACTCCGTGCGGGCATATAAGGACATTTGCGCCATATTGGCGGAGAGGGACTGGAAACGTGGACAATGAACAGGGAAACGTCGAATACTTGAATAACGTGTTGGCGCAGGCGCGGCGTGAAGTCGGGAAAGTCATTATCGGAAACGCGGACGCAGTCGACAAAGCGCTTATTGCCATATTCTCGGGACAGCATGCCCTCGTGGAGGGCGTTCCGGGAATAGCGAAGACGCTGTTGGTCCGAACGCTCGCCTGCGTGCTCGGCTGCGAGTTCTCGCGCATCCAATTCACGCCCGATCTGATGCCCTCCGATATCATCGGGACAAACGTGTTCAACCTTCAGAGGAATGAATTCACTCTTGTCAAAGGGCCCATCTTCACCACGTTTCTGCTGGCGGACGAAATAAACCGCGCTCCCGCCAAGACACAGTCGGCGCTGCTTCAGGCGATGCAGGAGCGGCGCGTCACCATTGACCGCGAAACCCATATGCTCTCGGTCAATTTCTCGGTCTTTGCAACACAGAACCCCATAGAATTCGAGGGGACGTATCCTTTGCCTGAGGCGCAAAAGGACCGCTTCATGCTTAAGATAACGATGGGATGCCCCAGCCGCGAGGAGGAAACGGAACTGGCAAAGCGCATGCTGGGCGACTGCTCGCCCGAGGAAACTCTGGAAAGGGGCGAGGTGAAGGCGGTCATAAGCGCCGATGAATTGGTCCGGCTGCGCCGCGCGCTCGAGGGCATAACCGCGCGCGAGGAACTCATCGGTTACATTGTGGAGGTCGTCCGCAAGACGCGCTCCGATGACGCGGTGCTCGTCGGCGCAGGACCCCGCGCCACACAGGCGCTCCTGCTCTCAAGCCGGGTATTGGCTGCAATTTCCGGCCGGGATTTCGTTACGCCTGACGATGTCAAGACTATGGCTTTGCCGGTTCTCGAACATAGGTTGATTCTTCGGCCCGAATTTGAAATCGAAGGGCTCAGTGTGCCCGAGGTTGTTCAGCGCGTTCTCCAGGAAGTGACCGTTCCGCGATGAGTGCGCCGGCCACCTATTCGTTGCCAGGCGGGAAAATCCAACCTAACCCCCCTTTTGTAAAGGGGGGAAGGGGGGATTTGCATGGTTCCGCTCGACCAGAATTCTTATGTGACAGGAATGCTACGATCCTCATATTGGGGAGACCATCCTGCATGGTGTCCCCAACTATGGGCTTCTGCAGGAAGTTAGAGGCGCCGCAATGATTGTCCCGCAGCCGAGACTGCTCTTCTGGACCGGTGTTGTGATATTGCCTTTTTCAGCGCTCGCCGCCCTTCTGCCTGCCACCATGATCGTGTCCATCGCGTTCATGTCCGCATTCATAGTGTTCGTCATTGCGGATGCAGCATTGGCGTCAGGTCGGCTGAAAGGCATTCGCGTAGCGTTTCCCGAAATCGTCAGACTGGCCAAGGACCGAGAAGGGATTCTGGAGATCGGAATACAGAACAACCGCGCCGACAAGAGACGGCTGCGCATAGCTCTTTCCTTGCCGGCGGAGTTTTGCTCTCCGCACGAAGAGGTTCTGGCCGTCTTGCCTGAAGGCAGCGTTGATTCGCGCGTTTCATGGCCGTTCACGGCTCTGAAGCGCGGCAACTACGTGTTTGAGAACGCCTATTTGGAAGCAAATTCGCCGGTGGGATTCTGGGCGATTCGCAAGACATCGCCCGCTCGCGCCGAAGTGCGTGTCTATCCCAATACTTTGCGTGAGCAAAAGGGCCTGGCGGCTTTGTTTCTGAACAGGGGCATGTTGGGCTTGCATGCTCAGCGTCAAGTCGGCAAGGGGAAGGAATTCGAGAAGCTTCGAGAATATATACCAGGAGACAGCTACGAAGACATTCACTGGAAGGCGACCGCAAAGCGAAGTCATCCGATAACCAAGGTATTCCAGATTGAGCGGACTCAGGAGGTCTATGTAATCATCGATTCGTCGCGTCTGAGCGCGCGCAGTATCGAGGAGCCATCGCCAAATTCGGGGACATCATGCCACGCGCCTGCAAATCCGGGGGCGACCGCAAATCCGGGGACACCATGCCGCATGGTGTCCCCGGATTTGCAGTCGGCTACCCAGTTGGAGCGTTTTGTCACCGCCGCCATGGTATTAGGCCTTGTGGCTGAGAAGCAGGGCGACCTGTTCGGTCTCCTGGCGTTTGATGATCAAGTGAGGGCGTTCATCCGCGCGAGAAATGGGAAGGCCCACTACGGCCTATGTCGCGATGCCCTCTACACATTGCAGCCGAAGATGGCGAATCCTGATTTTGGCGAGGCATTCTCTTTCATCCGCCTGCGTTTGCGGCGGCGCGCGCTTCTCATCTTCCTGACGAACCTGGACGATCCCGTACTGGCTGAGCACTTTGTGCGCAATCTTGACATCCTCGGGCGGCGACATCTTGTGTTGGTGAACGTGCTGACTTCAACAGGAGTTGCGCCGCTGTTCTCGGACCCGCGAGTGGCGACGGCAGATGACCTTTATGAACGCATGGGCGGCCATATCCAGTGGCAGCAACTCCGCGAGCTCGAGAGAGTTCTGAAGCGACGAGGTGTCTCGATGACGCTGTTGAACAACGAGATGATGTGTCCACAATTGGTCTCGCAATACGTCAATGTCAAGCGGAGGCAACTCCTGTGATTGTCGACCTGCAGCGATTCGTCGCCTCCGAAGAGAGATATTGGCGCGAGATCGAAGACGTTCTGGATTCGCTTGAAAAACGGATGGAGCGCTCACTGAGTCTGGAGGAGGCAAAACGATTTCATTATCTCTACCAGCGCGCCTCCAGCGATCTTGCGAGGCTCTCCGCCTTTCCGTTCGAGCCGGGCATTCGCCAGAGACTCGAGGCGCTCGTCGCGCGGGCGTATGCCGAGATTCACGAGACACGATTAAAGCCTCACCGCTTCTCTCCTCGGGAATGGTTCTTTCAGACGTTTCCACAGACGTTTCGCCGCCATGCGCGCGCTTTTGCATTAGCAGTCATTATTACGATTGTCGGCAGCGCGTTCGGAGGGCTGGCAATATCGCTGGACCCGGACTCGAAAAGCGTTCTCATGCCTTTCTCTCACCTTCAGACACATCCGTCCGACCGCGTCGCGCGCGAGGAATCGCGTGCGAAAGATCATATGGAGGGCCACAAGAGCTCATTCTCTGCGATGCTCATGACGCACAACACACGGGTCTCCATATTCACAATGGCCCTGGGTATGACATGGGGTCTCGGAACTATTATTCTTCTGTTCTATAACGGTGTAATTCTGGGGGCGGTCGTTTGCGATTATGTTCTCGCCGGAGAGAGTCGCTTCCTGGCCGGATGGCTTCTGCCTCACGGGTCGATTGAGATTCCGGCTATCCTTATTGCGGGGCAAGCCGGACTGATACTTGGAAAAGCGCTTATCGGCAGGGGCTCTCCCGAATCGCTCAAGACGCGCCTTCGCTCAATCTCGAATGACCTTGTGACGCTCATCTTCGGCGTGGGGCTCTTGCTTGTGTGGGCCGGCATTGTCGAGGCGTTCTTCTCGCAATACCACGAACCCGTGTTGCCCTATTCCTTGAAGATCGCCTTCGGGTTGATTGAACTGGCGCTGCTTTCTCTCTTTTTGGCAAGGTCCGGCAAGAATTCATCCGGGAAGGTCATGAAGGGACACGAAGCCGAAAGTCAACATGCGTGAAGAGAAAACAAACACTTTGATAATCGAGACACCCGAAGGGATTTCGTTCTCGCTGCTCCTTGCAGGGCCGACTACCCGCTTCTTCGCGTGGGCTATTGATCTCGCGTGCATCACCGCTGTGACGAGCACACTCTCGGCGCTACTCTCCACGCTGGGTCTTCTGAGCCGGGATGTCGCCATGGCGATCGTCATTCTGATGTACTTCAGCGTCTCAATCAGTTACGGCATTCTGACGGAATGGCACTGGCGCGGCCAGACGCTCGGGAAACGCCTGTTCAAGCTCAGGGTCGTTGATGAGCAGGGATTGCGTCTCCAGTTCAGCCAGATTGTGATTCGGAACCTCTTAAGGGCTGTCGACGCGATGCCTTTTCTGTATCTTGTCGGAGGAGTATCTTGTCTGGTGACCCGCCGGGCGCAACGGTTGGGCGATTATGCCGCCAACACGATCGTGATCAGGAGTCGCCCGAGTCTCGAGCTCGACATCGAGACCATCGCTGCCGGCAAATACAATTCTTTTCGAGATTATCCGCATCTGGTGGCGCGCTTGCGTCAGGATGTCCCGGCGCAGGAGGCCGCCATCGCTTTGCAGGCGCTCTTGCGGCGCGAAGGGCTTGATCCGGACGCACGCGTGGCCCTCTTCCGCGATATCGCTTCTCACTTCCGTTCTCTTGCTGCCTTTCCCGAGGAAGCCACCTTCGGGCTTACAGACGAGCAATACGTGCGCAACGCTGTTGAGAGCCTTTTCCAAAGCCGGGACAAAACATCTTCTCAGTCAGAATTGACACACGACAGACACGGCGATATAATTTTGTGAAATCCGGAATAGGTGATTTCAATCTGTCCGGTAGGCATATTCTGTCGGCGATTGTTTTCTTATATAAACCGCTGCGAGCACAGACAAAAGGAGGAAGACGATGAACTCCGCTACCGTCTACAAGAACGTTGGCGAAATAAAATCGCTGCTAAAGGGTGTTACGGCGCTAAAGGACAGCGGCCTGACCGTGAGCAACCAGGACAAATTCCGCAAGCTCGCGTATGCGCTTGTCTATAATTCCATTTTCAATTCCGACAAGGATATTCAGGAATTGTGCCGGTGGCTCGTGCGCATGGGCGGGGACGCATGCGGTGTAAAGCCTGCAAGTATTCATGATCTGTACATAGCGCGCGGACGCGGCGAATGCAGAGGGTTCACGGTTCCAGCGATAAACATCCGTGGCCTGACGTTCGATGTTTCCGAGACCATTTTCAAGAGTGCGCTTAAGAGCAAGGTCGGCCCGGTTATTTTCGAGATCGCGCGCTCGGAAATGGGATACACGTTCCAGAGGCCGGCTGAATATGCGACCGCAGTGCTGGGAGGCGCGCTGGCGAGCGGTTACAGCGGCCCCGTGTTCATCCAGGGCGATCATTACCAGGTGAACGCCAAGAAATATAAGAGTTCGCCCGACACGGAGCTTGACGCAATCCGTTCGTTGATAGAAGAGTCTATCAGCGCCGGGTTCTATAATATCGACATAGACTCCTCCACGGTCGTTGACCTGAGCAAACCAACCAAGGAAGCTCAGCAGGAAATAAACGCCGCGCTTACCCATGAGTTCACGGCGTTCATTCGAGGGAAAGAGCCGAAAGGGGTCACTGTCTCGATCGGGGGCGAGATAGGCGAGGTCGGAACCGAGAACAGCACCGTCGAGGACCTCACCGGCTTCATGGACAACTACAACGGAAAACTGCAAAAGGGCGGCAGCGTGCAGGGCATCAGCAAGATAAGCGTCCAGACGGGCACGACCCACGGCGGCATCCCATTGCCCGACGGCACCATCGCAAAAGTAAAGGTCGACTTCGACACACTCGAAAAGCTGTCGAAGCTCGCGCGCGATAAATACGGAATGGCGGGCGCAGTTCAGCACGGCGCGTCGACCCTCCCCGAAGACGCATTTCATATCTTTGCCGACAGAGAAACCGCCGAGGTTCATTTGGCCACCGAATTCCAGAACATGATCTACGATAACTCTGCGTTTCCCGAAGACCTGAGACGGGAGATTTACGCCTATCTTGACAAAGAGTGCGCAGCCGAGAAGAAAGCAGACCAGACGCAGGAGCAGTTCGTATACAAAACCCGAAAGAAGGGCTTCGGCCCATTCAAGAAACAAACCTGGGACCTGCCCTCAGACATCAAGCGGCAAATCTGCGCAAAGTTGGAAGCGAAGTTCGATTTCCTGTTTAAGCAACTGAGTGTCCCGAACACCGATGGTCTGACGAAGAAGTTCATAAAGCCCATATCGGCGCCGGCGCCTGCGCCCAAGAGCGCCATTCAAGTGCTTGAATAAGAGGCGTAGCCGGACTGCAACCGAGAAGAACGTTGGGCGCGATGAATCGCGCCCCTACAAGGTTTGAGAATTAGTGCCTGTAGGGGCGCAATTTATTGCGCCCTTGCAAGAGCCAACTTATTCGCATGATTCCATTGTTAATGGCGCAAGAATGAACGCCGCGCATGTTCACGGTTTCGAACGTGAGCGGCGCCGATAGGTACTGACGGAAAATGCGATGCCCGCAGCATCCGGACCACGTTGCAAAATTCTGGTGTGAGAAGCACGACATACACATGTGTGATCTGTGCCTTACCTGTCGCGACCCCAAGCTACACTGCAGGAACCGCGAGCGGTGCGTGGTCTGGCGATTGGTCAAAGAGGATTACGACAAAGAAAAGTCGGAAGAGTAACCACAGGCGGCATTGCCGCAGCCAAACAGCACGTATCGGGCGCGATGAATCGCGCCTCAGAAAATCGGGGACACGATGCGACATCGTGTCCCCGATTTTCTTTATTCATGTCTGTAGGGGTGCAATTCATTGCGCCCTCGTGATTTCCATGTAGGGTGTCGTGCGAAATCATGACAGGGATTCATGATTTCAATCGTGAGTACTGCAGAAGTAGGTGACTGCTTTGTTCCTTTTCGTCTTTGGCCTTGTTTCTTTCATTTTTCGCCTGCTTGTTACTTCGTGGCTTGCCACATTTGTCTTATCATGTGAGCGGCAAGTTTCGGTTGGCGGTCACGTGTGAACAACCCCTTCCGGTTGAGAACGGTTCTCGTGTAGTTCTGAGGTGTCTTGAAATCCGCGAAATTCCAGATGTGCTCCCCGATGGTGAAATCCTTCGACCGAATCACGTCTATATACGCCCGCAGAAGCGCAGCCTGATACTCTTCGGTGAAAATCTCGGGCGGGTCCGAGTGAAGGCCCGTCATCGAATCAGCGCCAAACTCGGAAACGAGGATAGGTTTCTTGTGTTCGCGATGAATCCTGTCAAGCTCGTCGCTGAGTTTTCGGGCCGCAAGGTCTATTTGGCCGGGCTCGGTGTACCAGCCGTAATAGCGGTTTATCGAAATCACATCAACAACGCCGAAGGTATGATCGACCGGGCTGTGAACAGAAGCAATCGTAACGGGCCTCGAGGGGTCGAGTTCCTTCGCGTGATTCCGCAGCTTTCCGAAGAAATCGGCTGCGCTCTCGGTGAAAGCGTCAGGCTCGTTCGCGATGCTCCACATGATGACGCTCGGGTGGTTGCAGTCGCGCTCGATGAGTTCCGAAAGAACTTCTTTGCATTTCTGCAGAATTCCATCGTTGTACATCCTGTAGTTGAGCCCGACGGTCGGCATCTCGTCGATGACGAGGAATCCCATGCGGTCGGCGAGCGAGAGGTATTCCTCGGCATAGGGGTAGTGCGACGTTCTGAACGAGTTGGCCCCGAGCCATTTCAT
>JACRIR010000056.1 GCA_016215705.1 Candidatus Poribacteria bacterium | reverse complement strand
GGTTCAAGCTTTTTCATTTGATCTTCGGGGGCAGTCCCGATTCTACGGCGCAAAGCGCCCGTAAAATCTGGGACGGTCCCCTTCGTAGCGCTTTAAGTTATTTCTGAGACACTACACTAGGTAGTACGGATTTGGGGAAAAGAATAAGTGAAGATGGCGACCCACCGGGTCGCCCCTACGGTCGGGGACTGAATGGTTTGGGGGTTGGAGGGTTTGGAGGTTTTGCGAGACACTCTCCTGCCGGTGCAAAGCAGCAGGGGGAGAACAGGGTGGAGATTCGCGGAATTGGCGGTGAGGTAATGTCGAGGTGTGTGATTGCCCGGAACTTCTCGAGGCGAGTCGGCGTGTCTCTATTCCTTCCCGGCTAGCCGAAGTGTGTGATTGCCCGGAACTCCTCGAAGCGGGCGGAGATTTCTTTTTCAGTCAGGCGTATAAGGCGCTGCACGCTGAAGTCTTCGACCGTGAAGGAGGCGATGACGCTTCCATAAACTATAGCGCGTCGGATGCTTAAATCGTCCAGCTTGCCATTCTGGGCGAGGTATCCCATGAAGCCGCCGGCGAAGGAATCGCCTGCGCCGGTGGGATCGTTCACTGCATCCAACGGGTATGCGGGAGCTGAGAAATGGCTATCAGGCGTGAAGAAGAGGCAGCCGTGCTCTCCTTTCTTTATGATGACTTTGTGGCAGCCCATCTCCTGGATTTTTCGCGCAGCCTTGGTGAGGTTGGGCTCGCGCGAGAGTTCTCGGGCTTCAGAGTCGTTGAGCACGATTGCATCGACCTTCTTGATCAACTCACACAGGGTCTCCCGCTCATTTTCGATCCAGAAGTTCATGGTATCGCAAGCGACGAATTTCGGCGAGGCAATCTGTTCGAGCACTTCGATCTGGAGTTGTGGATGGATGTTGCCGAGAAAGACATATTCGGATGTTCTGTAATTGTCTGGTAGTTTCGGGTGGAAATGCTCGAACACATTGAGGCAGGTCGAAAGCGTTTCGCGCTGGTTCAGGTCGAATCCGTATTTGCCGGCCCATCTGAAAGTTTTGCCCGGTTTTACTTCCAGGCCTTCGAGGTCGACATCGCATTTGCGGAGAGTCTGTTTATAGCGCTCAGGGAAATCATCGCCGACAACGGCCACGACGCGAGGGCGGTCAAAGTAGCTTGCCGCGCACGCGAAATACGTTGCGGAGCCACCGAGCGCATCTTCGCTCTTGCCGAAAGGGGTCATGACAGTATCGAGGGCGACGGAGCCAACAATAAGAACGGACATTTCATTACCTCGTAGAAGGACAGCGCCACATTGCCACAACGAACGGAAACTCTTGGAACACGAATGTCACGAATCACGCAAGGCGCGGGACGAATTGCACGAATGCACGCGGATGGGGTGCGATGAATCGCGCCCCTACGGCACGATTATTCGAGAACGAAAATCCATCCGCAATCCCCCGCTGCCGTTTTGAATAGATCGGTCTCCCCTATTCTTGATATTTTTCGATGCATGGAAGACCAACGCGGATGTCGAATGATGGTAGCATACCGGCCGCTGGAAATGCAATTTCTTGAGGACATAGTGCGGAGCGGTATTTCACCACGGGGAACACACGGGGGAACACAGCGGGGCCAAATTGCAACTAAGAGCTAAAGAACTCTTGGAACACGAATGTCGCGAATCGCGTGAGGCGCGAGACGAATTACACAAATGAAGAAGATTTCTGGATCACGAATGGAACGAATCACACGAATTCATCAAGAAAAACAACAAGATAACCAGGGACTTGGGGAAAGAGAAAAGAAGAAGAAGAAATAAAGAGAGGCAGTCTTAACCGCGGGGAGCGCGGGGATTCACGGGGGAAAGAGAAGAAAAGGAAATCACGACAAAATTCATGATTTCAAACGCGAGCAGTGCAGTGCGGAGTAGTGGCAACCAAACGCTGAAGAAACTCTTGGAACACGAATGGAACGAATCACTACCTGATTTGTGAGCGTGTAGGCGTTCGCGAGTCTTTTGTTTTGGACAGGAGTCACAAGACTTACAGGATTATTTTTCCCAATCTTGTTCATCTTGTCAGTCTTGTCCGTTCGTTCCGCCTTCACAAACCGGACTCCGGTTATCTTGCAAAAAGAGCGCTGTTGTGAGTGTGTAGACCTGAACCCTTTGTTTTTTTGAGATGACTCCTTTGCTTTCCCCTAACGCTTGATAGCATGCGCATCAGAGAAGCGGGGATTCTGCAGCGCAATCAAGAGTGTAGACGCGACCCCTTTGCTTTTTCTTGCTCGGGTTGGATTCAAGCTGCTGGGTTGTGCTGGTCATATGATTAAGGTTGCGTGGCCGAAGGTCCCGCGCCTCGCGGGATTACCTATTTTATCATAAGCAAACGCGGCTGTGCTAGAGCCCGGGTAGGTTTCTTGTGTCAACTCATTCATGTGGAAGGGAAGAATTTTCCCAGGGTTTTCTTTTCGGAGATGACCCTTTGCCTCCCCCTTAACACTTGAGAGCGTGCGCAGCAGAAAAGCGGAAATTCTGCAGCGCAATCAAGAGTGTAGACGCGACCCCTTTGCTTTCTATTCGCATCATAGTACCTCGCTCGGTAATAATATAGCCCACTGTCGGAGTCATATTCGCGGGCAGTATAGGTAAAGGGGTTGGCGAGTGAACCCGACTCGGAGATGATCTTGCCAAAAGCGGAATAATCGTAGCCTCGCGCCACGGCTTCGCTTGAATCAGTCATCTGGTAGATGCTGCCCAGGGCATCAGAGTGATACCAGTACATCTCTGCGCTTCGATACATACTTATGGGATGGTCGATGCCCGGACCTTGGACATAGCTCGCCACCAAGTTATTGCTCCCGTCATACTCGCCAATGAAGTTGTGTCCCTCATAGACATATCGGCTTATATTCCCACTCCGGTCTCGCTTCTCGATTCTCCGCCCAAGCGGATCATACTTGTACGCCGAATAGGTCTCGTCAGGGTAGTCGATGCGGGTAATTTTGTTCTCGTAGTCGAAAGTGTATGTGGTGATGTCTGTTCCGTTTTGCGTTTTGCGCGTTAGG
>JACRIR010000052.1 GCA_016215705.1 Candidatus Poribacteria bacterium | reverse complement strand
GCACGCTCGGTGACCTCTGTGGCTCGGTCAATCCTTCTTTGCGGTGGAGTCGAGCAGGAAGCAGGGTTTTGCAAGAAGGGTCGCTATGCCGCCTATAAGAAAAGCCGCCCCGAATATCGAGTAGGCGACGTTGTAATTGCCTTTCGTATCGAAGAAGTATCCACCGGAGACCTGTCCAAGAGCCATTCCAATGGTGTATGGAATTCCCAACAGCCCCATCAGTTTTCCGAAAGATTTCACACCAAACGTCTCGCTGATTAGCAGCGGGCTCACCACGGCGTAGCAACCCATCGGAAGTCCGTAGAGAAAAATTACCTGCAGCGCCCCTACCGTTCGGGGCACGAACCCAAGGGCAAAAAGAACAAGCAGCGCCGAGCAGCACATCCGAACCAGGTTTGCACCAAACAGAAAGAATCGCTTCTGATATTTTTCCGAAAGAAACCCAAATAAAATTCGAGCGACAATGCTCAATCCAAGCGCTGCGCCCCAAACATCTGCCGCGCGCCTGTCCGGCAGTCCTCGGTCCGACAGGAAGGCAACCACGTGCAAAACGAATCCCGACGATGCAAACACGACGACGAACGTAGCCAAGAAAATGAGCCAGAAGCTTACTGTTCTGAATGCCTCTCGCGTCGTATAGCCTGGCTCCTCGGCGTCAGAAGTCTTGGCGCCCGGCAAAGGGTCTTCTGCGCCATCGGGCAGCAAGCCCATCGATTGAGGCGAGCTTCGGATCATGAGCGCGATCAAAGGGAGCGCCACTGCGGCAATTACTACACCTAGAATCTCGTACGCGTTTCTCCATCCAACGGCTTGAATCAGTCGGGCCGAAACGGTTGTCCATACCACTCCGCCTACTCCGTTGGCCACCATGAGCATACCCATTGCGCGGCCACGTTTCTTGTCAAACCATCGAGAAACCAGTGTCTGGCATGGAAGTATGGTGGCGCACGCCATTCCTATGCCCACCATGAGAAAAAGAGCATATAGTTGATGGATAGTCCCGGTCTGCCCCAGCAACAGATAGCATGCAGACATCAGGAGAGCGCCCGGTAACATGACGGCCCTTGCGCCGAAGCGGTCGACTGCCCAGCCGACACCGGGCGTGGCAAAACCAGCCGCCAGTGAAGCGATCGCGCCCGCAGTCGAAAGGCTGGTTCGACTCCATCCTTCCTCTGCCTCGATGGCCTTCAAGAAAACTGAAAAAGAGAAAAAACCTATCCCCGTACAGACGAAAAGGGTGAAGAAAGCCGCGACCACCACCCACCAGCCATAGAATGTCTTCTTCATTGAAACAATGCTATAGGAAGCGGCTTGATTCTGTCAACCACTCACGCCGGTACCGCGCTCCCAGATAACATGCACTCTAACCAGACGACATCCCCCCTTTTGCAAAGGGGGGAAGGGGGGATTTAAGATTCTTCTTTCCCAAGGACTTCTTCGCGAGGCGAAACAATTTGGGGATTCAACAGGAGATAACCTTTGATGATGTCTGCGGCTTTCTTGTAGAATGGGTGAGCATCCTGCTCGTGGATGCGCTCAAGGAATTGCGGAAGCCAGGTGAGCAAATGTTCCTCCAGAAACTTCTTCTCGGCGGCGACGCATACCTGGTATGGTTCGTTTTCAAGTTGCATTAAAGCAAACGCTTCTTTCAGTTTCAAATGACTCACAAACGCGATTTCGAGAGACACGTGGTCAGGCGCCTCCGGCATTTCTTTTGACGGGTCAAAACCGAACGCCCTGTAAAAGCCGGCCACGTCGCCCAGTATCACGCCTCTCTCGCGGACACCTTCCTCACCGACGCTCTGATAATCCGACTCGTACGGCGAAATGACGCCGCCGCTGCCGAGCAGAACGTGATACGATGCCTCAAGATTCGAGTCTTCCAATAACTCCACAAGCGCGTGCGCCTCGGAACGCAATTCCGGCGCAATTTCCTCTTGCAGTGTTTTGATCGCTGCAACGAGCGCGCTGTTCGGACACCGGAACAAAAGCGACAAAAATCTCCATGACGCGCCGGCAGCTAGCACCTCGCTTATTCTTGTCACGCGCCACCTCCCAAGAAACCGCCGTTAATTAGGGGACACCATGCGGCATGGTGTCCCCTAATTAACGCACGTCCGGCGGGAAACCATTCATCTCTGTCCGGTATAGTCGCTCGCCCCCAATGCCAGAGGCGTCCAAACGCTCCGCATCTTTCGCGAGCCTGCCTGTTTTCGACTTCCATCCCACACGGCAAAGGCAACAAAGCTGTTTTGTCCCGCTTTGAGTCCTGGCCCGCCGGGCCAGTCAGCAACTGCTAGCGGACTGAGAACTACGACAGACCATTTGAGGTTTCGCCAACTGCTCCAGCCCTTCGACACCTGCATCGGCAAGAAACTCAACGTGCCGAATCCTTCCGCGATCAAATCGTCCACGCTCGAGGTTCTCTTGCGCGTGATCGGATTGCCCGCTGCAAGTCCGGTCGTAAATTGCTCACTCAGCTTCTCTTTGTCCGCCTGGTCCGTTGCTGCATCGGACGGGTAATGGTCCACGCTCGCATTCGGGAAATTCTGCCGCAGGCTCCACTCGCCCCGGTCGAGATTTTGCTGATACGAAGCCTTCCAAAAGTGAATATGCACCGGACGCCCGGCCTGGCCCATCGTAGGGTCCGGTGTCTCGCCTCCGGGCGCAGGCGGTAGTTGCACGGCCACGGCATCCGGGAACTTCCCCTCGACCTCGGCGGTGTCCGGCGTAGAATCATACCACTCGATGTTGAACGCAATATTCTTGTCGTCGCACAGAGCCTTTACGTGAATGGAAGGAATCCCAGAGTCCATTAGCTTCGGATCGGTAAGGTCTTGCGGGAGCATGGCGACAGCCGCGAGCGGCGCCTGTTGCCACACTTTGTCTCCCGGCTTGGGCTCGCCAACGCCGCTTTTTACGTACAGCGCAACAACGTTCTTGGCCGCGGGAGCCGGCTTCTTCGCGCCGCCGGAACATCCGGCGAGCGCCGCAATCAAAATACCGGCAAACGTCATACATGGGATAATCGGTCTATATAGCATTAGCATTATTCCTCCTACGAAACCGGCGATTGTTTCCTTAATTTGGGGACACCATGCGGCATGGTGTCCCCAAATTAAGGGCCGTTTCTTTCATGATTAATCGCGTCGCACGCGCGGGTCAAACGCACCTAAGAAACACTCCTCTTTCTCCCCCTTTGCAAAGGGGGACAGGGGGGATTTCTCTGCTCAGGTAATATTCGAACGAGGGACTCCGTACCGTGCATCGAAGGCTGTCCTGACGACGACGGCCTCGCGCACAGGCGCCGTCACAATCTTTTCCCCCTTGTCGCTCAAGGCGCTGACATAGCCGTCCTTTGCCTCGAACCTAGGGACAACATGGCTCGTGCAGCCGAACAAATTGATGAGGGCTGCAAGTTTACTGTTCTTCTCGTTTGCGCGGCGATAGGTCTCAACTGCGCGGCGTGAGCCTGGTCCGAAAAGCTGCACAAGGAACGCCTCGGGCACATGGACGGGCGGAATGTAATACACGTTCGGCTCGAGCCCCAGTTGCGGCATCAGCGGCAGAGCCACCTTCTTGATATGCACAAGATAGTCGATCGGGTTATCCTCACGCGCTTCCGAGGGCTTGTTGATCCACCCGCGAATCCGTATCTTGCCTATGCACTCGGTAAAGCAGCGCGGCTGCGTGTCGTTCTCACCAAGAGGAAAACAACCGATACATTTTTCGGACACAAGCGTGCGCGAGTTGAAAAACGTCTTCTTATAAGGGCACGCGCGAACACATTCTCGATAACCCCTGCAGTTCTTCTGATCGATGAGCACAATGCCGTCCTCTTGCCGCTTATAAATTGCGCCGCGCGGACACGCGGCGAGACACGCTGGATACGTGCAATGATTGCAGATTCGCGCCAGATAGAACATCCACACGGGGTGAAGCAAATCTATCGACATGCCCCCATCGACTGAACCTGCGATCTCGTCTTCCCCCAGATTGGGATGTGCGTAGTCCGCCGTCTCAGGATGGTAGCCGAGCAATCGTTCGCCCGCGGGGGCGGCCTCAAAGATCGTGCGCCCCTCGTATCGCTCGCCCTCCCATGTTTGCGGCCCAAGCAGTTCCATTATGCGCGAGTCGTACGCTATAGGGTATGCCCCGTACGGCTTGCTCTCGACATTGTTCCAGAACATGTATTCTTGCCCGCGGCCCGAGGTCCAAGTCGTCTTGCACGCCAGCGTGCACGTCTGGCATGCGATACATTTATTGGTGTCAAAGACCGCCGCGAACTGCCTCTTGGGTCTCGCCTCGCCGTACCAATAGCTCATCTCGCGGCCGATTTGCCAGTTGTAAACACGAGCCATAAGATTACCCCTTCTTGACGGTCACGTATTCGCCTGCCAGGTATCGTTTGAATGCGTCAGTTTCATATGTGGGCCGTATGCCGAGCGCAGCGGGGCGCCAAAGTGCCTTGCCGTTGATTCCACCCGGTTCGGCTTTTGTTATCTTGACAAACGACTCGCGCGGCGCGCCCGTGGGACAGTGCACGTCCGGCATGAATCCCTTGCCGATGGTCTGGCCTGCAATGTCCTTTCGCACGAGCGAGTCGGTCATGTGCGTCGGCTTGAGCCACCCGCGCGTCGCGCTTTGATGACTTCCATAGCGGAACATCGCCTGATAGTTGGTATCCGGGTTCTTTGCCAGGCCGTCGGAGCGGGTCTCGTGCGCCTTGACTGATCCCGGTGTGGCCGCGTACATATTGAACCACATGCGCGTTACTCCGCGAGGAGTGCCGGGATAATAGCGCACCCGACACAGGAGTCGCGCAACCTTGTAGTCGGGGTCTTCGGGTTTCCATCCGCGGTAAGGCCGATCCGAGGGGTCGCCGTCCACCCACACATAATCGCCGTCTTCGATTCCAAGCTCTTTCGCGTCCTGCGGGTTCATATCAACGTATCCCTCGCTCACAAACGGCATCCGTTTGTCGGCCCGCGTAATGTCGCCGAACGGCCCGAACAATACCGCCACCATGTCCGTATCAATAGGCGTGGTGTGAGCGCCGTGCCGGTACTTGGGCGTGTGAAATACAAACTGATACCCCTTCTCCATCAGCGGATGGCGGGTCGCGGCAAGCTCGGGCCACGATCTGAGCACGTTGCGCACTTGCCTCGTTTCCGAGCTTACGTCCAAGGGATCGAGCCCCACGTCCGCGGGACCAAGAGGCTTGATGAACGGATGCGGCGCCGCAAGAATCGCATTCGGCTCGTAGAAAGTCGAGTCGACGGGCTCACGATGAACCGGCAGATTCTCGCCATTTTCAATGAACTCCTTTTCATCGCGATAGAACTCGAGGCGCCCCGTCTTTGTGTACCAGGGCGCGCTTTCCTGCGTCTGCTCGTAACCAACAGTTCGCGGCATCGTCCGCCCCATCATCAAGGCGGGGATGCCTTCCTTCGCTTTGTCGTGAAGGTCGCTGAAAGAGTAACCAGCGGTCGCACTGCTGTGGTCGAGAATGCGCTGTAAATATACTCCGACTTTGCGCTCATCCACAAATTTCCAGTATTCCTTGAAACGCGAATCTCGGATGAGGTCTCCGATGCGTTTGCCGACAGCGGCTATTATCTCGATGTCGCCTCGGCTGTCGTGAATGCGGGGCAGAGGCGTTTCCGGAAAAAGCGTCAAGAATGGATTCGTAACCGAAGCGGTCATGTCCGGGTTCTTCGTCTCCGCCCACGAGTCGGCGGCGAAAACAACGTCGGCATGTTCACACGAGGTGCTCCACCACCATTCGTTCACGGCGATCATCTCTATCTTCGGAAGCACGTTGTGCACTACATTATAATGCCATTTCACATTGCCGAGAATTGAGTTTGCGTTCGCGAACCAAAGCGATTTGGTTGGAGTCGGGATATGCGTCTTGCCGGTATACAGTTTGCCGCCGATGCGCAACGGGTGATCCTCATGGTTATAGTAGTGCGCCGACTCGGGGCGCCAGTATTGTTTTGGCCGCGCCGGTTTCTTCGGGTCGGTCTCTATGTCAAACGGATTCTCATTCACGTACTGGCCCAGTCCGTTGAAAAGGGCGACACGATAGTTGCCCGCATATGAGCCGACGTTGCCCGAGATACGGCCTACATTGCCCGTCAACGCAGCGAGTAGGAAGATGGCGCGGTCCTTCAGGTCGTTGTTGAAGAACTGGTTTGGGCCCATGCCTACGGCCATTAGCGTCTTTCCATTGCGCTTCGCGATTTCACGCGCCAGCGAAACAATCGCGTTGCGCGGAGCCCATGTTATCCCCTCGGCATTTTCCGGCGAGAAGTTGTCGGCAAGGTATTTCTTTATGACACTGAAAACGGTCGTGACTTCAACCTTCTTGCCGTCAGCCAGGGTCACCTTGAATTCGCCCTCGAGCGCAGGCGAAATACCTGACTCCTCAAAATACTTGCCTACTTTGTCCCGGCTTATCGCCACAGGCGCTTTCTTGTGCACGTCCCAGACCACGAAGTCGCCCCACTCTTCGCGCAGTTTCTGGGGGATGATCTGTTCGACCTGTTTATGCGGCGGAGCGCTTTTCTCATCCGACCTCAAGACATGTGTCATATTGTCGAGAGTCGCGTTCTTGTAGTTGGGGATAACGTCCGCAGCCTTCAAGAATTGCAGGTTGTCATGTCTGACAAGCAGCGGCAAATCGGTAAAGCGCTTAATGAAATCGACGTCGTACAGTTTTTCCTGAACAATCACATTGGAGAGAGCAAGAGCTAGCGCAGGCGTCGTGCCCGGCCTGACGACGATGGCTTCATCGGCCTTGCTCGTGGTCGCGCTGTATTCACAGGCGATCACGACGACGCGGGCGCCCTTCACGCGCGCTTCGGTGAGCCAGTGCGAGTCCGGCATCTTGGTCGTAATCCAATTCATGCCCCACACAATAATCATGTCGGCGTGCTCGCACGAGTCCAGGTCGAACTCCACCGTCTGCTGACCCGTGACCATGGGGTGGCCCGGCGGCAGGTCGGTATGCCAGGAATAGTTGTCCCATCCGCGTCCTCCGAGCACATCGGCCTCCGATACGCCGCGAATATGTTTGTCGAGGAGCGCGAGCGAATTTGCCATGCGATACATGCCGAAAACGCGCGTCATGCCCAGCAGCGGCATGCCGCCGCGGAATTTCAGGCATTGTGTTCCGGCGGTCTTTGTGGCTACGATCATTTCCTCATCGTAACCTTGCGCCTTCAGGAGTCGCGCGCCTTCTTCACCCGTATAGGTTTGTGCAATGTTTATGAGAGCTCGCGCGACAACGTCTGCAGCCTGGTCCCACTCGAGTCTCTGCCACGAATCACGCGCGCGATTGAAATATTCAGCGGGAGGCTTGCCGGTAGACGGGTCGCGTGGGAATCCTTTCTCGACCCATTCGCGGAAACCCTTTCGGACCATTGGCCCTTTCACGCGGCGGTCGCCATAGAAACGGCGTGTCAGCGCTAGCCCCTTCTGGCAGCAGCGCGGGTCCCACCGGGCATTAGCCTTGTTTCCGTAAATATCTTCGGCTTTGCCGTAGCCGTAGGAAGCGCCTATGCGAACAACCACTCCGTTTTTCACGTGTGCGCGCAGCAGACAGTTGTGGGTATCGTTAGGAGCACAAAGGAAAGAGTATGTGCTGTCGGGTTTATAGAGATCACGATAGACCTTCTCCCAGTCCCTGTTCGGATAGGATTCCAGAGGGTTCTGCGCAGCTTCAGCCCACAGCCAGGGATATTGGGAAAGATACCCGGCAAACCCGAGGGCCGACGCCATCTTCACGAAATCGCGTCGGTTTATGCCTCCCGAACCGTGCTCCGCCTGATTTGACATCTTCTTTCCTCCTGCCGAATAGTCTGCTCACATCGTTCGCATATAGCAAACAATATCGTCCACCTGCCCGGCGATCAGTTTCTTGTAACTAATGCTGTCGTTGCCGAAGGCCGGCATCCCCACCGAAGGCCGGCCACGGATTATCGATGCCTCGAGATATCCATCGGTGGCAGCAGCCAATAACGCAGCATTCGCGAGCTCCGGCGCCGAACCGCCTCGGCCTCCGTTCCCATGACAGCCGGCGCATGCCTGCGCAAAAAGCACACTCCCATTCGCTGCATCGCCCCGGGCAGGCCGCCCCCGCGATTGTTTTGCGTCAAAGCGCCCGAGTCTTCGCAGATACTCGATAGCATCAGCAAGTTCCTGGTCTGACACTTTGGGCGCTTCGAGAGCTCTTGCGGCGTCTCCGGGGAGAAGTCTCGGCGGAACGCAACGTCCAAGCTTAACGGCTGCAGCCATGAATCCATCCGATGCGGAAGCGAGGAGAACGAAGCTAGTGACACTCGAGGCTATTCCACCTTCGCCCTGTCGCCCGTGGCATGAAGCGCAGGAACGCGCATACACTGCCTCACCGTTTTCTGTCGATCTTTCGGGTGGGAGGGCAGGCAGTTTTAAGGGAGCTTCCTTGCGCCAGCTTCGGACATACCTGATTACTGAGGCCATGTCGCGCGCGTCAAACCTTGGTTGACTACCCATCGCCGTATCCGCCCGGCCCATCGTTAGCATGCGGTAAATAAACTGTGGCTCCACCGTTCGCTGAAAGACCTGGTGCGAAAGCGCCGGTCCGATTGCTCCTTCCCCTTTCACGCCGTGGCAAACTGCGCACGTCTCGCGGTACAAGCGAGCGCCAAGAGCCGGGTCAGGAGTAACGCTGGAAACTTCCTCCCATGATGGCGCTGAGGGCATTCGCGAGCGCAGATACTCCACAAGCGCATCAACCTCCTTCACACGCAGGCCGCCCTCTTTTGCTCCCCATGCGGGCATCCGGCGTCCGGTTCTCCCGTCCATCAGCGACTGCCGTATGAATCGATTCGACGCAATGGCCAGGAACTCAGGGTGTGCAATCGCGGGAAACGCTTGTGTCGATACTCCGAATCGCGCTCCGAATCCTTCCGGACCGTGGCAGCCATTGCAGAACGCATTGAAAAGCGATTCTCCGTCGTCAACGAATTCACGCTCGCCAAGACGCAGCGCCTCGAGCCGGTCTGTCGGCCACCTGTTCATCGATGCAGTTTCATCGCGGAGCGACAGAAGGTAGAGTGTGACCAAATCAAGTCGCTTGTCGTCAAGCGTTGGCTGCGGCATCTGGCTGTCCGGCACAACTTGCGCCGGCGCTTTCAGGTGTGCCTTATGCCATCCCGCCAGATCATGCTTCCCACGAATCATCGAAAAGTCCAGTTTGGCTATATTCTTTCGCCCCGCTGCGGAAAGGTCCGGGCCGTCTTCGCCACCAACGCCATTGATCCGGTGGCAGCCCAAACATCCTTTGCTCAAGAAAGCGGCCTTGGCTTCTATTAGTTTTGGCGCGCGAACCAATCCTCCAAGATACGCATTGATCGCGCCTATCTCGGAGGGATCAAGCGGACCATAACTCTCTTGCCATATCTCGTCGGGGCTCCGTTCCTGAAGCACAAGATGTTTTTGATGCCAGTCTTCTTGAATACGTCTTGCGCCGAATTCAGAGAGGTCCGGCCCGTTTCCGCGTCCCCTGCCGTCAATGCGATGACACGCGAAACAATCCTTACTCTCGAATAGTCGCGCGCCTCGCGCCAGAGATTCTTCGCCGGGAACCCTCAAGAACGTATGGCACCCTCCGCAGCCCGCCTCATAGTATCCGGCAGGAATCAGCATGTCTTCCCAGTGGGGCACATGGCCGTGCGCGTCATCTGTGGACGTGGCAAGCCCTTGACCGCCGTGGCATGAGGCGCAACCGAATTTCTCGATTGGATGCAGGTCGAGAACCCATTTCGGGTGCGAGCGAAAAGGCTCGGCCTCTTTCGCCATGGACGGGTCATCTACCGCGAGATGACAAGTTGTGCAGCGATCCGTCACTCCTAGTGAAGCCGACGTGATCTGCTTGATTTCAGCTTTGAAAGGAGGCGTTTTCTTTCCTTCGGCTTGCGCCTTGACGGCGAGAAGAGCCTTGTATTCGCGTTGATACATCCGCCATGGTTTCAGATAGTGTTCTGACAGAATAGCGGCGAGCAAGCAGACCAAGGTAACAAGTGAAGTGACAAGAAGAGCCCAGCGCGCCCTGCGGCCCTCCGGGGTGACCGGGTCGAAAATCGGGACCGGCGCTTCGGCAATGACAGCGCGCGGGCCAGTGTTGTCGCGGGAGTTATTCGTCAGTGAATTGGCCATTGGCTCCGACTCCAATAGAAACTCCAGTTGGGGCCTCGATGTACCGTTGCCACATAAGTCAGGATGACAAACGCCACAATGAAGCATGTGAAAAGCGCCACCGCTCCGGCGCGTGTCGAGTTGTATCTGTTCATTATGCACAGCGAGAACTCTGCAAAGAGAGCAACCAACAGCGTTCCGGGATTGAGGACAATAATGATGAGTTGCGGGATATGCGGGAACCAACTCCGAAGCCAGCCGAATCGGATTGTGAATGCCAGCAATGCAATCACCACAAAGGCGCTGAAGAAGGCGCTGCCCGCAATCAACAGTCGGTGAGTCAAGCTGGTCGGCCAGAGACCACCTGTGTCCGCCTCGCTGTCAAGAAACGGAATCAGCCCAAGTCCGAGCAAAACCAGAGTGGGAATGCCGATCCCTCCCATGAAGGCAGAATAGGAAACCAATTCCTGGAGTCCGAGAAAATACCAGGGTGCTTTGGCGGGATTCTCCGGCACACCCGGATTTGCAATTTCCTTCAGCGGCGCGTCGGCAATCAATGCCAGCACGAGACAAATCGTGCAAGTGGCCATCAGAACCGCCATTTCCGCATAGAAGGCGTTAGGCCATGCTGTTATCGTATGCTCGGGGCCACGGTCCACCTGCGGCGTCTTCCCGCGCACCAACGCCATGAGGCCGTACGTCTTCTCCGGCGCGGGCGCGAAAGATACTGTTTGTCCGGTCAGCAAGCGGACGGGTGTCCCGGGCTCGTCAGCGGGGCGCGCCAGTCCTCCATCTTTTCGCACGCGCCAAAAATGCACGCCTATGAGCCCAATCATGAAGAGCGGCAGCACCATCACGTGAAGGAGATAGAATCGCGTGACCGCCTCCTGACCGACGGTATCCGCTCCGAGCAATATGCGTTTTTGTAGGCCACCCGGATCAAAGAATCGGGTGACACCGATCGCATCGGTGACCTCACGAGGCGATTGGGCGATGTTAGAACCGATTGTTATCGCCCAATAAGCCAATTG
This sequence comes from Candidatus Poribacteria bacterium, assembly GCA_016215705.1. GTDB lineage: Bacteria > Abyssobacteria > SURF-5 > SURF-5 > SURF-5 > JACRIR01. The sequence continues at coordinate 7,700 of JACRIR010000052.1, read as the reverse complement.
GTCCCACGGCAAGAGATATCCAGTAAAGCTGAGTCCGAGCGTGAGTACGAGCAGCGCCATTCCGACGAGCCAATTGAATTCGCGAGGGCTTTTGTAGGCGCTCGTATAGAAAACTCTGACCATGTGAAGCAACACGAATACTACCATCATGTGCGCAGACCAGCGATGAATATTCCGGATGAACTGACCGGTCGGAACGATAAAGGTGATATCTTTGATGGACTGATAGGCAAGGTCCGTGCTTGGCTTGTAGTAGACCATAAGCAGAATCCCCGTGACTGTGAGCAGCACGAAGTTCGCCAACGCCCCTACACCCATTCCACAAGTGGACCAGAACCGCAATGTTCGTTCGTGGATGCGTGTCGAGTGCAGGTGCAGAAAGAAGTTTGCGAAGACTGCCTGAGAGCGTGTCCGATCAGTATCCGGCCAATCGTGTCGGAACACCGATTCGCGCAATCGAATCGGAGCTCTCTTGAGATTTTCCGCAAAGGTCTTCAAAGCAGACGGAGTGTTCTCGATCGACGCAACCATTTCATCCCCCTACACGCGAAATCTAGACCCGGTCGCTGTTCTGCTTTCCACGTCCACGACTAACTGCCCGTCCGGCGCCAGTGATATCTCGAGCCACGGCAGCGCTGATGGGGCCGGCCCTTTCGTTACCTCACCTTGTGGGCCGAAGCGGGAGCCATGACAGGGGCAAGCGAATCCCGTCGGCGCGCGTGAGACAATGCATCCCAAATGCGTGCATACGCCCGAGATTGCGTGAACCCCATCTTTGTCACGGAAAACGAATGCGCGTGCGGATGGAACCCAGCGTTCCTCTCCCATCGCAATGTCGTCAGGCCGCCCAATCTTTATTTTGCTGGACTCACCCGCAATGACAGCCGGGAATGGCAGCCGCGCCATTCCGACCGTCGCCAGTCCAAGTGTAGCCCCGCAGGTCATCAGGGCAGCGGCCCCCAGAAAATCGCGCCGAGGGACAGGTTGCGGTTTTCGTAAGCTGCTCATGGCCAACTCTCCCGGAAACAGAACCGTTCCATAGTGATCGCGCCCGTAGGGCAGCGTTGTGCGCAGCAAGCGCACCGGATGCATCTCTCTTCATCCTTGATGATGGCTGAGATCGGCTCGCCGGGACGCACCGATACCGACTCGACCGCCCTGTGCATCCCGTCATCCTGTTCCAGATTCTCAATTGAAACGAGTCTTAGACATAGAGTCGGGCAGACCTCTGCGCACCCTCCACAGAGAACGCATTTATCGGAATCGAAAATTGTATTGACACCACAATCCAGGCAGCGGGAGGCCTCCGTCCGCGCCATGGGCTCGGAATAGCCGGACTCGACGCATATGTCCTGGCGGCGGACACGTTCCTTCGGGTCGGAAGCAGGAATATCGATACGAGCGATACGCTCGTAGCCCGTTTCGCGTTTGTAGTTGGGCAACTCAAGATGGAATTCGAGTGTCTTCGGCTCGATACTTTGACCGGTGAGGTATTCATACACTGACCGGGCAGCCTTCTTGCCGCTGGCAATTGCATGTATCATCAAGCCGGGACCGTGAGCCACGTCGCCGGCGAAAAAGACGCCTCTCGCGGCGCCGGCAAGAGTGCTCTGTTCTACCACAGGAATTCCGCGCTCACTTATTGCGACCCCATGACGAGCGGGATCAATAAAGGACAGATCAGTCGATTGTCCGACTGCAATCAGGACGGTATCGCATTCGATCGTGGTCAAGGAACTTGAATCGAACAGCGGTGCGAACTTCTTGTTCTCGTCATAGACGCGGAGCACTTTTTGGAAAGTCACTCCGGTCACGCGTCCCTGCCCATCGCGCACGATCTCCTTCGGCCCGAAACTGTTATGGAGCGCGATGCCTTCCTCAGCGCCCTCGATAATCTCGACGTCGTCGGCAGGCATTTCCATCAGTGATTCAAGGCAACACAGGTGGACTTCGTGCACGCGCGGCTGACGAACCGCGGTGCGCGCCATATCGAAATATGCCTGCCTGAGGACGGTGCGCCCCACGTCATAGGCGACATTCCCTCCCCCTATCACAACCACGTTGGCGCCCAACTCCAAAGGATTGCGCAAGGCGACATCGCGAAGGAAATCTACTCCTCCCATCACGCCCGGCCCTTGCACGCCAGGCAGAGGCAAGCCGCGTGAGCGCTTGGCGCCGACGGCAATTACGGTGGCATCGTATTCTGACTGCAAGGAATCGAATGTCACATCCTTGCCGACTTCCACCCCGCATTGAATCTCCACGCCAAGAGATTCGATCACGCTCACTTCCGCACGAATCACGTCACGAGGCAAACGATATTCCGGTACTCCAACATAGAGCATGCCTGCAGGCACAGGTTCCATTTCGAGAATGACGGGATTGATGCCCAACAGAGCAAGATCATGGGCGCAGGCCAATCCGGCCGGGCCCGATCCGATGATCGCGACCTTTAAAGGGCGAGAGAGAGGTTCGCCGGAACGACGGATCAACCAGAGCAACTCGTCGCGACTCTGGCAGAGTTGAGGGATGATTCTCTCTTTGAGCCAATCGCCAAAATAGTCGCCTTTGGTCTCCCATACCTCGGGACCGGAGTGTCCCGCGGCAAATCGTTTGAGAGGGCGAATACCGATTGGCCTGTCAACCGAGCTGCGGCGGCATGCAGCTTCGCAGGGCGCGCCACAAATGCGCCCGCAAATGGATGCAAGCGGGTTTGGTCCGCGGGCAATGAGGTATGCAAGCTCGAAGTCGCCCGAGGCTATTGCCCGCACGTATCCTCTGGCGTCGGTGTGAACCGGGCAAGCATTCTGGCAATTGATTTGGCTGCGCCAATAGCTGTGATCCGGGATCGTTACCTTGAAAAGGGGGACCGTTTTCACCGATGCGAACTCCTCGGAAACCCTTTGTCGGGGACGTCATGCGCTATCTTGTCCCCAATTAAAGGCAACTACGTTTATTCTACAACAGGCCTACTTGCAAGTAGGTCGGCTGCTCCGATACAGTTTGGCTATACGCTCAGAAACTGGTCGCTGAATTTATCCAATGTGATCTCGCCGTATGCTTCCCATGCCTGCTTTTTTACCTTGTCAAGTTGCCGTCGAATCTTGCAACGGTCAAACCGGCGGCACTGTGAACCTGGCGCAAGCTCGCATCTGCCGACTACAACGGGTCCATCAACTGACTCAATGATGTTCTGAAGACTGATCTTCGCAGGGTCGAGCGCCAGACGATAGCCGCCATGAGGGCCGCGAACGGAATCAATGAGGTGAGAGCGCGACACTCGCTGAAGGATTTTTGCGAGATATCCGTAAGGAATTGCGAGGTCGTCGGCGATTTTGCGCACGTCCATGAGTGTTTCGCTGCCATTATTGGCGAGATAGACAAGGCCGTGAATTGCAGTGATAGCCGCTTTTGAGATTTCCATGGTGGATAAATACGCTATTTAAGCTATTTAATATCTTTAATGGCCTAATTATAACTGCGACTTTCTTTTTTGTCAAGTGCGGCGAGATCCGTCCTCATCGCTAAGCAGACAGACTCCCAGAAAAGATTTCCCGAAATTCTGTAGGCGCCAATTCAATCACACGTGCGACGCGCAAAGGGTCCGAAAATACCATGCGAATAAGTTTGCGGCTATAGAATCCCATGGTGCTTCGCCAATTGCGGGACGGTCTCTGAGGACCCTTTTAGTTTTATGAGTTTTTCGAGAATTACGGCCGGCGGCTCAAACTGTTCTATTCGCAGGTGCTGTCTTTCAATGCCGTCGGGCCCGATGAAGACAAGAGTTGGAAAGCCCCAAATGCTGTAGCGTATAGCGAGCGCCAGCGCCTCGGGTGAGTCAGTCCGGGTCAAGTCTGCTTTGAGCATTACAAAATCCCTACTCGCATCGACAACGCGGCGGTCGGGCAGTGAGAGACGCTCGAGTTCCTTGCACACAATGCACCAATCGGCATGGAAATAGATGACTGTCGGTCGTCCACCGGCTTGCGCAGCCTGGAGGGCAGATTCCGAATAGGGCTTCCATTCGATGCGCGCAGTGGAGGACTCAACGTCAGGCGGCAGCCACCACCAAGCGGCCAGCCCCAGGTAGAGGGCCCCCAATGAAAGTCGGGCAATCCGGAAACGCCTTGTGCTTGTGGGCGTTTTTTCAAGAAATCCGAAATACAGCGCGGCGGTCACCAGGCAGAGGAGAACGAGGGGGCGAAAGGCTCTTTCGGGAACAAGTGTGTGCATAAAATACAGGGCCGCCGCAAAGAGAAGAGTTCCCATTACCTTCTTGGTATATACGAGCCATGCTCCTGACTTCGGGACTTTTGAGATAAGACTTGAGAATGTGGCGAGCGCGACGAATGGAGTGGCGAGGCCGAGCCCCAGCATCATGAACAAGGCAAAGCCGAGCGCCGGATCGCCCTTCTGGCCCGCATAGGCAAGCAGACTTACAATGAATGCTCCCAGGCACGAAGCCGCAGCCACGCCCATAGTGAGTCCCATGAGGGCTGCGCCGATGAACCCGCCGCGTGAGCCGCCGTTTGCCAAACGCGTCAGCCAACGGGGAAGACGCAGTTCGAAAGCGCCGAACGCATTCAGGCCCATCGCTGCGCAGAGGGCGGCAATAGCCACGAGCACGGCCGGATTCTGCATGGTTGCTCCGAAAACAGACCCCGAAAATGCCGCCAACGTTCCCACAGCGGCATAACTCACGGCAATCCCCACTCCAAAGACCAACGCGAAGGCGAGTCGGAGTGTCCACTTCCCTCCTGCTTGCGCCCCGAAATAGCCAACGGTCACCGGAACGATGGGATAGACACACGGTGTCAGAGTGAGACCCATGCCAAGCATGAATACCCCAATGAACGCCAAGCCGTAGCCGTACCGTGTGACAAAGTCCTCCGCGTTGAAGTTAGTGAGCATTCCCCAGAACCCTTTCGCAGAATGGGCTCCTCGGATCGCCTCATGTTCTGCGGCAACGGGTGTCGCCGGAGGCGTTGTCGCCATGGCGCCGTGGTCGTGCGGTGGGACACCCGCATCCCGAAAACTGAACTGTGTCTCTACCTTGGCATATGGTTTCCCATCAACCTCGACATATGGATAAATGACATAATTGAGCGAATCTCCCGAGGTTCCGGGTATATGAATATCTCTGCCCACGGTGAACGCGACCCGATTCGCGTCAAGCCCGCCAAAGAGAGCATCTTCTTTCGAGCGGTCCTTGCTGGCTTCGGAGGCGTCCACGGGTATCCAGCCATGGCCATGAACATAGAATTCCGCCCAGCAATGGTAGCCCGGGATTAGGCCTTCACTGGCATTCGGGGGCAAGGGGATGCCCATAATGAATCGGGCGGGGATGCCGAGGGAGCGAGCCTCTCCGATAAAAAGCGAGTGAAAATCCGTGCAGTTTCCCGCGCGCGAGTCGCAGACATATATGGCGTCACCCCGACCCCAGCCCGTGCCCGATTTGTCGTATTTTACGCTGTTGACGATGTGGTCATAGAGTCGCCGCGCCCGGACCAGCGGCTCGTCGACGTCGCCTGCAACACGCCGGGCCTCTTCGGCTATTTTCCCCCCGACGGGAACGAGGCGGTCAGGGGCAAGAAAGCGGGCAAGGATAACCTCAGAAACAGGAGCGGGCGGCTCCATCCCGAGCTCACGGTATGCCTTGCGTTGCACATGGAAGACCGCGGAAGCAGTGATCTCCCCCGGTCGTTCAGAAACCTCCCTTGAAAGATCGAACTGGATAAACTGATCGCCATACTCCGGTTCGCTCACAACCGCGTAGGGCCGGCCATTCTCGACGCGGAAACTCTCGAGGTTCTGCCGTGAATCTGTCAGAGGAAGCGGAATCCACGCAACAACCCGTTGTGCTCCATCCGGAATGTCTCGAATAATGAAGCGGTAAGTCACATCGACAGTCCGGATGCCTTCATCTGCGGGGTGCGCACTCGGGCTTTGCGCCAACAACGAAACCACTGCGAGGAATATAGTGATTACCGCAACGACGACCCATCGCCTCATTGCACCGGCACTCCTCTCCTTCCCTCGGTCAGCCTTTGGCGGCGTTTGAGGGGCAACAGACCGTCAAGACCTGAATCCAAAATGCGTTGGGCGCATAAAATCCGTGCTCTTCTTGTAGGGGCGCAGTCCCGCTGAGGCGGGACGCCCCCACAAAAGACAGTCACAGTCTCTCAGAACTCCGCCCCTCCGGACGCGCTACTTGTGTTCGCTTCCTTGAGGATGTTCGTGACCGGCGGGGTGCTCAGCCGATTTGCCGGGCATAGAGAGGGGCATCCTCTTCCATACTCCGCCTTCCTCGGCCCACGTGTATCTTTCCTTGCCGGCCACTTTATGGATGGTGATCTCCGTGGCCTTCAGGTTGTCCTTATCGGGCCCCATCATGAAAATGTCAACATCGTACATGACGCCATCGGTCGCTTTGAAATCTGCGCAGGCAAAATAGAGGTTTTCGGAAACCTTCGAGAGACGATCCTCATGGACTTTAACGAGGGTGAGCGCGACGGGTTTCTTTTCCGCGTCGTCATACACCAGGAAGTATCCGCCTCTTCTCTTGGCGTCCTTTTCAACAAATCCCTTGATCGCGCTCGCAAGGTCTGCCTTTGTCAACGCCGACTTCATTGCCGTTTTCGGGTGTTCCGCAGTGGCGGTTCCCGGATGCTCAGCCGCATACACCGCGCCTCCGAACATCATCAAAACCACTACCAAAACCGCAACAAACAAAGCACTGTTTCTTCTGAACATGTTGAATCTCCTTTCTGGTGTTTCCCCACTTCTTTGATCTGCTGCTTCTCTGCATGGCGTGAAACGCGACACATCAATGAGATGCCGTCCTGAACGCGAGGCGCGCTTCGCCATAAAGCCTCACGTCCGGGCACAATAACACCTCTTTTTCCATTGAACTACTATGCTAGCGAAATGCGAAATTGTAAAATGCGAGCACTGCTGTCCAAAGCACAGACATCTTAACCGCAGAGGACGCAAAGGCGCGCAGAGGAAAACAAAGAACACGAATCTGCGAAACGCGAGGCAGATGACACCGCTACGTAAAGAGACTCCAAGAGACTATTCTTGCCCCGGAGACCACGGGGGGTTTATGGTTTATAGTTCATGGTTCATGGTTTATGGTTTATGGTTTATAGTTCATGGTTTATGGTCAATAGGTTCCGCCGTGTGTTTCGCGAAGTTCTTTTTAGCCATGTTCCTTTCGGGTTTGGCCTTCGGTTTCCTGAAGCGCCTTCGCGTGAAGGCGTGCGAATGAATTCGCGCCTGTAGTGCATTTTGTTTGCGGGCGACCCGCCGGGTCGCCCCTACGGAGGTCAGGCGAATACGTTGCAGGAATTATGAAACGTGCGACTAAGGAAGCCTGGGGCTCCACGCCCGGGCGTGGAGTTGATTGTTTGGCCATGCGCTCCTTCCCGCGCGCATGTTTTGAACTGTGAAGACAAGCGGCTGCCTCCGGTCCCCCACCACGGTTTTCGCCGGTATTAGCCGTGCCGTTGGCGAAGCGAACAGCAAGAATGAGTCTCTTTTCGCATCGCTCAGGCCGACCTTCGGCGCGTGGCTGCCATACAACGGTATGGCGAGGGTATTCTCCATGACGGGCGCATGTCGGTTGTAGACCCGGCCTGTTAACGCGCTTCTCTGTCCAAGTCTTCCGCAGAAGCATGGCGGGAGGCCACTTGGATGAG
>JACRIR010000051.1 GCA_016215705.1 Candidatus Poribacteria bacterium | reverse complement strand
GGGGATTGCGGATTGGACAAAGAAGAGGATTGGACAAAGAAGCAGAAGCTTGATGGAATCCCGCGAAGCACGGGATTCCGGCAGACTCAGGGCACAAGGCGAAAGGAACCAGAAGTGATACTCTGCGCAAAGTGTCGAACTGCAATGGAGCAACAAGAGGTCAAGGGGCATTATGGCGCAAAGTTTGTCCTTTTCCAGTGTCCGGAATGTTCCGGCATCTGGGTGGATTCTGACGTCATTTTCGCGATTAGCCGTGATTCAGCGGTCGGGGTGGAGGCGGATGTGAACTTCGACGACATCTCCAGGCAGCCGCGCGACGAGCCACGGTTGTGCCCACGCTGTGCGCTCAATCTCACCGAAGAAACGGGGGGAACCATTCCACAGGGGCTCCGAATCGACTATTGTCCAACGTGTCAGGGGTTCTGGTTCGACAAGGGGGAGCTCATGATCTACAAGAGCTACCTTGAAGAGAAACGGGAGAAATTCAAGAAACGCGAGGCTGAAGCTCAGCAACGCCGTGAAAAAATTCAGCGTGCTGTTCGAGCAAAGGAAACAACCTTGCCCCTCGCATCCGACAACTGGCAGACATACGCACTTGGGAATCTGGTTGCACGATTCCTGATTGGACTTTTGAGGTGACGACAAGAGAGAGCAGCCCTATGAAGCGCATCGGAATAGTTGCTAACCTTACAAAGACCAGCGCGTTTCCTCTCATCAAGCGGGTCGTAGCATGGCTTCTGGAAAGGGGGATACAAGTATCGCTGGATTCCGAGGCGCATAAATCTATCGGCGGCCCCGCAGAGTCTTGCCGCACGCAAGAGATGACAAATTGTTCCGACCTGATAATCATCTTTGGCGGCGACGGCACGATGCTCAACATTGCCCAGCAAATGGATGGCGCCCCGACCCCCATTATCGGGATCAAGGTGGGCGGATTGGGGTTTCTTACGGCGGTTACGGAAGACGAGGTTTTTGCCACACTCGAAGAAGTGGTCGCGGGCCGTCACAGAATCGAAAAGAGGATGATGCTCGGGTGTTCTGTTTTTCATCACGATGGCTCGAAACATCGTGAGCATGTGGCGCTGAATGACGTCGTTGTGCAGCGAGACTCGCTGGAGCGGATGCTCACTCTTGAAACGTACGTAGACAATGAGTTCCTTGCGTCCTACGCTTGCGACGGTTTGATCGTGTCTACCCCCACCGGATCGACGGCCCACTCTCTCTCCGCAGGAGGACCGATAGTCTATCCGGAGGCGCAGGTAATAGTTCTTACGCCAATATGCCCCCACATGCTCACTAACAGACCGCTGGTGCTTTCATCCGAGCAGACGCTGCGTGTTATCGTTGTGTCGGAGGGAGTGTCTACAGGGTTGATGATCGACGGACAGATCGCCATCCGGGTTCATCAATGGGACAATATCATTGTGAGGAAGTCTCCTTCCTCTCTTAATCTTGCCGCCTCTCCGAACAAGAGTTACTTCGAGGTCCTGCGCACAAAACTCAATTGGGGACGCAGATAACATATGCTCGAGACCCTACACATCCGAAACTTCGCGTTGATCGACGATCTTGTCATTCCCTGGAAAACAGGTCTCAACGTATTGACTGGTGAGACCGGCGCCGGGAAATCCATAATAGTGGACGCGATGAGCCTTCTGCTCGGCGAAAGGGCAGCCGGTGTCTTCATCCGAAAGGGCGCCGAGATGGCGGACATTCAGGCGCTCTTCGATATCAGCAATTGCATACATGTAAAGGATTTGCTGGACTCGATGGAACTCGACGGGACACACGATGAGTTGGTCCTCCGACGAATTATCAGCATAGAAGGCAAGAGCAGATGTTTCCTAAATGGGACCGTCGCGACGTTGAGCCTGCTATCCAAAGTCGGAAGCCTGCTTGTTGATATGCACGGCCAGCACGAACACCAATCACTCATGAGCCCGGAAAGGCATCTCTCTCTTCTCGATGATTTTGCGGGATTAGGGGCGGACGCCGCCGTTGTCCGCCAACGTTACCAGGAACTGAAACATCTCGTATCGTCTTTGGAGCGCTTCCTCGCAAGAGAAGCATCACTCGGCCAACGTGTTGCAGAACTACAGCAAGAACTCGAATTGCTCGACCGTGCGGAACTCAAGGAAGGCGAGGACGAGGAGATCAAGTCGCGGCGCGATGTCATCGCAAACTCGGAGAAACTTTTCCGTCTGGCTACCGACGCATATGACACGCTCTATGGGGGCGAGACTCACTCTCAACCTCTGGTCAATATGTGGGAAAACATAATGCAAGCGCTCAAGGAGATAGCCGATATCGACCTCCCATTTCGGCAATCTCTCGCGCAGTATGAGGAACTGAAGTTCAGGTTCTCCGAACTGGCGGAAATGCTTCGGGTCTATTCATCGAAACTCGAGTATGACCCGGCCGAATTGGAAACTCTCGAGCGGCGCCTCGAGACAATATCAAGATTGAAACGACGCCACGGCTGCAATTCTCTCCGGGAACTGATTGAACTGAAACGAACCATGCATGAGGAGTATAATCAGCTCGCCGACTCATCCGGAGAAAGAACCAGGCTTGAACAGGAGATGGAGCATCTTCGAGAGGAAACCGGCAAGGTGGCATTTGTGTTATCTCAGAAGCGGAGCGAGGCCGCGGCGCTGCTTGAGAAAAAGATAGAAATGCACCTGCGAGACCTCGGCATGGGAAAAGCGAGATTCCTGGTTTCCGTCCGGCAGGAGCATGACGCGGAAGGACTCGTGCAGTATAAAGAAAAACGCTGGAGACTCTGGAGCACGGGGGTGGACAGAGTCGAATTCTTTCTGTCGGCCAACGTGGGCGAGCCTCCCCGACCGCTGCGGGCAATCGCGTCCGGAGGCGAAATATCGCGCATCATGCTTGCAATCCGAACAATACTGGCTGAAACCGACAAGGTCCCGGTGATCATATTCGACGAGATAGACGCCGGCGTCGGCGCAAGCATGGGAATGCCCATCGGGGAAAAGCTGCTCTCCGTGGCGGGTTCGCATCAAGTCATCTGCGTAACACATCTGCCACAAATAGCCGCCATGGCCGATAACCACATCGTCGTTGACAAGATTGTGAGCGGCGGACGCACTCGCACCGAGATCACGTTTCCCGCGGGCCGCGAACGTGTGCAAGAAATTGCGAGAATGCTCGGCGGCGGGGCAACCGGCCAAATCTCGCTCAAGCATGCCCAGGAGCTTCTGGCGCTCTCGCGAAGAAACAGATGAGCATCCCACGTTTGCCTGCTTACCGACTACTTCTCTCTTCCCTTTTGCTTCTTGGGGCGATGACTTCCGATGCCGAATCCGATGATGGCGGACATGCCCATGCGGCAAGGGGTTCTCACTTCAATATTATATCTTTGAAGCGGCCGACAGTGGTGCTCCTGGCATCCAGCGGCGACCTGAACGGTGACGGCACAACCGACCTGCTGCTGTTCCATAAGCCTTCGAGGGAATCCTTCGAGAAAACGTGTTCCATCTATTTCCAGCAGGGCGGCATATTCGCGTCTGAGCCGCAAGCCGAAATCCGGCTGGGCAAGAACATAAGCGCAGTGGACATTGATGATGTCGATTCCAACGGCATGGACGAGCTATGCGGATTTGATTCGGAGGGAATGGTCGTGTTTAAGCCAACAACCGACTCTGCCGCCAAGATCAGCAGACGAGTTCAGCATCAAACGCTCCTCCCCCGCTCCAGCCGGCGTCTTGTTGAAGTGAATTGGACCGCAGATCTCAACTCGGACAACAAAGTGGATGTAATACTGCCCGTAGTCGACGGATTCAGACTGTTCCTCAGTAACGGAAAGTCCGGCTTTCTTGAATCACGAGAATTTGAATTCCCTCTGATTGCGTCGGTTGCGGAAGAGGGCGGACAGGATCATTTGAGCTATCGACTTCCCATGATCGAGTTTAATGATTTCGACAAGGATAAAAAGACAGACGTCGGGATGTTCGACATCGAACGGATGGATTTTATCCTGACCGGCGGCTCGGATTCGCCGACGCGACACGTCAGTGCGCCACTGATCAGGGAGTTCACGAAAGACTTTATTGCGGCTACTGATTTTCGTGACCTCAATGCCGACGGGGTTCCGGATGCCGTCATTGCTCTGATGTCGCAGAAAAAGGACCTGGAGAGCGAAGTCAGAATTTACTTAGGGAATCGTGATTTCTCATATGGCAGCCGGCCCGCCCATACATACGGCGGCAAAGCGCGTCTAGTTCTCCCTGTCTTCCTCGACGCCACCGGTGACGGCAAGATGGAAATGCTTCTGCAGGATATCAGCGTCGGATTCAGTTTCTTCATCAATTACTTTATTGCCAACCGGATCGCCGTCGAAGCCGAACTCAGGAAACTAGGGTCGGACGGGCGATACGAGGACTCACCCTCGGTCAGCCGCACAATTTATATCAGTGTGAGCGATTCGGGAAGCGAACCGGCGCGGGGCACGGGTGACTTCAACGGTGACGGTCTGGAAGACCTTGCAGTCGGCACATCGGAGGATCAGCTTTCCTTCTATTTCGCCAATCATGTGGAAATCCTCCCTAATGAGCCTGATTCTCAACTTAGGGTTCCGGCATATGGCGATATGACGACCATGGACCTCAATTCCGACGGTCGCACCGATATTGTGATCACCTATCCGGATAAGGCCAAACAGAACCTCACCACGCTGTTGCTGTCGAAGTGAATACGTTTGTTGTGAGTTCCGCCTATGTCGTATTCGCGGGATTGACTTTGGACTTGACTTTCGCCTAACTTTCGCCTATAATTAAAGCTTGAAGAATGAATGGGCTGCGGGCGCGATCAGGCGCTCCCAAGTAGTCAGTTTCCTAAATCCTACGACGTATTTTGTAGGAGCGACCCGGCGGGTCATCCCTATGGAGGTTGCACGGATACGTCATCGTATTTCTGAAAATGAGCACTAAGGAAGGCGAAAGGAGATCCCTGTAGATGGCGACACTTACCAGGAGGCAGAAGGAAGTGCTCGATTTCGTCAGAGATTTTGTTGCGGAAAAAGGCTATTCTCCAAGTCTCGAGGAAATCGGCGCGGGATTTGGAATGTCCTCGGTTGCGACGGTCCATAAACATCTTACTCATTTGAGGCAAAAGGGATTCATCCGGCACGAACCCAATCGGAAACGTTCCGTGGAAGTAGTGGAGTCACATTTGCCGGAAATGTCGCCAATGGTTGACCTTCCCCTGCTCGGGACGATAGCCGCCGGTGAGCCCATCCAGGCCGTCGAGAACAAAGACTCGATAGCCGTACCGGCTGAACTCGCGCCGAGGCGCGGGAGGAGGATGTTTGTTCTCAAGGTGAAGGGAGATTCGATGGTCGACGATCACATTTTGGACGGCGACTATGTGATCGTAGTCGAAGGACGCTCTGCGGACAACGGACAAACGGTCGTCGCTCTGCTCGACAATGAGAACGCGACGCTCAAGAGGTACTATCGCGAAAAGGATTCGGTTCGATTGCAGCCTGCCAACGAATCTCTGCAGCCGATAATCGTCAAGGACCGCGACATTCGCATCCAGGGAATAGTCGTAGGCTTGATGCGCAGATACTGAATTCTATCTTGAAAGCACTTAGATCGTCACCGTGAGAATGGAAGCCTATCCGGGAATATCAGTCGGCACGGTGTTTCCGAATGGGCATATGTTGCGAAGAGATTGCGGTAAACGTTGTTCAAGAAGGGAGACGTAAACATGAGTTGTCCGGATTGTGGGGGAATCGTGGCGATACTTGAGGGTTGCGAACTTTGCATCAATTGCGGATGGAGCCCATGCTGCTCCGCGTCAGCTTTCGAGGCGGACCAAGACGTTCTTTCCGGCGATTATTCGCGAATTTACAACAGCGATTAATTTGTGGGTATGACTTTCGCTTTTTATTCGCCTCAAGGGAACAGGCTTCGAATTCTATCCCCTGAGCATTTCCAGGAACGCCTGTACCCTCGTATTGATCTGGCCCGAGCCGGTTGCGGCATACTCGCGCTCGAGGTCGAGAAGGGGAATTCCCTCCTTGCGCAATTCGTCGGCCAGCATCTTTCGAGCGCCGCCCCAGTGGTCGCAGAACTTGAGCCTGGCGCAGATGATACCCTGAACACGCCAATCCTGGATGAATTGCCTGAGGATTCGGTAGCTATGCTCAAAGCCGTCGATGATCGAGGGGCAAGCGGGCCGGCTGATGTAGCGATCTGCGATTGCGCGCAAAGGAGAAGCGGAATCCTCTTTGATTGTCCCGAGATAGTGCCGCGCTCCAAAGCATAGGGCGTCGGCTACTATGGATGCGCCTTTGCGCTCGATAAAGTCTATGAACTCAGGACAGTCGCAAGCGCCTCCGACAATCATAAGACGCGGCAAGCCGGCCTCACCTGCGCGCCTGTTCCGAAGCTCCGGCAGCAGCGCCTCGATTCTGTCGTTGAACCGCTCTTTGGGGCCTGACATCCCGCTGAGGACAATCCGGAGATATTCAGCGCCGCTCACGGCGGGCGGGTCTTTCTTTCTCAATTCGTTTATCCCGGCCATGAGCTCGCGGGTGCGATTATAGACCGCTATTGATTGTCTGAGATTCCGCTCAGCGACCTCGACGCCGAATGATTCTTCGACCCTGGCAATCAGTCTTTCCATTTCGCGAACAAACCATTCGGCCGCTGCATTCCCGAGCGTGTGATACATAGAGAAGTAATGAACAAACACGCCTGCCTGATCCTGAATCTCGCCGGCAAGTCTCAGCATGTGGTCACACGTGTTGGTAGTGATAATTCCATCGAGGAACTCCAAGTCGCCACGCAGCAGTTCTTCGAGAATCGACCGCGTATAGGAGCAGTTAATCCTGTGAAGTTGAGAATCAGCATTCGATGTGTCGTGCAAACCCGGCGCGCGAAGGCGAACCGGCAGGAGGCCGGCTGCGTGCAGCACTTCCTCCGGTATGTTCGAGCACACGGTTCCGATGATGCGCTTCCCCGCTTCTTTCCACGCGATGATTTCCGGGTTTTTCAGAGGGGAAGCTGTCTCAGTAAAGTAGCGCAGCCATTCCAAGTCGGCACTCCTCAATCCATGACGGTTGTGAAGAACTCTTCGATCTGATTTCGCATCAACTGCGGCGGCAGCACCCTGTCGTCGTTGTAGTCGAACTCGATGAAAAGCACGGGGATATCTTTCTTGCGGCATATTTTGGCAAGCATGCCGCTGGCTCCGCAGATGCTCTTGCACCCGACGTGTTGAGTGACGAACATGCAGTCACAATTATATCGGGCATATGCGTCGAGCGAAAAGTTAATGAGTTTCTCCGTTTCGAATCGCATAAGCGACATTGTCATATCGAGCCCCTGCCATGCCACGCCCTCAAGCATAGAGTCCAAGCTCGTGGTGTCGACGGGCTCAAGAATCGTTGTGCTTGAGAGCGAGTTCGACACGACCATCGCTCCAAACTGCTCCTCCATCCAGGCAAAGAGATCCATATCGTATGTCGGAGGCACATGCACCCAGAGCACACGGTGCTTCTCCTTGAACGGCCCTTGTGTGCGGCCCTCCTTTACTCTCCGGCCGGCGTCCTCACTCAGGATTCTCAAAGTCTTTGTGAGTCGCGCGTGTCCCGCGTCCATGATGAAGCTCGAAAAGGGGAACATTCGCAGAATGCCGGGATGCGGGGCCGGCATCACCGTGTATGCGTCGTGCGTGTCGACCAGATACTCATAGGCAGTGTTCGACTCGGTGACAACTTGTCGAAACCTGTCGAGATCAAACTTCTTTCCCGTGTTCTTCTCCAGGAACGGGATAAGGTCGTCCCTCAACTGCTTTGCGTAATATTGCACAGCCTCCCTATCGTATCTGAAAGGGGCATCGAGGAAGAGTATGGGACAATCCAATATTCTGTGCAGGATCGGATACGCTATTCGCGTTCCGTCACACGGCGCGGACGAGGTGACGAAGAACGAATTATGGGGCAGCTCTCCGCTCAACGCCGCGCCCAGGATAAACCGGTCGGTCGAGCAAACATCCGTCGGGACTCCCGCTTCTTCAGCGGCATCGAGGAATTCGTAAACCACACTCATATTGGTCCGGGTAAAAAACGATGGGTAGAACTCGAGACAAAGCGGCGCGCAGTCGAAGGCAAAGAAGAGTTGAGGGACAAGTCCGAATTCAAACAGAGCGACTCTGCGGTCTTTGTTCGCCATCGCGCCGGCAATGTCCCCGAAATGCTCGGCGTTAGTGTCAATCAACTCGGTGAAAAGGTGTCCGTAATCCTCGTAAGGCGGCATGGGGCTCTGCTTCCAAACCTGGGCCATCGGCCTGAGGATACCGTCAACGACGTCCATCGTTCTCTTGAAAGATTCTCCCACCGGGTCCGTTCTCCTTTATCGTCAGAGAGACATGATGCGCCACGGGCAGCTTGTTAGTCCGCGCACTTATCCATGATTGCGGCGCGGGCATGAGCTAAAAACTCAGGTTCAGCTTCGTACTGCCGAAGATGTTGATCGATTCTCCATTGACCGCACTCGCCGAATCGCTTGCAAGATAGAGAGCAAGGTCGGCGATCTGGCGCGGCTTTATGATTCCGCCACCCGCCTGCTGTCTGATCGTGTCCGGGACCATGTCGGTTTCGACGAGGCCGGGACAGATCGCGTTTACCGTTATGTTGAACGGCGCCAACTCCTCCGCGAGCGACTTTGTGAATCCGACAACGCCGTGTTTCGAGGCGCAATAGGGAGTCAAATAGGGATGGCCTATCTTGCCGCTTCGCGAAGCCATATTGATAATACGACCCCATTGGCGCTCGACCATAATCGGCGCCACGGCTCTCGTGCAATAGAACGTGCCCATGAGATTGATCTCGATCACCTGTCGCCATTCAGCCGGGTCGAACGCGACAAGCGGGCTGCTTCGAAGGATGCCGGCGTTGTTCACGAGAATGTCTACGCGCCCGAACCTGGCCATCGTCTCTTCCACCAATCGATTGGCGTCTTGCTCGCGCGACACGTCGATGCTCACGCCTATGGCTTCGCCGCCATCGCCGACAATTTTTTCGACAACTCCGGCGATCTGCTCCGAGCTTCGAGCTGAGACAACAACGCGAGCGCCTTCACTTGCAAAAAGCTCAGCTATCTCGCGCCCGATTCCCCGGCCACTCCCCGTAACAATTGCCACCTTGCCCTTCAGTTTCATAATTCTCTTCGCCTCCCGTGCTATTCAGACAGAATCCGGCATTGAAGTTCCATGACCTACAGCATCTCGGCAGAGGTAGCGCTCGCCGCCGGAAGATAGAGTCGTTCAACGTAGTCCTTGACCATTCGGTCGGCGTTGAACCGCCAGCCGAGGGTCTGGAATCCGGCCTTCATCCGCTGCAACCACTTGTGCGGAATTCCGCTCGTGTTACGCTCATAGTAGAGCGGTATAACTTCTCGTTCCAGGGTTTGATAAAGGAATTCGGCATCGCGTTGGTACTGTACGTTCGGGTCATTGTGCATGCCGCCATGTCCGACTGCAAAACCATTATCGCCATTGTATGCTTCATTCCACCAGCCGTCGAGCACAGACAGGTTGAGGACTCCGTTCAAGACCACTTTCTGGCCGCTTGTGCCACATGCCTCCAGAGGCCGTCGTGGAGTGTTCAGCCACACGTCTACACCCTGGACAAGATGGCGCGCAACATTATAGTCGTAGTCCTCCACAAACACAATCCGGAACCTGTAGGCCGGGTGACCGGATTCGCGAAAGATTCGCTGTAACATCCGTTTGCCGTCCTCGTCGTGCGGATGGGCTTTGCCGGCGAATATAATCTGGACCGGCCGCTGCGTATCGCCAATCAATTTGGCGAGCCGATCGGGTTGCGAGAGAATGATATCTCCGCGTTTGTAAGTTGCAAACCGGCGTGCGGAGCCGATTGTAAGAATTTCCGGATCCAGGATGTGGTCGATTTGCTGAATGATTTCCTGGTTCCCGACTCGCTTCGCCTGCACCTGAAGGCGGCGTCTCACGAAGCGAATGAGCCGCATCTTCAAGCTTTGGTGCGTCTCCCACAATTCTCCGTCATCGATCTCAGCCACTTTCTCCCATACGTCGGGGTGAACCATGCGGGTAGGCCAATCCTGCGCAAGGCGGGTCTCGAACAGTTGGTGCATTTGCGGCGCCAGCCACGAAGGCACGTGCACGCCATTCGTTATGTGCCCTATGGGAACTTCCACCTCCGGGCGCTCAGGCCAGAGACGATGCCACATACGACGGCTGATATCAGCATGAATCGCCGACACCGCGTTTGCCTGGCGCGAATTCTTCAGCGCCAGAACGGTCATACAGAAAGGTTCAGACCTGTCGCCCGGATTGACACGGCCCTGGGCCATGAAGTCTTCGTGAGACAATCCCATTCTTTCGCGCAGCACTCCGAGATGTTCCTCGACGAGATCGGGCGAGAAACGATCATGTCCGGCTTCCACGGGAGTATGCGTGGTGAAGACGGTATAGAGCGAGACACGGCGCCGCGACCTTGAGAACGGAAGCGCGTCATCCACCATCACGCGGCGGATTTCCTCCAGGATGGCAAAGGCGCTATGTCCTTCGTTCAGGTGCAAGACCCCGGGGTATATGTTCAGGGCTTGAAGAATGCGCGCGCCACCAACACCCAACAGGAGCTCCTGTCGGATTCGAACACGGTTATTGCCGCCATACAGGCGCGACGTGAGCTCACGGTCCTCGGCTGAATTCCCCTCTACATTAGAATCAAGCAGCAACAAGTTGATTCGCCCCACTTGCAATCGCCACACACGGGCCTGAAGCATCCCGCTCCGAGTTTCAACTTTGACAATGAGAGGATTGTTGTTCAAGTCTGCGACTTGCTGCAGCGGAAGCTGCCGTATGTCCAGATTTACGTACTCTTCCTCTTGCCAACCATCCTTGTTGATGCGCTGGCTGAAGTAGCCTTGATGATAGAGAAGTCCGATCCCTATCAGCGGGATTCCGAGGTCGGATGCGCTCTTCAGATGGTCACCGGCCAGGATGCCGAGACCGCCGGAGTAAATCGGCATGGATTCGTGCAACCCGAATTCCGCAGAAAAATAGACGACCGGCCTGCCCTTAAGATTGCCACAATGAACCGATCCCCATGTCTCGCTTTTGCCAAGATACTCGCTAAGGCGGCGGAATGCATAATTGATGCGGCTGTGCAGCACAAGTTCAGCGGCGCGCTCCTCAACCTCCTCCGGACCAATCTGGTTCAGGAAGGCAATCGGATTGTGATCAGCCCGACGCCACAACTGTGGGTCAAGATCAGTGAAAATGCTGATTACTTCGGGATGCCATGTCCACCAGAGATTTTGGGCCAACGCATGTAGTCGTTCGTGAAGACGATTGCCCGGATTCGTCATAAGTGGCTCTCCTCATTTGGGTCCCTCGAGTTTTCCTGCGAACTTTAACCGCATAATACTATCATCTCACGCCTTGATAATCAAAATCGTGACGCGAGCGCCCTATAGAGACTGTTTTCCAATTCTGTAGGTGTGAATATATTCACACTCACGAGGCAAAAACAACGCGGAAAAACCATGCAAATAAATTCGCATTTACAGGGACTACTCCCGATGTCCAATTGCGGGGCAGTCCCTATACTCCACTTGACATCAGCCTTTTTGACTTCGCATGCTGCGACAACTTATAATCTGACAAATCCATTGAAGTTATGTTCAGCAATAAAGGCGGCGAATCATATGGACCTTCAATCCGAATATGACGTGATTGTTGTCGGAGCCGGCGTTGCGGGATTGGCCGCCGCAACCGGCTCTGCAAGAGCCGGGGCAAAAACACTCGTGCTTGACCGATCTCCCGAGATCGCCTTGAAGGTGAAGGGCGAGGTGATCAAGCGCGACAACACAATCGTCGCGGAGATTTTACGTAAACCGCTGCCGGATTGCGTCATCAAGGGAACGAGCAAGCGGCGAAGGATATTCAGCCCGTCATGCAAGAAGCATATGATACTGGCGCCTCGAGTCGCATCGCTGGTGATCGACTATCGTCTATTAACACATGAAATTGCAAAAGCCTGTGTAGAGTCCGGCGCCACACTGCTTCTGAATACGGCGATTACAGAACTGATGCAGAACGACTCCGGCGAAGTCTGCGGCATTGAAGGATTGTCGTCAAACAGGTCTTTCAACCTGAGATGCAAAGCTGTAGTCGGGGCCGATGGCCATAGTTCGTTTCTGAGGGAACAAGCGGGATTGCCCGCGCCAAACATTTGCGCGGCCTACAAGGTGATTGTGGAGAGCGCAGATATTCCGGACTCTGACATGCTGGAATTTTTTCTGCTCAACAATCCGGCCGGAGCGCTGTGGATTTTCCCGCGTGCGGATAAGAGCGCGGAATGCGGTATGACCATATGGGAACAAACCCGCGAGGCGCAGGGAGTTGACATAGCAGACGTTTGGGAAAAGCACAGGAGCGAGCACCCGATACTGAATCAGAGGCTGAGAAACGCCTCCTACACGCTGACCAGCGTCGACAAGCTCGTCTTTGGAGGATTGCCCGATGACTTTGCGCGGCCCGGGCTTGTGCTCGTCGGAGACGCCGGCGGCCATGTTGGCGCAAAAGGCGCCTCGGGCATCCTCACAGGAATGAGTATGGGGTATGCCGCCGGGCAATTCCTTGGCGCGTATGCATCGGATAACAAAGCTGTTGTAGGCGACGCAGCGATGCGACGGTGCGTAGAAGCCATGAAGAACACGAGTGCGTGGAGCCTCTTGCAGGAGGAGCAGAAAGCGGGCGCCATGACCCGCGATTTCTTGTTCAAGATTCTGAGAACGAATGAAGAGATAGACAATGCGTGGGACGCCATTTCAGAGATGGCGAAGAGTCAGTAGAGCCAACTGAGTCCTGTAATTGCCCGTAGAGGCGCACGGCCGCGGGCTCCTACGAAGGAATTGCCGTTTGAATCAGAATTGCGAGAGAGTTCCGCAAGAAAACCGGGGGCACGATGCTTCATCAAGAAACCGGGGACACGATGTCGCATCGTATCCCCGGTTTCTTGTGAACGATTACCGCATAGAGTCGTTTCTCGCATGTCAGCGAATCGCTGAGACGCGGCAAGGCACGAACCGATGCAATGGAGTCGCCGCGAAGTGATCACGATTGCGAGCGGGCGCAAGGTAGTTGACGTTTACGCCGTCGATCTGTCCGCCGTAGTTGAGGCCAAACCCGTGAGGAATAATCACCATTCCGCGTCGTGGTCTGTTGCTCACTTCGACGTCGACCTCGAGTGAACCGGCCTCGGTTTCGATGAGCGCTTTTCCACCCGTCACAAGGCCGAGGCCTTTTGCATCGTCGGGGTGAATTTTCATCGTGCCGGCGCGCACTCCGCCCGTCCACTCTGGATTGCGCATGAGCGTATTCGCATTGAAGTCAGTGCGCTCTCCCGCGACCAAGACCATCGGATAACCCGTGCTTTCCAGTTTCTTGAGTTCGTCGGCCGGCTTAATCTCTGCCACCCATTTGTCGAGCGCCGGGATATTAAGGTGAACCTTGCCGTCGGGGGTCTTGATATTCTCGCGAAGGTTTTCTTCCTTGTTTTCGACGGAGATCAAGACGTCTCCAGGGGTATTCTTTACCTTCTCAAAAAGCTGGTCACCGAGCGCCGGCGAGAGTGTATACCCTGCCCGCTCCAGGCGACTTCCGGCGGATTGGCAGTATCGCGCCAGTATCGCCCACAGGAGCGACAGAGCGTGCGAGCCAAGCGCCTTACCAAGAGTTCGGGCAACGATGAACGGCAGCATGTCGGCGCATGCCGGGTTCTCGCTCACGTAGCTCATCAGAGCCATTCCGTACCGGAGCCGATCGCCCGAGGCAAGTTCCTCGAGCTCCGCCGGATATCGCGGAATAAGGCCGAGAGCATCGGCGATATCAGTGAATATTTCAGCTTCTTCCTTTGGCTCGCCGAGCGCTTCGCATAAAGGCCTGCGCATATGGAAGTAATACTCGGGATATTTCCAGGAAAAGAATGAGCCGTCCCATTTTTCGTATGCGGATTTCGCGGGAAGGACATAATGAGAAAGCGCAGCGGTCTCGGTCATTGCGACCTCGACGGTCACCAGCAGATCGAGTTCCTTGAACGCGCGCTCATAAGCCGATGTGTCAGCGTACGAGCGAAGCGGATTCGAGCCGCTGGCAATCACCGCGCGGAGGCGATCCGGCTTCTCGCTCAGGATTTCCTCGGGCATCACGTTCGGCGGATACACCCCCATTATTGCCGGAAAGCCAGTCTCGACGGTTCGCCAGTTTGCAGGATCGTCAACAGGAGTGTGGCTGCCCAGGGGAACTAGATGACCCAGGAAGACGTTTCCCCCCTCGGCGCCGACGCGGCCGAGCAGGTTTATGAATATCATCTCGAGGTACGAATTCAGCGTGCTGTTCCGCCCCATGAGTAATCCCAGGTCGGAGCGAAAACTACATCTGCCGGCCGCGAGCAAGTGGACGAGGTTGACGACCTCCTTCTCTTCAAGCTCACAGACTTTCAATGCGGCGCTGATGTCGAAGCCCTCGAAGAGTTTCAATACATCCCCGAAGCCTGTTGTATGTTGCCTCACGTATTCCTCGTCGTAAAGCATTTCGTCGAGCAGAATACATATCATCGCTTTCAGGAGCAGGGTGTCCGTCCCCGGTCTTGGCGAGAGATGGATGTCTGCGCGTAAGGCGGTGTCGGTCTGGCAAGGGTCGATCACAACCACGTATTTCTTTCTGTCCTTCCACAGCCTCGTGATCTCGGGTCGAGCCCGAAGCATCCCATGACTCCGCCATGCGTTGCTGCCCCAAAATACGAGAACCTCCGTGCGGTCAGTGTCGGGAACCGCATGCAGGTATTGACGGCCATACGCCTCTCCCTGCACGTAAAAGAAGCCGGTCAACTCCTGCGCGAGCGCGGAGTAGTGGTACCTCGAGCCAAGGGCCCTCAACAGGCGAACGCCGAACGCAGCCTCGAAATGACAGCCCTGTCCGCCGCCTCCCATATATGCGAGACACTTAGGTCCATACGTTCCCACCAACTCTTTAAGCTTTGCAGCGATCTCGCTTGTCGCCTGCTCCCACGATATTTTCTCGAATGTTTTGCCGACTCTCTTGAGCGGATGCTTGAGTCGTTGCGCATTGTCCTGAAAATACGCTATCGAAAGACCTTTGCGACAGGCATAACCCTGACTTCGAGGCGAATCTTTGTCACCCCGAACATTCGTTATGCGGTTGCCCTGGGTCTGCACCTCAAGGCCGCAATTAACCGCGCACAGAACGCATGTCGTCTTCTTCCAGTCAGTCATGAATCATTCCCTCCCAAGAAAGTCGAAGGTTGAACACGCACGCCCACTCGCCATCCAAACCAGGAACCAATTCTTACGGTCTGTATTCTCGTTCGAGATGGGCGCGTATCTCGGATTCGTCGAGCCACACCGGCTTCATCTCACACTTCACGAACAACAGCGACTGATCGGCATAGTGTGGCGATTTCGAGTCGAGCGTCGCGCTACCGTACTGATGGATACTGCGTGAGGCAACTCCCTTTTTGTCAAATGTGACCATGAGTACGTAACACTCGCCGGAATCGCCGATCATGTGGCCGTCCTTGAACTTGCCATGAATGGCGTGAAGAACGTCCGGACCACCACCGAGGCCGAGGTCGAGCTTGCCACGCCGCAGGCGGTTGACCTGATTCCAAGGAACATCTATTCGGCCATAGAACCGTTTCAACCCGTGAGCGGCATCAACGAAGGTCGTCATGACATCCGGTGGCTGTTTGTCGCGGTATTGTGCCCTGAGAATAGGGTCCACTGTCAATGCTGCGATGGCGGCATTGGTGTTCTCGGGGTTTGTCCGAAGGTCCCACGCCCGCAGAACCTCGACCGCCTCCCGGACAACGGGGTCGTCGGAACGAGGCGCTGAGAGGACTGTTCCAACAAGCTGAGCGACCTGTGACTTCTTCGAGTAAGTTACATCGTACTTGTACGTATAAAACTCCTCTTCCGTAATGGATTCATCCGAGCCGAACAGCTCGAGCGCCCTAAGGGCCCGGTTCGTCATGCGGGTCTCGATTCCAAACGTCGGCGAGAAACTCTCGGGCTTTGGATTATCTGAACCAATGGTCGTTTGAAAGGGGCAGCTATTGCAGTTCTGGAAGAAGCCGGAAGCCGGGTTCTTGACTTGGGGCAACTTATCGAACGGCAGATACTCTGTCCAAAGGGTTTCCGAAGTGTTTCCGGGCAAATAGCCCGACCAATCGTAGCCTTCTGCGCGTAAGGGCAATCGAGCATTATAGATATAGTATATGTTTCCTTCGCGGTCAGCGTAGCCACAATTGAATGAAGGAATGCCCTGAATGCGCATGGCGTCCAGCCATTCATCGAGATTGCGCGCCTTGTTCATGCGGTACCATTGCTCGACCTGACGTACGTCTCCCATGCCCGCGTAGCGGAGGGCATAGGTCCCGTGGGGTAACCGAATGACCGGACCGTACACCGACCAGAGAACCTCTTTCTTGAATGTCCACGAGATCGGACCTAGCAATTTCACCTTGATTGGCGCGGACCTGACCTCGAGGTCACGCCAACTGCCGTCAAACTTGTACCGGGTTGGATTTTCGGGATTGATCTCGAGAACGTAGACATCGATAAGATCGGGCCTGTTCACTGTATGCGCCCATCCGAGATTCCGGTTGTGTCCGTGAAGAATTGTCGGCGAGCCTGGAAAAACGCCGCCGACCATGTCCCATCCTTCTTCGCTGTGGAGGTGAGTTTCGTACCATGCGACCGGCCCGGTCCATGGCTGGTGCGAATTGATGGCAAGCCGCGTCTTGCCGTCGGCTGAACGCGCGGGGCTAACCGCGAACGTGTTGGAGCCCGTCATCGCGTCCGGTGTCGGAGTCCACAGAAGCGCGTGAGTCGATGATCGCGCCGGGGCCGATTGCGCCGGTTTTGAGGCATACAACTTGGAAAGAGTCGAATCGAGTCCGAAAAACAGAGGCACTTTCTGGACAAATCCGGCAACGATGTCTTTGCCCCTAAATGGAAGGAGACCGGGCGCAACCTCGCGCGGATGCTGTTCGGCATAGCGTGTCAGACCTGCGGCATAGGCTTCGCAGATCGCCTTTGTTTCGGGGCTGAGGTCGGCCTCGTATTTTGAGTCAACTACGTCCCAGATGCGCAGCAGGTGAACCAAATAGTCCATGGGCGCTGACTTCCGGCCGTAAACAGAAGCCAGTTGTCCGCGTGCGGCAAGCAATGAATCTTGAATGGTTTTGAAGTCATCCTCGGCATGGGCATAAGCAAGCCCATATGCAACATCTGCATCGGTGCGGCCGAAAATGTGGGGCACACCCCATGTGTCTCGCAAGATGCGAACGTCATAAGTCTTGCCGGTGGGAACCGCCTCCGCATTTCCCTTTTCGCCAAATAGATGAATTATTATGACGGCGCCAATTGCAACGCATATGGCAGATACTATCGCAATTCCTCTTCTCATTACCCACTCCTCTTCATTCCGCATTCATCGTTCATCACCCGTCATTTTGCGTGAATGGATTCTATCAGGAAACGAGATATCATGCAACCGGCCAATAAACTCGGTTTATGGTTTAGGGTTCAAGATTCAAGGTCAGCGGGTTCTCGATTCTCAAGGCCGTGTCCACATCGGTAACCGCTCCCGAAACGGAGATGAGAAGATAGACTGTGACAGCCGATTTCTTTGTCTCTGTTCCGGTGAGGTCGTTCGCGGCAAAACCAATGTATCTTTGTGATATGATAGAATAGGAACGCCAACGCTACATAGGGATAATGTTGTAGTACTGCGAGCGGACAATGAGTTTTCTGACAGGCAAAGATAGAAAACTAGTGATACTTGTAACATGTTACATATACATAATTCTATTGTATGTCGCAGTTGTCTGGATGCTTCCGGAACAGAGGATATTTCGGAAGCCTATCATTATCAGCCGACAGGAGTTATCCAGCTTGCCGATGGATCATGACACGTTGATTATTGGGGACTGCAACGTCGGAACGTGGAAACAGGAGGTATACTGCGCCCATCGTCTTTTCCAGGTGGCGACCGGTTTAGATGAAATGAAGAAGACGAAATTCAAGCGCCCGTCGGGATGGACCGGCAAGAGACTGATCGTGATTGCCGGTACGTTTGACATCATTCGTGGAGACCCACGGGAGATAGTGGACAGGAACCTTCGCGAATTCACTGAGACGATTAGGAAGTCATTGCGCCCTGAAAAGGTTTATGTGATTTCGCCTTTCGAAGTCCATGAACTCGCACAAAGGATGGGAGACGGAACGCATTTGAACGGAACGGGATATGAACAATTAGTTACCGGACATCCCGAAATCTTTGTCTCGGCCTCATTAGCTAAAGAGGAAGAGGCCAGGTTTCTTGCCACCGTAAATGACAACGATCTTCCAGGGTTAACAAAGGCAAAACGATACGTAAGCTACCTGTTTGGCAAGTCCCCAGTATCTTCAAATGATCGCAATGAGAGCTACTTCTCAGAATAGGGAAACAAATTCTAACTTTTCATGCCATGGGGAGCACGGGGGGCCTTGCGACACAAGAGTCTAAGTCCCCCTACCCCCCTTTGCAAAGGGGGGTAGGGAGGGATTTAATACTTTCGTTCCCAAAGACTTCTGCGACTTCTTAAATTCCTTTTTGTCCCCCTTTTTCAAAGGGGGAGTGTTGCAACAAAATTTAGGAAGCACTCCACTAGACAGTGCGGGTGCCGTAGTGAACGGCTTTCGAGTCGTTCGGATATTCCTTTGGCCGGTCGGAGGTGAAATGGTTCTCGGCTCTTTCCGCCAATTTTAGAAGGTTGTCTTCGAGTTCTTTCCTTTTGGCCTCAATTCCCTCGAGGGCAGCTTCGCGAGACACAGTAACCGGTGTTCCGCAAAAGTACACGAATTCGTTGAACGGAAGGGGAACCAAAGTGTGGTCCCAAGTGGGAAGCAGTATTTTGCGTTTGGCCCAAGCCATCACGGGGTAGATGGGTGCTCCGGATTCCTTCGCAATGACAATTATGCCTTTCTTCACTTTTCGATTCGGCCCGCGCGAGCCGTCAACTGTAAGTCCGCAGAAGATTCTATCGTGTGTGCGGACATAGTCGATGACGGTGGCGAGCGCTTCGCTGCCTCCCATCGAGCTGCCTCCGCGGATGGGAATGAAGCCAAGCCTTTTGGCGATGGGCGCCATGACCGCCCCCTGGTCGCTGTGGCTCACCATTGTGACGACGTTGTAGCTACGGAACGTAAATGGCACAAGTACGACATTCTGGTGCCAAATTGCGCCCAGTATGCTTGCCCCCTCATCGCGCAGTTTCTTCATAGCACCGAAATTATAGAACGTCCGCTTACTGGTGAGGAAAACAAGGCCCATGTAGGCCTTGTAGACAGGCGGGAGCATCCAAAGGATGGCTCGAACCAGCGGATGCACTCTTCGAGATTTTGTTTGTTTCTCCATGTGTAGCCTAATGCTTGGTAAATTTTGTTTTTGCCAGTTTCTGTAGGGGCACAGTCACGCCGAGGCGTGACGCCCCTACGAAGCTATACACCTATACCCACAAATAAGATTGTGGACGCGTGCTAGACCGCAGCGCCGAGATACGCGCGGCTCACGCGCACGTACTTCTCGGCCCAGTATTTGTTGCCAGCCGCCTCAGTTTCCGAAAGTTGTTTCGTTACTTTCGCAGGCACACCTATTACCATGCTGCGAGGAGGAATTTTGGTATTCGGCGGGATGACAGATCCTGCGCCGATGACCGACTGATATCCAACCACTGCGCCGTTCAATATGACGGCGCCCATTCCTACAACGACCTCATTTTCGATGACGCATCCATGCAGATTGGCGCCATGCCCGACGGTCACGTAATCCCCAACTATGCACGGCCATTCGTCCGCGACGTGAAGGGTGGAATTATCCTGAATGTTGCTGCAAGCGCCCACACGCACGTCGTTGATGTCGCCGCGAAGCACCGTGTTGAACCAGATGCTCGCGTTGTCGCGGATTTCGACGGCGCCGATGATTTGGACGCCGTCGGCGAGAAAGGCGGTCGGAGAGATGGAGGGTTTGCGGTCGCCGTAGTTATGTATCATTGCGTATCCTTTGATGGATAAAAGGGGAAAGTAGGCTCTCCTGAAATAAGCCCTTCTACGGATTGGTTTCGGCCGCTTCTCCAAAAACCTGCGCCAGCGTTGAGCATATCTCACCAAGGGTTACATATCTCTCGACGCACTCGATTATGGGCTCCATGAGGTTAACGTCGCCCGATGCGGCTTCCCGCAGGCGCTCGAGCGATGCTTGCGCGGAAGCGTTGTCTCGCTCGGCGCGCACTTTTTTCAGCCCTTCGATTTGCTCGGCCTGTGTTTTCGGATCGACCTCGAGCAGTTTCTCCGGAGGCGGCTCTTCGGTCTGGAACTTATTGACTCCCACAATTACTTTTTCGCCGCTCTCGATTGCTTGCTGATACCTGTATGAACTATCCTGGATTTCCTTTTGCAGATAGGCGTTTTTGATCGCAGAGATCGAACCGCCCATCGAGTCGATCTTTTGAATGTAGTCGGCTGCGGCCTTTTCGATCTCGGATGTAAGACGCTCAATGAAGTAGGAGCCGCCCAGCGGGTCGACGACATCGGCGACACCGCTCTCGTAACCAATCAGCTGCTGGGTGCGCAGCGCCAACCGGACGGATTCCTCGGTCGGCAGGCACAGAGCCTCATCCCTCGAGTTGGTATGAAGCGATTGCGTTCCGCCCAGCACGGCTGCCAACGCCTGGAAAGCCACGCGCACGACGTTGTTCTCATATTGCTGAACGGTGAGCGTGCATCCGGCGGTCTGCGTATGAAAGCGAAGCATTTCCGAGCCGGGTTTCTTCGCATGGAAACGGTCTCTCACAATGCGAGCCCACAGTCGCCTCGCGGCCCGGAATTTCGCAATTTCTTCAAAAAAGTTGTTATGCGAATTGAAGAAGAACGAAAGGCGTCCGGCAAAGTCGTCGACATCGAGGCCGGCGTCAACTGCGGCTTGCACGTAGGCAATCGCATTCGCAAGGGTGAAGGCTACTTCCTGGACTGCCGTGGAGCCCGCCTCGCGTATGTGATACCCGCTGATGCTGATCATGTTCCAACGGGGCAGATTCTTCGTGCAGTATTTAAAAGTGTCGGTTACTAGGCGCATCGAGGGATTTATCGGAAACCTGTGTGTCCCGCGAGCAACGTATTCCTTGAGGATATCGTTCTGTATCGTGCCACCGAGTTTGTCGAGCGGGGTCCCCCGTTTCTTCGCAAGCGCCACATACATGGCAAGCAAGATCGCGGCAGTCGAATTGATTGTCATCGAGGTCGTCACCTTATCGAGAGGAATCTGGTCGAAAAGGATTTCGACGTCTCTCAAAGAATCGATGACGACGCCGACCTTGCCGACTTCCCCATCGGCCAGGGGATGATCGGAATCGTAGCCTATCTGAGTGGGCAGATCGAACGCGATGCTCAGGCCCGTTTGTCCGTGCTCAAGCAGGAAGCGGTAACGACGATTCGATTCCCGCGCGTTGGCAAAGCCGGCATATTGGCGCATTGTCCAAAGGCGGCCGCGATACATGGTCGGCTGAATTCCGCGCGTATAGGGATACTCGCCCGGAAAGGCCAGTTCCCTCTGGTAGTCGACGTCGTCAAGATCGAGGGGTGAGTACACGCGGCGAAGTTCGATGCCGGAGTCGGTTTGGAACTTGTTTGATCGCTCGGGGAACTTGCTCAAAACCTTGCCCAGAGTTTTTTCTTCCCACTGCTTGTGTAGTTTTCCAAGCTCTTCCATGTTCATAGTCGTCTCCCAAGGAAGGCGAAAGGCGAAAGGTCAAAGGCGAAAGGGGAAAAGCAAAGATGAAGAGATTGCTACTCTCCACCCGCATGACCATAGCGCAACGAGCCTTCCTTTCACAGTTAATCACACCAAAGGCGTGGTCAGTCGTTCACAATAAAGGGGGAAAGGGGACCGATGACTATGAGAGGAACCCCTTCGTTCACGGTTTGGTCTTTCGAGACTTTGATTTCTTTGACCACACCCGAAACAGGCGATACGACATTATTCTCCATTTTCATGGTTTCGATGACGACAAGTGTGTCACCGGCATTTACTGAGTCTCCTACGCCCGTCTTGACGTCGAGGATGAGGCCGGGGAGAGGCGACTTTACGACGGTAACGCCTTCGGCGGCCGCGAACTCATGTTTCATCTGCGCGGGTGGAAAACCGACAGCAGCGGCTTGCGCAGCCTTCTCGGCCGTGGTCCTCACCTGCGGGAAATGCCCTTCCGGCAGGTCCTTGATGACGACGTCGTATGGCGAGCCATTTACGATCACACGAGCGACTTCGCCGCCGGTCCGGATTACTTCCACATTATACGATTTCCCGTTGACCAGCAACTCCAGTTTCTTCACAACGAAAGGCCTCACATCTCACGACGCGGTGTAGCCGCAGCCAAAACCCATGTCATCGCACGGTCGAAGGTCGAAAGTCACAGGGGAATATTCCCGTGTTTCTTGGGTGGATTTGTATCGCGTTTATTCCGGAGCGACTCAAGCGCTCTTATTAGCTTCACCCGCGTCATCCCGGGTTCGATTACTTCGTCCACATATCCGAGTTCGGCGGCGATGTACGGACTCGCAAACTTCTCCTTATAGTCCTCGAGCAGCTTTTTGCGGGCCTCTTCGCGGTCTTTTGCCTCGGCGAGTTCTTTCCGAAAGACGATATTGATGGCTCCGTCAGGACCCATTACGGCGATCTCGGCTGAGGGCCATGCATAATTGATGTCGCACCGCACATGTTTAGACGACATCACGCAGTATGCGCCGCCATAGGCCTTGCGGGTGATAACGGTAACACGGGGCACGGTAGCTTCGCAGTAAGCGTACAAGAGTTTCGCGCCATGAACGATTATCCCGCCGAATTCCTGGGCTGTGCCCGGCAGGAACCCCGGCACATCCTCGAAGGTAACTATCGGGATGTTGAACGCATCGCAGAACCGTACGAACCGGGCTGCTTTAACGGACGCATTTATGTCGAGGCAGCCGGCCAGCGCCATCGGCTGATTTGCCACAATGCCGACGGACCGTCCTCCAAGTCGAGCGAAACCCACGATTATGTTGCGCGCGAACCCGGCATGGACTTCCAAGAAACGGCCGTCATCCGCAACCGAGCGAATGACTTTGTACATGTCATATGATTCCTTTGGATTGTCAGGAATGATTGAGTTCAACGATTCGTCCGCGCGGTCAGGCGGATCGGCAGTCGGCACGAACGGAGGTTCCTCGATGTTGTTCTGAGGAACGTATGACAAGAGCTCGCGTATGGCGTCAAAGCAACTGGTCTCATCGGGCATCGCGAAATGGCAAACACCGCTCCGGGTCGAATGGGTATGCGACCCCCCAAGGTCTTCCTTGGTGACTTCCTCGTAGGTGGTCGCTTTGATCACTTCGGGACCGGTTATGAACATGTAACTCGTGTTGTCGACCATGAAGATGAAATCCGTCAGCGCGGGAGAATACACCGAGCCGCCCGCGCACGGACCCAGAATGACCGATATTTGCGGGATGACGCCCGAGGCCAGCGTATTGCGCAAGAATATGTCTGCATATCCGGCAAGGCTTTCGACGCCTTCCTGGATGCGCGCTCCACCGGAGTCGTTCAGGCCGATGACGGGTGCGCCGTTGCGCATCGCCAATTCCATTAGTCTGCACGTTTTTTCTGCAAATGCGTGGCCGAGAGTGCCTCCGACGACGGTGAAATCATGCGCAAAGACATAC
Source organism: Candidatus Poribacteria bacterium (assembly GCA_016215705.1). Taxonomy (GTDB): domain Bacteria; phylum Abyssobacteria; class SURF-5; order SURF-5; family SURF-5; genus JACRIR01. Next base: position 49,013 of record JACRIR010000051.1, on the reverse strand, counting down.
ACCTGCCGTCCGGCAATAGCGCCATAGCCGGTAACGATTCCGTCGCCGAGATATTTTCTTTTCTCCATTCCGAAGTGTGCGCATTTATGTGTAACAAATGCGCCCAACTCTGTGAAAGAACCCTTATCTAAGAGCATATCAATTCTTTCGCGGGCAGTGAGTTTACCCTTTTCATGTTGCTCCTTGATGCGTTCCTCACCACCCCCCATGAGCGCCTGCTCCTGGAGTTTCTTAAGTTTATCGATCTGCTCGAAAGTCGACATGCTATTATCCCGAAATGGGTTCTCACAAAAGATTGCTTATCTTAAGTCCTTGAATGCTATAAATTTACGATGTCAGGGCCAAAGATGCGTACACCTTTCTTCAATATTCGCTTGTTCGCACCGGGAGATAATTGAAGAAATAACAGCCAGATCAGGTGAGTTCTTATTGGCTCTGTCAAAAGCGGGCGTAGTCTATCATATACCCCAAATGATGTCAAGGCGGTTGAAAGACGAAAAAAGCGCCTTTCTGCTCGCGTCGGCTCTTGTCGGGATTCAATCCCCTCCTCGCCGATGCCGAGCAGAATTTGATTCAGGCGCTTGAATCAGTACGATATGTCGCGAAACCGCTTTGGGCGAAACCTCCTTCACTCTCTATGTGTGGGTTCATCCGTATCCCCATCGGACTCAATTGATGGTTGGATTGCCGATCACGATCTGACCGAAATCAGAATCGCTGACATCCGGTTCCTCGATTTCAGGTTCATCAACATCCGGTTCTTCGACCTCCGGCTCTTCAACTTCCGGCTCTTCCGGTTCCTCGATTTCTGCTTCGTCTAGCTCTTCAGATGACGACAGCCTGGGTAACAGTTGCCCTCTGATTTCTCCGCCGGGAAAGAAAAGAGTATGGACATTCGCGTAGATTTTGCCGGCCATCATTGCCGCCTGAAGAGATGCGACATCAGTTATGACCATGCCGCAGGTCGGCGCGGGCGGATTCTGCGGGATAATGTCGGCGTCTGTCAGAACGAGTTGTGCGAGGAGACCGTCGACGTCAACGCCAGCGGGAACAAACCCGAAAAGGAATGCCACAACAGGGCCATTTGCTCCGGCCGCTGCGCAATGCATGTGCGCCTGGGTTACGCCGATGCCGTCAAATACCGTGAGATTGACCATCGCCGTAGTAAGGCCCGCGTCGAAGGTCACATCTGCGCTGCCAGTTGAGATAGTCGCCACTGGAGGCACTTCTTGCGCCCCCGTAAGGTTCGCCTGAAAACCAAGCACCTGTCCGTATCCGAGAGATGGAATACACAGAATCGTTAACAAAGCCAAAAGACTAGAAAAGGCTTTCATCATTGTAGTCTCTCCTTTCCATAGTTTTGGTCTGGTTGCTTCTTACTTTAACTAATATGTCATGCTTCGCCGATGTTAGCAAGAATGAGCAACTGTTCAAGTATTTGCGCCTATATGCGCCCGTATATGCGCCCGGCAGGCATCGCTGAATGCGGCAAGCACCGAACCTCAAGGGGCGGTTGACAATTGGTTGCGTATTGTGTAAGAATTGCAGGGATTTTGACAATTGGATACAACTACTTATGGCACAAGAATCCCGGACAAATCTGAGCCGCATTCCCAGCGTGGAGAAGGTGAAGCAGACTCCCAAAGTGATGGGTCTCCTTCAGGGGCTGACAGATGCGTTTGTGACGGAGGTCGTTCGCGAGGTGCTCGAGGAAATCCGGTCCGGCCAAAAGAAAGCTCGTAAGAACTCACCGCCCCTTGAGTTGGGCGCCATCGAGGATGAAGTGGTGGGCAGAGCATCGGCTCGCCTCTCCCCTGCTCTGCGCCGAGTGATAAACGGCACGGGGGTGGTGATTCATACAAATTTGGGCCGTTCTCTCGTCGGGCCCAAGGTTATCGCAGCAATGGCGGACGTGGCAGCTCGCTACTGCAACCTCGAGATTGACCTTTCGACAGGCGAGCGAGGCCACCGCGATTCTGTCATCGAGCCGGTCATCTGCTCGGTTACGGGGGCCGAGGCTGCGACCGTCGTAAACAACAATGCGGCAGCGGTCATGCTTGCGCTGGACACATTTGCCAAGGGGCGCGAGGTTATCGTGTCACGTGGTGAGCTTGTGGAAATAGGCGGCTCGTTCCGGATACCGGAGGTAATGGCCAAGAGCGGCGCGAAACTCGTGGAGGTAGGCGCCACAAACCGAACATATATATATGACTATGAGCGAGCGCTCTCGCCTGAAACTGCTCTACTGCTCAAAGTTCACCCGAGCAATTACCGCATCGTCGGATTCACGAATCAGACGCCACTGTCAGAGTTGGTTGAACTCGGCCGAAAACACGGCGTTCCCGTGATGGAAGACCTCGGCAGCGGCGCAATCGTGGATATGACGAAGTTCGGAATCAGCGGTGAGCCAACGCCCCAGGCCAGCGTCAAGACCGGCGCCGATATCGTAACATTCAGTGGCGACAAGCTGTTGGGTGGCCCGCAGGCGGGCATAGTCGTGGGAAAGGCTGAATACGTGCGGGCAATTCGCAAGAACCCTCTGATGCGGGCCCTGCGTGTCGACAAGATGACGCTTTCTGCGCTCGGCGTGCTTTTCCAGATTCTGCAATCATCGCGCGCGCCGGAAAAAGAGATACCGACGCTTGGAATAATCTCTCGCACGCCGGATGATATCGGCAAGATGGCAGGAAGAGTTCTTGATGAGATGGGTAGTCAGTTGCGAAGGATCCTGCGCGCCGATATCGCTGACGGAGAATCGCAGATTGGCGGCGGTTCGTGTCCGGGGCAGACGCTCCCCACAAAGTTGCTAATCATCAAGCCGGAGAAGCTCTCACCCGAGCAGATTGCGAGCCGCTTGAGGCGAAATTCGCCTCCCATCATAGGGATAATCCGAAACGATTCTTTTTGCCTCGATTTCAGAACGGTGCAGGCGGATGAATTGTCTGAGATAGTGGCAGCGTTTCGGGAGATTGCCGCCGGGGCTTAGCGCATGTTTTCATAAATACGGTGACGTAGGCGCCTGGATTTAGCGAGGGCGGCTCACCGAGTCGCCCCTACAAAATACGATACAGGATTTATGAAGCGACCTACTTAGTGCTTCGTATGTGAACGTGTGGTAGTGCTCCACCGGTAAACGCGGCACACACACCCGGACTGTAAAATCCCCCCTTCCCCCTTTATCAAAGGGGGGTGAAGAAAGATGGTCCTTTTTCAAAGGGGGGAAGAAGAACCGCCTTTTGACAAAAAGTTAGGAGAGACTGCTCTGCAATTGCTATTTCGAGGCAGTATCGCCTGTAGGGGCACGGCGCGCCGTGCCCCTACAACGATTGTTGGACAAATTCAACAGGGGGAGCATCAGCATTCCTTTTGGTGAAGGGGATACGGTTCCCAATGAAACACCTCATTGTCGGCACTGCCGGCCACATAGATCACGGAAAATCCGCGCTGGTAAAAGCTCTCACGGGCATTGATCCGGACCGCCTCAAGGAGGAACAAGAGCGCGGGATGACAATAGATCTCGGTTTTGCGCATTTCGATCTTCCTGACGGCACTCGCGTTGCGTTCGTGGACGTTCCCGGACACGAAAAATTCGTAAAGAACATGCTTGCAGGGGCGGCAGGCATGGATATTGTCATCCTCGTGGTGGACGCCACGGAGAGTGTGATGCCACAAACGCGCGAGCACCTCGAGATCATGAAACTCCTTGCTATTCCTCGGGGAATCGTAGCGATTAATAAGATCGACGCGGCCGACAGCGAAATGGTGGCGATCGTCGAGGCGGAAATCGAGGAGATTGTGAAAGGCACATTCCTCGAGGGGGCGCCCATTGAAAGAGTGTCGGCGAAGACAGGTGAAGGACTTGATCGAATCAGGGAATTGATCAGGCAGGCCGTGGAGGAACAGCGGCAAAAGGACGAAGAGGGGCTGTTCCGATTCCCCATAGATCGCGTTTTCACCATGAAGGGTTTTGGAACGGTGGTCACGGGAACCGTGTTCTCGGGCCATCTTTCCGAGGATGAGCCTGTGGTTGTTCTCCCTTCCGGATTATCGACACGAGCGCGTCAATTGCAGAGCCATGGCGTCAAGCAGGAGAGGATTTCCGCCGGGATGCGGGCTGCGATGAACCTGGCCAATATTTCCGTTCAGCAAATCGAGCGCGGCGATACCCTTGTGAGACAGGGTACGGCAGAAGCAACGAGCATTCTCGACGCGAGGATTCAGTTGTTGGCTTCTGCGCCTCGAGCGATTCCAAGGACCTCGAGTGTCAAGCTCTATCTCGCTACAAGCCAGCGGCTTGCGCGCATGAATCTCATCGATACGCTTAAGCTCAACCCGGGCGAAGAGGCTTACGTGCAGATTCATCCAGCGCATGCGCTGTGCGCGTTTCGGGGCGACCGTTTTGTGCTCAGGGGAGAATCGCCTGAATTCACGATTGGCGGAGGGGTTGTTATCGACGTGGGGCCGGCCAAATTGAGACGAAAAGAGACGGATAGGTCAGATTGTCTCAAGAAGCTTGAGAAAGCCACCTCGGGAGAAGTTGCTCTCGCGTTCCTTGCCCAAAAGGATACGGGCGAAAGGCTACGCGCCCTTGCTTCACGCGTGGGGGAGCCAATAGAAAAGGTGCGCGCGGTGGTGGACGCGCACATCAAGAAGGGAACCATCCTATCGTTCGCCGGCGGCGATGACATGCTTATCGTCTTTCGGGATCGCTTCGAGCAGATAAGAAAACGCGCCACTGAGGAGATGAAAGGATTCTTTGCGTCTCAGCCGCACCGCCTGTTCATGCCAAGGGAGGAATTGCGGAGCCGGTTGGGCGAGATCGATGCGCACATTTTTGACAGAATCATGATTGAACTCATCCAATCTGATGTGATCGAGGCTGCCGCCGAAGGGATTAGATTCAAAGGCAGAAAAGCTCAGATAACCGAAGCCCAGAAAGCGGCAAGACACAGAATGGAATCAATCTTTCGAGATGCCGGTTACTCGCCGCCGACATTCAGCCAGGTTGAAGAACAGATTGGTGATTCCAAAAGCGCAAAGCAGATGATTTCGTTGCTGCTGGAGGAGGGGATGATCATAAAGATCAGTCCCACGATGGCCTACCACAAGGATTTCCTCGAGCCCGCGATACGCAGAATCAAAGAGCATTTCCAAAAGGCCGACAAGCTTGGCGTTGGCGACCTGAAGACCGTCCTTGGCGTAAGCCGCAAGCATGCGGTCCCGCTGCTTGAGTACTTTGACAAGATTGGGTTGACGGCGAGAGTCGGGGACTACCGTGTGTTGAAGAGCAAGAACTCATAGCAACACTCTTGCTTTTCCCTTGCACCACTTGCGGCTTTGCGGTGAAAAGGAGTTCGTTCTTCTCTGGAAGCACCGTGGGGTTTTCAACGGCGTTTTTGTGCTGAGGACATTAAAGCATAAGAGGGGGAAGGCTTTCGCACTTCCCCCTCTTCGTGCATGGGGGTTGGGAAATTGGAACAATGGAATTATACCACACATATCTATGTTTGTCAACAGACATAAACGCTGAGACCAAGATAACCTTGCCTTTTCCGCCTCCAGGACACAAGTTGGCATCTCCTACACGTGTGGAACTGGCCTACGCGAATTTGCCGCGGCCGGCAACAGACCAGACGGCCTCCAGACGATCTCCGCGAACGGCGTAAAAGCGGTCATGGAGATTGATGGTTGTGCAGCAATGACTGGGAATGAGCTCGACTTTTTCACCCACCTGGGGGTCCGCATCCTCAAGATACAGGTGGCCGTGTTCCTCGGAGAGGAAAGAGACGGCGGCGCCGGCGACTCCGACAAGCTCCGGCATCCCGAATTCAAACGTCATCGCCTTCATGCCCGCGTCGAGGATCGCTGTTTCCTTGTCGGGCCGACTCGTGACCGTAGAAAGGATTGTGAGGGCCGATTCAAAATCCTGCAGCACGCTTCGATATTTTGCATCCATGAGTATGTAGGAGCCCGCCTGGATTTCCGTTACTCCCGGGTACGAACCTGCGATGTTGTACGTTCCGGTTCCGCCTGCGCTTACAATCTTCACTTCGATTCCGCTCTTCAGCAGGGCATCTCTGGCGCCTATCAGGACTTGCATCGACTTGAGACAGGCCTGTCGCCGGTCGTCGAGTTCCGGAATCATTACCGCGTGGCCCTCGTAACCCATGATGCCCTCGAATTGCAGCCCCGGGCTTTCCAGAATCTTTTGAGCAAGCGAGACCGCTTCTTCCGGGCTCTTCACGCCGCACCGGTGCATTCCGACATCGACCTCGATGAGAATGCGAATAGTGGAGCCCGCATGCCTCGCCGCCATGGAGAGGTCTGCGACATTGTGGCGAGATTCGACGGCCACCATGATGTCGCAATGTCGGGCGAGATTTGCCAGACGCGCGATTTTGTCGGGGCCCACTATCTGGTTGGCGATAAGGATATCCCGTATGCCTGCGGCGGCCATTACCTCTGCTTCGCCCAATTTTGCGCACGTTATCCCTTGAGCGCCTGCCTGAAGCTGTTTGTGCGCCAGGACGGGACATTTATGGGTCTTTGTGTGCGGCCTCAAGTTGGAGAACTGCATATCGAAGAAACTTGCCATCTTCTTGATGTTATGTTCCATTCTGTCGAGGTCAATGAGAAGAGCGGGGGTGTCGATATCAAGTTTTCTTATTTCAGGCATGTGTTCGCACCTTTGGTTGGTTCAGGGTTTAGGGTTTAGGGTTCATGGTTCATAGTTCACGGTTCATGGTTTAGGATTCAGGTGACTTCGACTGTGTTCAGGCACGGGTTATGCCTCCTTAAGAAAGAGACGAATGGCGAAAGGGAAGGAAGCCAAGAAAAGAGATTCTTCGCTTCGCTCAGCATGAAATCACGTTAATTCCCCTCGCTCCACCTTTCCTCTACAATTAACCACGTTATGTGCGGTCAGGCGCTCCTGAGAAACCACATTTACTCTGGGACACGATGAGCGTCTATTCGGGGACACCCCATGCGACATGGTGTACCCGAATAAACGCCACGCTGCATGGTATACGCGACTGAGTGCCGTCACATGGAAAGACCTGCGCCACTGCCCATCAGTTTCCGAGTCGTTCTTTGATAAATTTGATCGGTTCTTCGAGGCGACTGCCCGTCGGAAAGACTTCGGCAACACCCATATCTTTCAACTTAGGGATATCTTTTGCGAGGATGGTTCCCCCCACCAGCACCATTTTGTCGCCGGCATTTTGCTCTTTGAGCCTGGCTATGATTTTCTGAGTCAGTCCCATATGAGCGCCCGAAAGGACGCTCAGACCTATCACGTCCACGTCCTCCTGCAAAGCCGCAGAAACGATCTGCTCAGGGGTTTGACGAAGACCAGTGTAAATGACTTCCATTCCGGCGTCGCGGAGCGCGCGCGCAATGACTTTTGCGCCGCGGTCGTGGCCGTCAAGACCGGGCTTGGCAACCAACACTCGTATTTTCTTTTCAGGCATACCCTCATGTCCTCCCAAGATATCTGGTTTGGGGTTCAGAGCTTAGAGTTTATTCGTCACCGTATTTATGAAAAAGTGTGCTAAGAGATCGGCGTGATGTCCCCGACCTAGGGGATATCAGATCACGCCTTCATTGCGCAAAGACTTGATCTCATCGGCCGAAAGACCGGCCAGCGCGCCGAGCACTTCGTCCGTATGTTGGCCAAGCGCAGGCGGCGGCATGAATTCGCCATCGTGCATCGCCGACGATTTTATAGGATTCCCCAGAGCCTCGTAGCGCCCGATTTCGGGGTGGTCAATCTCGACAACCATCTTTCTGTGTCGCACCTGGATATCATTCAAGGCATCCTTGATGTCGTTCACGGGACCCGAGGGAATTTGAGCTTCACGCAACGGCGCAAGCCACTCAGCGGTCGTTTTTCTCGGGAAAATCGTATCCAATATAGCATACAACTCAGTCTTGTTCAAAGCGCGATTAATCAAGTTGTCAAACCGTTCATCGGTCAGGAGGTCTTCGCGTTCGATTATCCGGCAAAAGCTCTCAAAGAATTTATCCTGGAAAGCGACCACCGCAATGTGGCCGTCCCTTGTTTTGAACGCACGGAAAGGGGCGATCAGCGGGTGCATTGTGCCGCGGGGCTTAGGAACCTGTCCGTTGGCTATGTAAGTTTGCGCCATGTAGACCAGCAACGATATCTGGCTGTCGAGCAGACTGATATCCAGCTTCTGGCCGCAGCCGGTTTTCTCACGATTGTAAAGCGCCGCTGATATCGCGAGCGCCCCGAAAATGCCGCCGCCAAGGTCGCCCATCGGCACTCCCATCAGAACCGGGTCGCCGCCTTCGGGTCCTGTAAGGCCCATTGTGCCGCCGATTGCCTGAAGAATGACATCGTATGCGGGCAGGTCGCGATAGGGACCGTCGTGTCCGAATGCCGATACCGAACAGCAAATAATTCCGGGGTTGTGTTTTGAAAGAATCTCATATGTGCATCCGAGCCTCTCGAGAGCATCCGGCCGGAAGTTGTCGTAGACAACATCAGCCTTCTTGACGAGTTCGTAGAAGATGGCGCGCCCTTTTTCGGTCTTCATATTCAGCGTAACGCTCTTCTTGCTTCGATTGATGCTCAGAAAGTATGCGCTGATGCCCCGAAGAGCGGCCTGAGCGGAAGTTGTCCGGGTGAGGTCACCGCTGCCGGGTTCTTCGATTTTAATGACTTCTGCGCCGAGGTCTCCGAGAAGCATGGAGCCATATGGGCCCGCGAGCATGCGTGAGAGGTCGAGTATCCTGACGCCTTCGAGAATTTTCTGCATTTTGGCTCCTTTGTTTGGTTGCTAAGCGGGGACCGCGCCGCAGCCGCTCATTCGGCAACACCATGCGGCATGATGTCCCCGAATAAGCGCCTCCACAGCACGCCGTCCAATATCATGGACGGCAGAGGGCTAAGAGTTTTGCCACGTTCTTCTGCGCTTCCATGTTCTCGACAAATCTAATTATGGCATCCGCCCTGCCTGGCGGAAGGAGCCGTTCGGCGAAAGAGCGGAACTTCCGAACAAGGTCGGCTTTTCGCTTTTCTTTGTTTGAGCCGGACTCGAGCGTGTCGGCGCTGCTCTTCAATTGGCGACCGTCGCGCATCCGCACGGTGATTTCCGCTTGTGTCAAGCCGAGTTGTTCGTCAGGGGTCACTGTTATCTTCTTGCGCATTGCGACCAGTTGATCGCTCAGAACATTTTCATCCGAGAAACGGTCTTCACCCGTCTCGCCGTCGACGAGTGCAAGCGCAGCGCAATAGGCAAGGCTGAACTTGCCTTCGAGACCGGTGCTAGGTTCAGTTTTTCCGGCGATCTCGAGAGCGACCGGAACCGCGGAGACTCGCACTTCCGCGATATCGTCCGCGCGCACCTTACTGCGAATATCGAGGGCCGCGTCGATGGTCGGATGCGTCTCAAAACAAGAGGCATGCCGCTTGAACATAACGTTCCCGATGGCGTATGTCTTGCCAAAGTCCTGCATGATCAATTCAGGATTCGCGTCCGGCGAGAGCACTTTGCAGAAACCGCCCTCGCCTGCAATGATATCCTCGGAGCAAGTGAAGCCTTTTTCGGCGAGCAAAGCCGCAAGAAGCCCATCCATCGCGGCTTTTCCGGCGTGGAACGGCTTGGACATTGTACCGAAGACCTGCTTGAGGCCGGCCGCTTGTGTGCCGGCCACGCCAAGGCCGAAACTCATGCGCGCCGCGTCGAGGCCGAGCAACTTTGAACATGCGGCCGCTGCTCCGAAGCGTCCGATTGTCGAGGTCGCATGCCAGCCTTGCTGGTAATGAAACGGGAAGACTGAGGATCCGATTCTGCACTCCGCCTCGAATCCGAGCAAAAATGCAGTGAGAACATCACGCCCGCTGCTCTTTCGAACTTCGGCCAATGAGAGTAGCGCGGGCATGACCGGCACGGTCGGATGACCCATCATCTGGAAGTGTACGTCATCGAAATCGAGCGCATGCGACGCGGAGCCGTTAATCAAGGCCGCGTTCAGAATCGAGGTCTTGCGCGCATGGCCGACAATGCTGGACTGCTTCTCGCCCCCGACGAGGTCGCCAATCTCCATAAGAATCTTCGTGAGCGGCTCATGGGCGCCGCCTAGCGTTACGCCCAGCCAGTCGAGCAGGCAGAGCTTCGCTTCCGCAATGGCGTCAGTCGGAATCTGCTCGAAAGTAGTCCTTTCAATTGCGTCACAGAGTTCACGTGTCATGTTCATCGGTAATCTCCCTACCACACCCTCACCGTCATTCCCGCGAAAGCAGGAATCCAGATTTGTGCGCTGAGACATCACGAACGTGGATTCCCGCTTTCGAGGGAATAAGGTAAAGTTGTCAGCTTCTCCTCGATTCAACCGTAAACTGTAGGCTGTAAACCGTGAACCTGGTTCATTCCCCTTTGAAATCGGCCTTGCGGCGGCCGAAGAAGGCGCTTACGCCCTCCTTCACGTCCTCGCTCAAGAAGCAAGCTGCGCTCAAGTCATCGAGCTGCGCGAGCGCATCGGCGTCGCGGTCGCGATCAAGCATTCCGTGCACGGCGCATGCGTGCAGAACACGCTTGCTTCCCCTCACCGATAGCGGAGCATTTTCCGAAATCTCGCGTGCGATCTCGCAAGTGAACGTTTGCAGTTCCGGTTTGGGCACAACGAAATTGGCCAATCCGACTTCTTTCGCGCGCTGCGCATCAAGGGGATGGCCCAGGAAGAATATTTCTCGCGCAATCGAGATGCCTACCAGGTCGACAACTCTATGATAATTCTCGTAATTCAGCATTACGCCGAGTTTTGCCGACGGGATGCCGATTTTTGAGCCGTCGGCGAGAATCCGGAGGTCGCAGGCGACCGCGAGCTCGCAGCCCGCGCCAAGGGCATAGCCCTGAATCATCGCAATCACCGGGTTTCTGTGCTTCTCGATGCTCTGGAGGGCGTATTCGATGCGGCCGCCATATTCCCGCGCTTTCTCCTGGCTGGTCCACACCTCAAATTCTGAGATGTCAGCTCCCGACGCAAACGCCTTGTCGCCCGCGCCACGGATGATAACACACCTGACGTCGTTGTCTTCGCTTAGCTTATCCATCGTTTCGCCGAGCCATTTCCACATGATTGACAGCATGGCGTTGCGCTGATCGGGTCGATTGATGGTTATGGTGGCGACGTAGCCGTCTTTTTCAAGCAGCATGTGGTTGTCGTTCATAATATTCTCCCGGGATACAGGGTGTACATTGAGAAGGCGAAGGGGGAGACCGTAGCCGAATCAATGCATCTTATTTAGGAAGCACTCTACTAGTACGAAGTAAACGGTTGCGCTTCGCCGAAAACTTCTCTTAGGACGCCGCATATCTCGCCGTTGGTGGCCATAGCCTTGACCGCATCCATGACAGACGGAATAAGATTTTCTGTTCCTTCGGCTGCGACGCGAACCCGGTTCAAACATTTCTCGACCGCTGCGTTGTTGCGTTCAGCACGCAACTGCCTGAGCGCACGGATTCTGCGATCCTCGATGTCTGACGCCAATTCCATCGGATGCAATGGCGGCGTCTCACCTACAAACTCGTTCACTCCGACAATCCGGCGCATCCCTTCCTCAATTTCCTTTTGCATCTTGTACGAACTGCTTTCAACCTCCGCCTGAATGAATCCCTTTTCAATTGCAGCGACTGCTCCGCCCAGGGCGTCGACCTTGTTGATGAGATCGGTGGCGCGCGCTTCCAGGGCGTCGGTCAGATGTTCGACATAGTATGAGCCGCCGAGCGGGTCTATCACGTCGGCGCCGCGCGCCTCGAAGTGGATTATGCGAGGCGTATCAAGCGCCACTATGGTGGCCTCTTCGGTCGGCAATCCCAATGCTTCATCATACGGCGCCGAGGCGCTCCCCATGTTCCCGCCTATGATTGACGCAAAACATTCGAGCGTGCCGCGCGCGATATTATTAAGAGGTTTCTGCGCCGTGAACGTGGAACCCGCGTAACCGGAGGCAACGCGGAAACGCATCGAATCAGTCTTCTTTGCGCCCAGCCGGTCACGCGCTATCTTTGCCCACATTCTGCGGGCAGCGCGGAATTTGGCAACCTCCTCGAAGAAATTGCTGTGGCTGCTGAACAGGAAGCTGAATCTCGGGAGGAAGTCGTCCGGGCCGAGTCCGCGTTTGAGCGCCACTTCCGAATAAGCGATGGCGTTGCACAACATGAATGCCAATTCCTGCGAGGCGGTAGCGCCCGCCTCGCGTATGTGATACCCGCAAATGCTTATCATGTTGAACCGCGGCATATTCCTGGAGCAAAACTCGAAGATGTCCCCTGTAAGACGCATCGAGGGTGTTGGCGGGAAGATATATGTGCCCCGCGCGATGTATTCCTTCAAGATATCGTTTTGAATCGTGCCGGTAAGCTGGTTCAGGGGAATGCCCAGTTTCTCCGCCATCGCGATGTACATCGACAGGACGACAACCGCCTGGGCGTTGGTCGTAAAGGAGGAGCGAATTCTGTCAAGAGGCGCGCCGCCGTCGAACGCCGACAGAATAGTCTCCATGTCCTGCAGTGAGCTGAGGGCCACCCCTACCCTGCCGACCTCGCCGGTCGCCAGCGGATGGTCCGAATCGAGACCTATCTGCGTCGGCAGATCGAAGGCCAGGCTGAAGCCGAACTGTCCCTGCGACAGCAAGAATCTGAGCCTGTCGCGGGTATCCTCCGGGTTCCCGAAACCGGAATACGCCCGCCCTCCGATGCCTGTTCCGACTATCATGGTGGGGTAGATTCCGCGTGTGAACGGGAACTCGCCCGGAAATCCGACACAATTCGAGAAGTCGGTCGTCTCAATGTCGAGCGGCGTATATGTCTGCCGGGGAATAGAATCCGAAGTCATGCCATATTTATCAAGGATCTTCTTGAGAGTACTCTGCTCCCATCGTCCGTATTCCGCTTTGAGGCTTTCCAGAAACTTTTCGCTGAACATCGACATCACCTCGCCATTTCCCCTTTTTTCTTGTCCATTACGCCGGCGATTTTCACGAGGACAGAAACAAAAGCTTCCTGTTCACTTTTCGTAAGAGCGACCATCATTTCCCTGAAAAACTTTCCCCTATGCCTTTGATAAGCCGTAACGGTTTTCCTGCCCTTTTCAGTCAAACACAGTCGAATTACTCGCCTGTCCCCATGTTTTCCTTCGCGCTTTAACAGTTTCTTTTCAACAAGTCGGTCAGCAATTCCCGTTGCGGTATTGAACCTGATCTCCAGAAGCCGCGCCATCTCGCTCATAATGAGCCCCTCATTCCTGGAGACAGCCTCAAGCGCAATGATATCCGGCTTGCCGAGGACAATGATTCCGGAAACGTTGTTCATCGAGGAGAAGGAACGAATGAGTTTGTCGAACGCTTTCCAAAAACTTGTGGCTGCGTCTTGCGTTATCATAGTTGCTCAAAGGTAGTGAGAGAGATTATGTATTTCATGGCCCGAATTATTCACAAGATGAATTATACAGGACATGAACATTCGTTGTCAAGTAGGCGGCCACCAGGCACCAGCATGCGCGCACGAATGCCGACCGTGTCGGAACGACAGACAAGGACGCAGTCAGATGGCCATTTCAGCGTCGGGCGCAGCCCTCGAGAATCCATTTCTCGAGGTCATGAAGAAGCAGGTCGTAGTTGACGTTTTCGGGGTCAAGGTGTCCCATCATGGTCGTGCCCTGGCAGCATCCGATCAGAATCAGAGCCAAGGCGCTTGAATCCATATCCTTGCGGAAGATGCCTTCGGTCTTGCCCTGTTCAAGGATGTCAATGATGCTCTTTTGCCATTCGGCTATTATGCTTCTTATGCGGTCGGCGAATTCCGTCGGATGTTCCATCATCTCGGCGGTCAGCACGGCAAGCAGCGCGCAACCGTGAAAGATGTCGCCGCGATACATCTCGGTCATAATCTCAACCATGCGGCTTATGCGGCGCCTGACGCCGGCTTCCTGGGCGATTACGTCGATGACATTCTCCATCCAGAAATCCCGGGTGCGCTCGAGGACTATGAATCCGAGTTCTTCCTTGCTCTTGAAGTGGAAGTAGAATCCGCCCTTGGTGATCTTTGCGTGCTGCAGAATCTGAGCTATGGAGGTGTTATTGAATCCGTGTTTGCGGAAGAGCTCCATCGCGGCTCGCAGTATGCGCTCGCGCGTTTCGGAGACAAGAGGTTCAAAGGTGGGGTCACTCGTCATTCGCAAACATTCCTCTGCTCACGATTGGTTTCCCTGGCGGAACCACAACGGATCGGGATCTATGAGAGGGGCAATGCACATTCATCGAATACATTCTCAATGTATCAAAGTGAAGATGGTTTGTCAAGGTAGCGGGGAGATTAATTCATATTGACGTTTGCTAAAGGTGTACGCGCCAGCGTGCACATCATTGCGAAAGGGTTCGACGCCTCAGGCGCTCCTTGTGGAGTTGAGCGGGTGCAGGGTTAGAATGGTCTCAGAAGGCACGGGATTCTTCGCTTTGTTCAGAAGACGTTGAACGTGCTTAGTCGTGGCAGACTCCATTTGTCTCGACTGCCTTCTCAAGATTGTTTGACAAACGTAACTACACAAAATAGAATACCATTGGTCATTCCCGAAAAACGTGGCGCGTCGTGCGTATTGCGTGGTACGTGCTGTAATCATTTCCTGAAGTGAGAATGACGTTAGGCGCTCAGATTCTTCGTGATTCAACGTGAACCGTGAACTTTGAACCGTGGACCCGCTCATTGGGAGGAGGACAATATCTTGAAGAGAATCGGACTTGTTGCCGTCTCATTTCTGCTGTTGCTCTGTTCCGAAGCGTCTGCCCAACCGAAGAAAGTATTGTTCTTTGAGGCCGCTCTCGCTCCTGCCGACACAACATTCAGCGCCGAGCCGGCCGGGTACTCAAAGCTGACGGCGATGCTGCGCGCCGCCGGTACGCTGGTCGCCTCGATGACGTCGGGAGATATCACTCAACAGAAGCTGGCGCCTTATGACATCGTGGTTCTGCATCCCAGCCCGGAGAGGCCTCTCAGAGAAGATGAGGTGTCTGCGCTTGTTTGGTTTGTAGTGCAGAAGGGGGGCGCGGTTTTCGTTCATGGCGGAACCGCCAAGATCGTCAATCCGTTCATCGAGATTTTCGGCGTATCGATGGATGCGAGCGATCTCGTGGATATTACTTCTGCGATGAAAGAGTCACCCGCCGGCCGCAAATTCGTACTGACGCGTTTTCCACCCCGTTCAGGCTTTGAACTCGCCGAAATCAAAAACATAGGCTTCTACGGCGGCGCACCGCTTGTTCTGTCGCGGGATGCCGTCGAGGTTGCGACGGGGGACGAGGATTGTTATTCCGACAATGGCTTATATAGCATCGGGTCATTTCCTCCCGTAGCCGCCGTAGCTTATGTCGGGCGGGGTGTACTCTTTGTGAAGAGCGACCGGACCATGCTGAGCAACGCATGCATCGACGCTTATCAGAATGCGAAATGGGTGAAGACCGTGTTTGAGCGCTTGGCAGCCGCAGGCGAAACTGAACTGGAGCGTGATCGAAGCCTCTTTGGCCTTCGTTCACAAGTGAAGGACCTCGAGGGCAACCTCAAGGTCTCGACGGAGAAACAAACGAAATACGAGAGCGATCTGACCGCCGGCTTTGAAAAAGTCAAGGGGCTCCAAAACAGCTTGCAGGCAGCGGAAAAGAAGAATGAGGATTTGACAGCGCAACTCAACACTCTCGAAGCTGAGAGGAACAAGCTCCTCGAAAGACTCGACATGTTCATCAACCCTGACAACCTGAAGACAGCCGCAATCGGAGCGGGGGCCGTTCTGCTCGTGATATTCCTGGCCGGCGTCTACCTCGGGCGGCGCACGATGCGCGGGCGAGCCTAATCAAGTAAATGATTCACCGTGGAGGACGCAGAGGAGCTCAGGGCGATTTGGGGCAGGTCCGAGAAGAAAGACCCCGAGGCTGGAAAGCCCCGGGGTCTGATTGTTAGTGACAACAAGGCAGAAATTTCTATTCACTCTGCATGACTATATCGAATCTCCGCTGTGAACAAGCCTCTTGTGCCGCTGTCTGAAAATAACAAGCGAGATGGCAAGTGAAACGAGCAGGAGGCTCATGACAAGTTTTTCGGCCCCTGTTGTTTCAAGCATGACTTGTGCAAACCCTACCGCAGGAGTCAGACCAATCCTTACAGTTTTCTTAAGGGCGGGACGGTTTGCGATCAGCGAAGCTACGGGAGGTGACAGCTTGTAGTATAGGTTCGTAAATGCAGCGCCTGGCGCGTTCGTAATCAGGTATCGGTCCCGGAACTGCCGGAGAACCACAACGTCTCGCGCATTTTCCGAACCGTAGGCCGCAGTCGCGATGAAGCACGAGCTTCCGCCACCCCCGCCGCCGCCACCCGCCGCCGCCGGGGCTGCTACAGTAACCGCAGTCGTATCAGTGGCCGTGTTTCCATCAAGATCCGACACCTCCAATTCGAATACCAAGGTATCATCCGGGCCACCTGTTGCGCTCGGAGCCGTGAAGAATGGGAATGGAGTATCGTCAAAATTAAGAGTTACATTCGTCCCCCTCGTTTGCGTCCATGTATAAGTGAGCACCGGCGACATCTCGGGACGTCTCGTGCTTATTCTGCCGTCCAGATCCACGACACTTCCTCCTTCGACTGTCTGAGAAACTCCGGCGTCCGCCACAACGAATCCGTTCCGGTCGTCGGTTCTGCGCACGTGAACTACAAAGCTGTCGGTAAAAGGAGCGATAGAAGTGCCGGTGTTGGGAAAAGTGGCAACAAGGTCTGTTTCAGCAAGAGGGGGATTCCACGCGGAAGTATAGACGCCGTCGCCGGCAACACGGTCGGGCGAAACGCCGCCATCGAGCAGGGTGACAGCCTGCCCGCCGACATTAACAACGACATTGCCGTTGGGCTGCTCGCAGTTGATGTGAAGCGCTGAGAGCTTAAGAGGAATGCTGAACGCATTGCCGAAGATGTCTTGCCCGAAGAAAACAGTGGCCTCATTCCGCTCAGGTAGAGGATCTGGTATGTAAAATGTGATACCACCGGATAGCCAGGATTTTGTCAAGCTTGTGAGGGGTCTGATTCTGGCGAGGACGGTAGTCCCGGAACATGTCAAAGCGCCAAACGCGTTCAATCGTCTGCCGGTGACTGTTCTGCCGGCGAGGAATTGATCGATGTCGCCACCGGTAAGAATCCGATTTCTTACGAGAGGCCAATCCGTCACCGGATTCAGAACCGGGAATCGGGCATAGAGCAAACCGATTGTGCCGACCACGTGCGGAGTTCCCATTGACGTGCCGGAAAATCCCGTATCGAAAGGTCCATATGTTCCACCTAAGAGAGTGCTGAAAATACTCTCTCCGGGCGCTCCAACGTGGACTGTCCTTCGGCCGAAATTCGAGAAGCCCGACAGATTGTCCGTGTCATTGGTGGCGGCGACAGAAATCAGATTTGGCAGGTCGTAGCTCGAGGGAATATGCAACAATTCATCATTCTCCACTCCATTGCCATTCACATCCCCATTGCCGGCTGCGGCCACGAAAAGGATACCGCGCTGCCGCAGATTGTCTATGGCATTCTGCTCGAAACTGAACAATGGCGAGTAGCTGCCGAATGAGGCGTTTACGGCGACGATCTTCTGGCCACGATCAGCCTGGTCGGCTATGTAATTGAGGCACTCGACTTCGTCGCTAACTGCGCCAAAACCTTCGGATGTCAGAAACTTCAGCGCCATTATTTTCACGTTCCAATTGATGCCGGTGACACCGGCGCTGTTGTTGCCTACGGCTCCGATAGTGCCGGCTACGTGCGTGCCATGCCCATTGTCATCAAGCGGATCTCCCGGGCTTGTAACTCCGTCGATTGCATTTATCCCATGAACGTCATCGATGTAACCGTTAAGATCGTCGTCGATTCCGTTTCCAGCAACCTCGCCCGGATTAATCCACATGTTAGCGACAAGGTCGGGGTGATTATAGTCCACGCCCGTATCCACGACAGCGATCACCACACCCGGGTCACCGGTTGTGAGCTCCCATGCCTCGGGGGCATCGATGTCAGCGTCCGGAGTTCCCCCGGTTTGCCCGGTGTTATTCATTCCCCAGAGGAATCCGAACGACGGATCATTGGGGAATGTTTGCCTGACACGCTGATAGTAGTTGGGAGATGCTTCCGAGACATTGGCATTGGCGGAATAGAGCGCAACTGCTTCATTCACCGACATACCGGCCGGTAACTTCACAAGC
This sequence comes from Candidatus Poribacteria bacterium, assembly GCA_016215705.1. Lineage (GTDB taxonomy): Bacteria > Abyssobacteria > SURF-5 > SURF-5 > SURF-5 > JACRIR01. The sequence continues at coordinate 30,763 of JACRIR010000051.1, read as the reverse complement.
TCAGCCCCGCCACCTAGATCCTCGATCTTTGCTGCGCCAAAAGCCGAATGAACACTGAGGGAGGCGCTTTTTGATATCCCCGGCTTCATTTGCACGAGTATTTCGCCCTCTTTGTAGAGGGGACTCTCCAGGGGCACTCCAACCCTTCTCATTCCCGACGCGGCTTCAGACGTTCCTTCTTTTCTGAGCGACAGCGCGAGAAAGAAAAGGACCGGCAGAGCCGACAAGACCGCAATCCAACCCAAGCGCTTCTTCATGTGTTCCTCCCAAAGCTTCCATCCCAAACTTCAGTTATAACCTTGTCAAACTCATTAAACCGGAAACCGGCGCAATGCTCTTGCGCCGCGCCTTTCCGGTTCGAGAATAATCACATAGGGCGACTGCAAACCTCTTCTCTGGCTCTGCAAGCAGGAAAATATTGTATGAATGAACTCAAGCTTCCCGGGGTCTTGCCAAAATGCGTCTGATTGTGCAAATGAATTCGCACCCGTAGCGATCTGATTCAAATAGTCCCTCGTGTGACTGACTCAATTATGTATAACGCAGCCACTTCACAAGCTGAGGGACTGGTTGATTATACCGCTCAAAAAAAAGGTTTGTCAAGCTAAAATTCGATACAGAGCGTGCGACACAAACGGCTTACTCTCCCAAATAAGCGGTTCGGATTTCCTCGCTGTGTAGGAGTTCCTGGCCCGTGCCTTCAGCAACGATTCGCCCCGTTTGCATCACATAGCCGCGCCCGGCGATGGACAGGGCCATCCGAGCGTTCTGTTCGACGAGCAAGATCGAGGTTCCTCCCTGGTTTATGGACTGGATGATTTCGAATATCTGATCGACAAGGACGGGTGAAAGCCCCATTGAGGGCTCGTCCATGAGCACCAGTTTAGGCTGCACCATGAGCGCGCGTCCGATTGCGAGCATTTGTTGCTCGCCGCCGCTGAGGGTTCCACCGGCCTGACGGCGGCGTTCTTTCAATCGAGGGAAAAGCGAATATACGTGATCCAGTTGAGGCCGCAACCTGTGAAGCCCGACTCCGCGAACATATGCTCCTATTTCAAGGTTTTCCTCGACGGAGAGACGCGGGAATATGCGGCGGGATTCGGGTACGGTCGATATTCCTCGCGACACGACAGCGGAGGTGGGCAAGCGATCAATCAGTTCCCCCTTGAAGCTTATGGCGCCCTCGCGCGGGCGCACAATGCCCAAAATAGTCTTCATAGTTGTGCTCTTGCCCGCGCCATTGCTTCCGAGGAGGCAGACAATCTCTCCGTTTTCGACTCTGAGGCTCACGCCCCTGAGCACTTGGATGAGGCCATAAAAACTGACCACATTTGTCATCTCAAGCAATGCCATGCTTTCTTCCCAGGTAAGCCTCGATCACCATCTCATTTCGGCGCACTTGCTCGAAGACGCCTTCGGCAATCTTGCGGCCGTAGTCAAATGCAATCACGCGGTCAGACAGCCCTTTGACCATCATCATGTCGTGCTCGATAACCATGAGTGTGTGTCCCCTGTCGCGAAGGCGTTTCAGGTCATCCATGAAAGCCCTTGTCTCGTGCGGATTCATGCCTGCGGCGGGCTCATCAAGCAAGAGCAGCCTGGGTTCGGATGCGATCGCGCGAATAATCTCCAACCGCTTCCGGTCGGCGAAAGGCAGGGCTTTCGCAGGTTGGTTCATGACCGGAATCAGTTGACTGTGGAACAGGGCGAGAAGTCGTTGCGACTCCTGGACAACCCTGCGCTCCTCCCTCCGCGCGGATTTGGCTTGCAGGACAGCGCCCAATGCTCCTGAGGACGACCTGCAGTGCATGCCGACCATTACGTTTTCGAGCACGGTCATGTTGGCGAAGAGGCGGATGTTCTGAAAAGTGCGGCCAACGCCTTTGGCTGTGACTTGATGCGGCCTGAGACCTACCAGGTTTATCTCAGGCTGGTCCGGCGATCGAAGCAGGATTTCTCCTTCGTCGGGCAGGTAGATACCGGAGATAACGTTGAAGAGCGTTGTTTTGCCTGAGCCGTTTGGGCCGATGATGCTCAGGATTTCGCCGGGCTGCACTCCGAGATCGACGGCGTCCACGGCTTTCAGGCCGCCGAAAGATTTGCTCAATCGTCGGATTTGCAGAAGCGGAGTGTTCTCATTCATCTGTCGTCTCGAGCAGTTCCTGTTCCCTTCGCTTACTCGGGATCAGGCCTTCAGGTCGGAACGCCATCATAGCTATCAACGCAGCCCCGAACAGGAGCATCCGAATCTGTTCGAACTCGCGCAATTTTTCCGGCAGTATCGCCAGCACGATGGCGCCGACGATTACGCCCGGGATGCTTCCCATGCCGCCGAGGACCACCATGCAAACGATCATTGCCGATTCCATGAAAGTGAAGCTCATCGGGTCGACGAAACCTATCAGGCTCGAGTAAACGACACCTGCTATGCCTGCGAAACTCGCGCCGATTGCGAAGGCCAGCAGTTTGATTGCCGTTACGTTGACGCCCGAACAACTCGCAGCCAGTTCGTCTTCACGTATGGCTATCCATGCGCGCCCGATGCGCGAATGATTCAGCCGGTTGGCGGCAACTCCTATTCCGAGGGCAAGCAGAACTATGAGAAAATAGTAGTTGGCAACTCGCGGCAGGACGAGGCTCCCCACCGGAATTCCTGTCTCGAAGGAATAGCGCCCGATTGTGGGGCCCGGGATGTCGGCAATACCTTTTGGGCCGTTGGTGACCGATTCCCAATTGGTCGCGATAATGCGGACTATCTGTCCGAATCCGAGAGTGACAATGGCAAGATAATCTCCGCGCAGCCTCAATGTGGGACTGCCCAGGAGCAGTCCGAATATGCCCGCGAGTAGAGCCGCTGCGGGCAGTATGACCCAGAACATCCATCGGGCATCAGGATAATGCCGGAAGAAGATGGCGGACGAATATGCTCCGATTGCATAGAATGCGACATATCCCAGATCGAGAAGTCCGGCAAACCCGACGGTGATATTCAAGCCGAGCGCAAGGCATGCGTATATTCCGGCAATGGCGGCGACATGTATCCAATAAGCGCTCTTCAACAAGGTGAATATGAATGGGTAAGCGACAATGCAGAGAGCAAGAGCAAAGTAGAGAGAACGCGGGTTGCGATTCGTAATTTGCCGAAAATTCCTGAGCCAGCCGAGACGCGAAAGGAAGATCGCTCCGGCAGTCACAAATGCGAGAAAAACCAGAAACGGGCCCACATGCTGAAGCGACAGGCCGATCACAATTATTGCGAAGCCGCAGAATACAAGGAGGATTGTGTATATAACGTCCATTCTTCTCCACTAGGTCACATTGCGGTACTCACGCTCAATTTGTAGAATCCCGTCGTGATTTCCCGGACGCAGTCATTGTTTATTTGGGGACATCATGCGGCACGGTGTCCCCGAATAACGCATGCTACACCTTTTCGACGATGCGCTCACCCATCAGACCCGAAGGCTTGAGGATGAGAACCAGAATCAGGATGGCAAACGCGATGACATCTTTGTATGCAAACGCCTCCGTGACTCCGGCCGCCGAGAGAAAGGCAACCAGCAATGTTTCGCATAATCCGAGGACAAACCCGCCCAGCATCGCTCCCCGGATGCTCCCGATGCCGCCCAGGACCGCTGCGCTGAAGGCTTTGATGCCCACGATGAATCCCATGTCAAACTTTATGCCTCCATAATATAACCCGCTCATTATGCCGCCGGCGGCGGCGAGACCTGAGCCGACCATAAACGTCAAACGAATAACGTGGCTTATGTCAATACCCATCATTTGGGCGGCTTCCATGTCTTGCGCAATTGCCCGCATGGCCTGGCCGAGCCGCGTCCTGTTGACAAACAAATCCAGTGCGAGCATCAGGACCAGGCTGGCGACGGCTATGAGAATCTGGATATAATCCAGAATCACGCCCTGGATGTTCACTCCGCCGGTGATAATACGGGGAAACGGCTGGAGGTCGCGGCTGCGGATGAGCATAACCAGGTTTTGAAGGAATATGGACATTCCGACGGCCGAGAGGAGGAGAGTTATTCGAGGGGATTGACGCAACGGCCTGTAGGCGACGTGTTCGATGGCCATTCCTACCAGGCTCGTCAACACCATCGAAACCAGGAAGGCCAGGCAGAGGGTGAAAGCAACTCCCTCCAGACCCAACTGCGCCGCGAAACTCAACGCAAGCAGGCCGAGGAATGCGCCAACCATGAATACTTCGCCGTGTGCGAAATTGATGAGCTGAATAATGCCATAGACCATCGTATAGCCTAAGGCCACAAGAGCGTACATGCCTCCCAACGTCAGTCCATTCACCAGTTGCTGGAAAAATGCGGTCGGGCTCATGCTATTTGTTCATGCTCACGGTCTTCACCGGCGTAAACTTTCCCTTTTCCACCCTATAAAAGGTAATCACTTTGTTCTTCGTGTCACCGTGCTCGTCGAATGAAGTATGCCCAATGACGCCGTCGTATTCCGTCTTGCGCGCTTCCTCGATGAGAGCTTTCTTGTCAGGCACACCCTTCTGCTCAATCACACTCGAGATGGCCGTGAGAAGGATGTTCGCAACGTCATATGCATAGGGACCGTAGTTCTGAATCTTGACGCCGAACCGCTGCTCATATTTGCGCATGAAATCCTCGGCCTTCTTGAGATCTGTCAGAGGCGCGCCCACCATGCTGACGATCGCCCCCTCGGTGCCGTCGCCGCCAGCGTCAATAAAATCCTGCCCGAAGGCTCCGTCATCACTGATGAATTGCTGCTGCATGCCCAAATCCCGCATCTGTTTGACGAGCAGACCGGCTTCGTCATACATGCCGCCGAAATAGATGACATCAGGGTGCGCGTCCTTGATCTTCGTAAGAAGCGCTCTGAAATCCTTGTCGCCGATGTCGATGCCGTCGAAGCTCAGAATCTCTGAACCGCTTCGGGGCCCTGCATCGCGGACCACCTCGGCCAAACCTTGGCCGTACTGCGTCTTGTCGTGGATGATGGCGATGCGCTTGAGGCCAAGCTGCTGTATGAAAGGCGCGGTAAGCTCCCCCTGAACGAGATCGGTGGTGCATATCCGGAATATCTCAGGGAATCCCTGGAGCGTAATTTGTGGATTCGTTGTCGCGCCGCTCATCGCAACCACGCCCGCATCATGATATATTTTGGAGGCCGGCAGAAAGCAACCGCTGTTCAGATGAGCCACTACTGCGACGACTTGCGAGTCGGACATGAGAGCATGCGCCGCTGATACCGCCTGCTTTGGGTCCGATGCGTCGTCCTTGGACTCCAGAGCTATTCGATAGCCACCCATCTTATTGGCGGCATTCCACTCATCAACGGCAAGCAACACTGCGTTGTTCATCTCGTTGCCGGGCGCCGCCGCCGGCCCACTCAAAGGCACTACAGCCCCCAGAGTAAGGACCTTCTCTTGAGCGCCGCGCTGGCAGGCGCAAAAGAACCCGCCCACCAGAAAGCAGAGCCCGAGCACGAAGTATCTGCGCATATTTCCTCCCTCAATCGGCCCATTTTATGGATAATGGCTGAAATAAAATATACCAATGGCGGGAAAATATCAAGGCTGAATGAGGGGGCCTGCGATATAGTGGGTGAAAACGCGCCATCCTGAGACTTTCCGCTCTGTTCTGCTCTCTTCCCCGGCATTCTGAGCGAGGCGAAGAATCTCTCGCAGAAAGCCGTGCCGGCGCACGAAACGAGATTCCTCGCTTTGCTCGGAATGGCGTATGCGCCAGCGGCTGCCATAAGAATTGCAGTATAGACGGGGTGTCGTGCGCAGAGTCTTGTCGTACCGGCGTGTTGCCCAAATGGTAATAGCCCTTTGTCATTCTGAGCGAGGTCTTTGTCATTCTGAGCGAAGCGAAGAATCTCTGTCTATGGGTCGCAAATCTGCAAGAAAAACGAGAGATTCTTCGTCGCTTCGCTCCTCAGAATGACAATTCTGACAGCACTATGAAGCACAGTTTCATTCGGGCAACACGCCGGTACGTGCGCAGGCACAGCTATTGCGGACGCGCTTTTGACGGGGCAGAATATAAGTGCAGTTGACATTCGAGGTGTCGGAGGAATTCGTTGTCGGAGAGCGAAGGATAAGGCCGCGGAGAGGGTGAAACATATGGCGAGTGATTTCAAACATTGCAGTTGTGGGGTTTCGTGGGCAGATCGCGACTCTTTTCTTGTCGACCCCGATGTTCGCCCCATCGGGTTAACGTTTCTGACACCCGAAAGTTTTCTTGACACATACTATTTCTTCAACCATGCCGCGTGCGGGACTACGCTCGCCACATCTGTGAGTGAGTTCGTCGACCTCATTCAAGAGCCACTTCCTTTTTTCCTGCTGGCGGGCACGAAGGATTGTCCGGGCCATTGTACGTCTATAGATGACCTGGAAGCATGCTTCAACGAATGCCGAAACGCCCCGTTCAGACGGTTCTTGTTTAACCAACTCCTGAAAAAGAAGAATTAGGTGGCGGACAAACACACTTGATTGAAGCTCTGGTCACTTTGACTCACTTTAGGTATTCCGGAAGCTTCTCCGAGTGAATCTTCGGCCGTCTCAGGCGCCTCTGGCGCTTCCGTGTCTACTTTTGACACAGCAGACCGGCTAAGTTATAATCCACGCATGGTTGGCACTGTCACGCCCAGTAGTATCCTGATCATAAGGCTCAGCTCAATCGGCGACGTGGTCCGAACGCTGCCGGCGCTCACTTCTCTCAGGCAGAACTATCCCAAAGCTCACATCACTTGGGTCGTCGAAGACAAATCGAGCGGCATATTAGAGGGGCATCCGTATCTCGATGAGGTATTGGTGTTTGAGAGAAAAAGAATTGTGCGGTCATTGAAGAACCCTTTGCGTTTTCCCGAAGCCGTTGCGTTGCTCATTCGATTCTTATCCCGCTTGCGAAGTGTCAAATATGACCTTGCGTTCGACTTCCACGGAATACTCAAGAGCGGCCTCATCGCATACTTGTCCCATTCTCCGAAGAGGATCGGCTTCAAGGAAGGCTATGTCAAGGAATTCAGCTATTTCTTCACGAATCTCCGAATAAGGCCTTCTGACGCAGGCTTGCCCCGTGTAGTCAGGAATCTCGAATTGATAAAACAGTTCGTACTGCCTGGAAATCTGACGCAAAGGCCGGCGTTGGGTGTGACGGATAAACATCGCGCGAAAGCACACAAATTCATCCATGACAAGCTTGGAGATTGCCATCCACTGGTAGCCGTTCATCCGGGGACCAGCCGCCCCCTGAAAAAGTGGCCTTTGCAGTCGTTTGCCGCTCTCTGCGATCTCTTGACACAGAAGCTCGGGGCAAGGGTAATTCTCACGTGGGGACCGGGTGAGCGTGAAGAGGTCGAGCAAATACGCTCCTTGACAAGAACACGCCCTCTGATCGGAATGCAGACCGATAGTCTGCTCGAGCTGGCCGCTTTGTTGGAATTGTGCGAGATGATGGTCACTGTGGACTCGGGCCCCATGCACATAGGCTCCGCGATGGGAACGCCGGTGGTGGCGATTTTCGGGCCGACGGATGAGCGAATAAACGCGCCCTACTGGAAGCCGAACAGAATCGTAAGGAGCGAAGTCCCGTGCCACCCATGCGATGAGGATTGCGTCTACGCGAAGTGCATGGAAGCGGTCAAACCGGAGGATGTTCTCGAAGCTGCAAGTGAACTATTCAAACAGGAAAGGCCGTTGAGATCGCGATAGTCGCATCTACGGAGTGCAAGTCCTCAGAAACCCAACACTCGAAACCGGAAACCGTTTCGCAGAAGTGAAACGAAGATATCCTGTTTCAAGCGTCCTAATTCACTGAAACGATTGGATACTATTGCATGGCGTGGCCGAGAGAATATGGACGATATATACGAATCGTCCTGGGCTGTATCCTCATTTTTGTTGGTCTCATCGGCTTTCTGCTCCCGATTCTGCAGGGGTGGCTGTTCATCGCGTTAGGGACATTATTGCTCTATCGGGATTTGCCGTTCCTTCAAAGAATGTGGGCATGGATCAAGCGGCGTTTCCCGAGAGTCGGCTATGCAGCAGAGCGGATAAGAAAGACTTTCAAGCCATGATCCAAATCAAGGCGCTCACTTGATTACAGACCTCGTGCCACCGAAATTCAGTTATGAAATAACGGGAGGGACATCGAGATATGTTTTGGGATGACCAATATAAGAGCCAGGAGCGTATCTGGGGCGAGGGACCGAGCATCCTGGCAGTCGCCGCGCTTGAGTATTTACGGTCACATCGGCCGCCAGGCGAGTCGTTTAGCATATTGGACATAGGCTGTGGTTATGGCCGGGATGCGTTCTACCTCCTCGACAACTGTAAATGCTCAGTCCGCGGCATAGACATCTCCAAGAAGGCAATAGAAATAGCCTCGAAAACCGTCGTGGATAACCGTAAGCAAGGCGTTGAATTCGAGCTTCGTGATTTCAGGGAGCTGACTCAAAACGTCTATGATATCGTCTTCGTCTCAAACCTTTACCAGTTGCTCAACAAGGAAGGGCGAAACGATTTGCGCCAGGCGGCGCGCGAAGCCCTGAAACCGGGCGGGCTGTTTTTCCTCAGTACTCTCTCCGTGAGCGATCCGGAACATCGCGGCAAGGGGGTCGCAATTCCCGGAGAACCCAATTCGTTCCAAGACAGGGTCTACTTGCATTTATGCACGAAAGAAGAATTAGCGGAGGATTTTGCATTTCTTGATATCGAAGAGCTTCGCGAGCGTGAGTATGATGAGCCGCGCGCGACAGGAGAAACCCATCATCATATCTCGTGGATATTGATTGGTAAATCATCTCGTGGCGCGCCGAGCAAGAGGGAAGACGGCGGCTGATCGCATCGACAGCTTTGAGCGATGATGAGTTGAATCACTTCTGTCTGCGTTCGATATCAGCAATCCGGCGGCGCACCTCTTCGGCGTCCGGAGCATAGACGAGGGCGGTTCTGTATTCCTTCAGCGCCGTTTCAAGGTCGCCTTCTTCCGCCAGGGCATTCCCAAGAAAGAAATGAGCTGCGGCATAGCTCTTGTCGATTTCTGTCGCGCGCTGTAAAACCTCGATTGCCTGATCCATCTTGCCCTGCTTCATGTAAGCGATTCCCAGACTCGTCAGTGTCCAAGACGAATTGGGGTCCATTGCGAGCGCAGCCCTGTATGCCGCGATTGCTGAAGCGATATCGCCCACCTGCCGATAAGCATTCCCGATGTCATGCATTACCTGCACATTCGGGAAAAGTCGGAGCGCAATACCGTACTGCTTGATTGCTTCGAGGTTTTCGCCGCGGTCGTAGTACTCGCCGGCCAGACCCATTCGGGCCCGGTAGCTATCGGGATAATCGTGCAGCGACTGATTCCAGAGAACGACAGGGTCTCGCCATGCCGAGTTTTTCACAACGCTGGTAACTCCGAGCAGGAACAAGAGCGCGCAAAAGGATGCGTTTGCCATGAGATGGACCCGCCGACTCCTCTTGCGCGTGGCGGTTTCCATGATAGGAAGCGCGGCAATACATATGCCGACCATAGGAAAGTACAAGAAGCGTTCCGCCATCAGCATTGACATCGGCAGGACATTCGAAACCGGCGCCAGCGCTATGAGATACCATGACAGGCCGAATCCGGCGCGCGGTGAAAGCCGCCACACGGCGATCGTCGCCGTCACAAAAATCGCGACGAGTATCAAAGGCCACACAATCGCAAAGGTCAGCGGAAATCCTGCAAGCGGAACCATGTATTCGAGGCAACTGCTTGCGCGCGGAAGAAAAACGATCCGCAGATAAATGAGGAAGCATTTCGCCATAGTCAGCATTGTGGCCACCAGGCTTCCACCCCAATACCCGCCTTGCGATACCATTTGAAGGAGGCGGGCGCGCGCGGCGAAATAGGTTACTGCGAGTCCAATGAACAGGCAATACTCAACGAGCCGCGAGCGGAGAGCCTTTACGCGCATCTTACCGGCAAAAATATCGTATGTTATGAGAAGGGCAGGAAGAACAATGGCCGTCTCCTTGCTCAAAAGAGCGAGCAGAAAACAAAGCCATGAACCGCCAAGCAAGACAGGAACAGATCCTTTCTCCTTCCTCGCCCTGACAAAAAGCAAGAATGAGATGAGCAGAAAGACTGTCGCCATACAATCTGCACGGCTGGAAATCCAGGTAATGGCCTCCACTTGCGCCGGATGCGCTGCAAACAACGCCGACGCAACAAGCGCTGACCGCCTTCCCGCATCCAGGGACATGCACAAGAGAAACACAAGCACCGAGGATACAAAATGCAAGACAAAGCTGGTGACATGGAAGCCGAAGGGGTTGGCTCCCCAAATGGCATAGTCAATCGCGAATGACAATGTTCGCAAGGGCCGATAAATCCCTTCGCGGCCGGTTGACGCCGCTGTATCGGCAGGGTTTGTAAAGAATTCGCCCGTATTTGATAGACTCCTTATGCCCGGATTGGATTTGATAAAGCGAACATCATCCGAAATCCAACCAACACCGAATGAGTTCGCATATACAATCAGACACAAGCAGAATATGAAGGTCACATCCAGGGCCGTCACACGTGATGAATCTGCGGACCTATTCAAAGGAGATTCCATTCCTCACCTTGAGACCCATTTTGAACGTGTTCGCCTGTTTGCTGAAGGGCTCGACCGGTTCCCGGAAGGGCGCGTACTTAGACTCTGCAAACTCCCGACAGATTCGTTCTGCGCCGCTCAAAGCTGACTCGCCCGCACGTATTTCCTGAGAAGCTCGGAGGCAGCCCGGATGACCATATCGGGCGTAATCCTTGTCATGCATTCGTGGTCGGTCGGACATTTCTTGATGTGACACGGAGCGCAGTCGAGGTCGCTGACTCTCAGGATCGCCGACTTTTCGAGATTGCAGTTCGTATAGCGAGGATCGGTTGGACCCATCAGCACGACCACCGGCTTATCGAACGCGACCGCAATGTGTCGAGGACCGGAATCGACTGTAATAAGCAGGTCGCACCGTTTGATGACCGATTTAAGCAGATCAAGAGGCACATTCTCTTCTGCAAGATTCGTTGGTTTCACACGCGCGGCGTGCACTATTTCACACACGGTATTCTGCTCATTTGGTCCACCCAGGAGCACCACGTCGCAATCTGCGTGTTCGAGAAGAGTGTCGCAGACTTCGGAGAAATTCTCGGGAGCCCACAGCTTGGAAGAGCCATAGGCAGCGCCCGGATTGATGGCGATGACGGGCCTCCTCCGCCCTATCTCGTATTTCGCGAACAACTCTTCCGCCCGTTTCTCGGAGGCATGGTCCACAAAGAGTTCGGTTTTCTTTGAGCCCGCCGTCGCTCCGACCTCTTCGCAAAGCTTCAGGTAATAATCCACCATTGGCTGTGGCGCAAACCTGCCGCTTTCAGCCGGACGCGGGAGGGCATTGGTCAACAGAATCCTGCGACCTTCGCGATTGTACCCGACACGCAGTTTCGCGCCGGAAAGATATGCGAGGAGCGCCGAAATGAAGGAGTTCGGAAAAACGAGAATCAGGTCGTACTCGTTCTTCCGCAGGCCGCGAAGATATCGCCGGTGGCCCACGATCCCTTTGTGTTCGCCTTTGGGCGAGTATTCGATGATTGCGTCGAACCACGGCGCGCCTTCGAGAATTTTGCGCACGTATGGAATCAACGTCAGATCAATCTGAGCTTTGGGGAAATTGAGGCGGAGACATCTCAGCGCCGGCGTAGCCATGACCACGTCTCCCACCCAATTGGGCAGGCGAACAAGGATTCGATTGTAATCAGTGGAGGTCTTAATAGCTTCTCACCGCCGTGAACATATTGTACTTATAGCCGTAATGCGGCTCTTCCGAGAGGTCCAGCATTCGCGAGATGTCGGTATCAATCCGGGTGACGGACTCCTCCACTTTGGGCCATTCCTCCGGCGTGATCTTCTCGACGCGCTCGATGAGTTCGGAATAGAGGGGGGAGCACTTGAAATTTGCGCGGGCATTGACGTACCAGGGAAACGTTGTCCTCAGTTTTCGGAGGAGCAGGTTGTGCGTGGGCCCGAAGTCGAGAGCGGATTCATCCGTGAAATTGGTAAGGCTCTCGAGCTTCTCGAAGTCGATGAACCCCCCTTCGCGCGCAATGTCATATGCGCGCGTGTTAACGAACGGGAAAAAGACCGACCAGCGAAATCGGCCGGGCCTTATGCGCGCGAGCAGTTCTATTGTTTCGTGGATTTCGGCTATGGTTTCGCGAGGGAAGCCGATAATCACAAATGCAGACGTGTGGAATCCGAAGCGTTCGGCGGTCGCAAACGCGCGAATGATGTCGTCATTGGACATACGCCGGTTCAGTATTTCGCGCCTGACCCGGTCGCTCCCGCTTTCGAGCCCGAATTTCACAATCCGGCAGCCTGCTTCCTTCAGACATCCTGCCGCCTCCTCGTCAAACACTTTCACATGCGCATTGCACACAAAAGGCAGGCCGACGCGCCGGCCGTATTCCCTGCAAAACTCTCTCAAGTAGTTCTTGTTCAGTGTGAACAGATCATCGTCGAAGATGATGGTTTTTATATTCTTGTACGATGACAGCAGCGTCTCTATTTCGTCAATCACGGCGGTCACGGGATGATACCTGATGTAGCGCAGCGCGGCTGCGGAGCAGCCAAGGTCACGCTCATAGAGCTCGCGCAAACGATGATTGAAGCAATATGAGCAACTGAAAGGGCAACCCCTCGAACTCATGATTCCGACCCAGCCGTCCTTCGCGTCGATCATCTTCTGAAACTCGAAAATCTCGTAGTCCTTTCGGGGGAGAGATTCGAGTGGCACAAACGGCCGCACGTGGTTCCGGATAATATCCCCCTCAACTTTGAGCCAAATATTCTCGATACCGGTTGTGGGGCTACCGTTTTCCAATGCGTCCGCAAGCTCGACTATTGCGCGCTCGCCTTCTCCAACACACACGTAATCGAAGCATCCATCCCGCAGCACGCTTTCGGGGTCCATTGTCGGATGAATGCCGCCGCAGACAATGGGCGCTTTGCAATACGTTTTTATGTCGCGCGCGATCTCGCGGGCGAAGCGATATTGATTGCTCACGACCGAGAAACCGATCAGGTCCGGCGCGAACGCGGTTACCTCGCGTCTGATCCTTGCAACGTCAAAATCGAATCCGAGTTGTTCGTTGATGTTAAGGAGGGCCGTAGAATGGCCGCTTTCCTTCAGGCAAGCAGACAGGAAGGCGACTCCGTAATTGAAGCCAACCTGAGCATTCAAGTTCGGGTATATAAAAAGAACCTTCATCGTGGACTCTGTTCCCGGTTTTTCAGGTCATTGACAATCCACCTTGCGGCGCCGAGGACATCCGCCGCAACGTAGTCCGGTTTCACGGGGCATTTCTCCCGATTGTATTCCCATTCGCCCTTGCCATAGCCCGTCAGAACCAGAATAGTCTTGCAGCCCGCGCGCTTTCCGAACTCGACGTCGCTCAGTTTATCGCCGACCATATAGGAGCGTCGCGCATCGACCGCAAATTCTATTTCAGCCCTGTGAATCATTCCGAGTTTCGGTTTCCGGCATTCGCAATCCTGCCTGTAAGGCGGCTCGCCGACGCTGGAGTGATGAGGGCAGTAATATATCGCGTCCAGGGCTGCGCCATGCGCCTTGAGAAGGGCCTGAATCTTGTCGTGAAGGGCTCCCAGGAGTTTTTCGGGGAAATACCCCCGGGCGACCCCGGACTGATTCGACACCACGATCGTCTTGAATCCGTGACGATTAAGCAGCGCGACAGCCTCGGGGGCTCCTTCGATCAGCCTCAGCCGGTCCGGATGGTTCAGGTAGCCGCATTCTTCGTTGATGGTTCCGTCGCGGTCGAGGAACACTGCTCGATTTGCCAAAGTCATGGAGACCTTTCACGATTTCTGAGGGATGTTTTTGTTATTGACAATCCGCGACATGATGCCGGAACTAGATGCGCCTTCCACGAGTGGAGCAAGTTCAACACGTCCGCCGTAAGACTCCACAAAATCCCTGCCGACGACCGTGTCCCTGGTATAATCAGCGCCTTTCACAAGAACATCGGGCTTGACCACCTTGATGAGTTTCAGCGGAGTAGTCTCCTCGAACACGACAATGTAATCAATCTGTTCGAGCGCCGACAGGATGTATGCCCGCTCGGTCTGTTTCAGCAGCGGCCTTGAGGGCCCCTTGAGCTTTCTCACCGAGGCATCCGAGTTCAGTCCGACGACAAGAACCTCCCCATTGTTTTTGGCGAACTGAAAAAGCTTTATGTGGCCGACGTGGAGCAAGTCAAAGCAGCCATTCGTAAATACGATTTTTTCTTTTCGCCGCCTGTGTTCCCTACAGACCGCCGCAATTTCGTCGCTTGTCTTGATTTTGTGGGACGCAACGTGCTGAAAACTCATCAATTCTCGGATGATTTCCTGCTTCGTGACCGGCGCGGCGCCGAGCTTGCCTACGACGATGCTCCCCGCGACATTTGCGATCTCGGCGGCTTCCTCAATAGTTCCCCCGCCGGCGAGAACGTATCCCAGGAGGCTCAGAACGGTGTCACCCGCGCCGGTAATGTCATAAACGGGGCGACTCAGACCGCCGACGTGCAGCGGTTCGGATGACTTCCTGAAAACCGTCATCCCATTGCTTCCCTCGGTTACAAGAACGCACATGGCTTTGGAGACGTCGAGCAATCTCGTTGCCGCAGCTTCCAGCGAAACCTCGTCCGTTATCTGCATGCCGGCGGCCAGAGCGGCTTCGGTGCGATTCGGTTTCAATACGGTGCACTGTCTGTAAGACTCGACAGAGCGATGCCTGGCGGGATCGACAAGGACAGGCTTATGGTTCTTATTGGAGGCCGCCACAATCTTCCTGATTGCGTCGTCAGACAGAGTGCCCTTCCCATAGTCTGATAGCAGCACGGCGTCGCACGAGGGCAGCAAAGCGTTTATGCGCTCAAGCAACTTCTTCTCAATTGTTTCCGTGGGAGGTCGTGTCTCTTCTTTGTCCACCCGCAGCAACTGTTGACCGTGGGCGATCATTCGCGTCTTTACCGTAGTGGGGCGCTCCTTATCCCGCAGCATTCCGGATGTGTCGACTCGGAGCTTTCCGAGCAGCCGGCAAAGCAGGCGGCCATTAGCATCGTCACCGACAATGCCGCAGCAGGAGACCCTTGCGCCGAGTGCGGAGAGGTTCGCCGCCACGTTGCCGGCTCCGCCCGGACGCGGCTCCTCGGACTCTATCTTTAGCACCTGGACCGGCGCCTCCGGAGAAATCCGTTCAACGTTCCCCCACACGTACATATCGAGCATGATGTCGCCGGTCACAAGAATGGCCGGGTTCTGTGTCGTTTCCAGACGAGAGATTAGCCCTTCCCTCACAGAATCTTTCCTTTGGCCGCGGAAATAATTCCCATGCGCAGCAGCGGCGTCATGATCTCGTGGTGGCCTGTTATTGAATACCCGCGCTTCGTGGGCCTGCCCACAACATTGGTATTCGGACGATAGTGCTGATTCATGTCGAGGTTGGCGGTGGTGAACTTTTCGACCCGGTTGCCCATGTTTCGAGCAACGCTCAATACCTTCAGGAATACTTCGGGCAGAATTACAGCGGAACCGATATTCATCCAGACTCCCCCTTCGAGATCGGCGGCAATCGACACAAGAGTGCGGAAATCAACGTAGCTGGCGGCAGCCAGCTTTTCAGCATTGAAGTCCGGATGCATGCAAACGGTGTCGGTCCCAAGCGCAAGCATTACGGCGGCGGGAGTATCGAGATCAGCGGCAGCGCCGAGAATACTGAACGGCGAATACGGATTCTTCTCCGATAATATCAGATCGCCGAGTGCGCGCCCGAGGCCCACTCGCTTTCTAGATGCCAGCTTCGCGGCGCGCCCGAACGCATGAGGAGTCTCACGCGCCATGCCGAACGAGCCATCCTTCAAGACTGCCTCCACGTCCTCGGAGGTCTGACCTATGAGCGAGATCTCATAGTCATGAATAGCCGTCGCCCCATGCATCGCGATGGCGGTTATGAATCCTCTTCGCATCAAATCTATGATAATGGGTCCAAGCCCGCACTTTACGACATGTCCACCGAACGCGGCCACGACGGGCCTGTCGGCTTTTCGGGCGGAAAGAATATCGTTGATTAAGTTCCTGAGGCGAGTGACGGCGAGGACATCCGGGAGTGAAGCCAGAAACTCGGTGAAACTTGCGTCGGGCTCCGGCAGCGATGCAAACTGCCGCAGCGACACTTTGGTTTTCCGGCTCTTGATGCTATGTGTTCTCACTTTCGTGAGATTCGCGGGTTTGTATCGCCTTGTTCTTGCCATTTTTCCCTCACGCGCCTGCCACGCGGCGCCTTGCTACCTGAGCCCTTCACTGCCGCTCTTCCTGTACTCAAGAAGCTCATCACTAATAAAGGGGCGGTTCTCCGGGAGGCCGGGTCCTCCAGCGCCTGTGGACCCAAAACCATTGCTCCGGATATCTTCTGACATACTCTTCCAGAATGGCAGCGCATTTCTGAGTCATGGCGACCACATCCGCCTCCTCATCACCCGTCCGTATCACTTCAATCGGTTTCTCGATTATGAGCTTGTGTTTGCCGCGCGCTTCACGCAGCATGAATGCGGGCACAAGAATGGCGCCGGTTTTCATGGCGAGCAGCGCCGGTCCGGGTGTCGTTGCGGCCTTCACCCCGAAGAAATCCACAAAGACGTTCTGTTTTCTTGTATTCTGGTCGGCGAGAACGCCTACGATCTCGTTTCGCTTGAATTTCCTCACTATTGCGAGCGCCGACGTGCGCCGCGGGATTATGCAAAGTCCGGACGATTCCCTGATTCCGCGGACTATTCTCTCCAGGTCCGGATCGTCAAGCGGCCTGGCCACAGCCGACAGTCTATATCCGGCAATAGCGCCTGCGGCAGCCATGAGCTCCCAGTTGCCGAAATGCGAGCCAAGCAGTACGACGCCTCTTCCCGCCCGCAAGCATTCGTCCAGTCTCTCACGGTGTTCCGGAGTAATCATGCTGAGGGCTTTTTCATAGGTGAGAGACGGGATTTGCATGAATTCTACGGCTGTCTGCCCAATATTGCGGAAAACGTCCCGTACTATTTGTTTTACTTCTTTTTCTGACTTTGAGGCGCCGAAGGCCATTCGGAGGTTGAAGCGCGCTATTCGCCGATGCCTGGCGTCAAGAACACGCACGACATCTCCGAGGATTATCCCGACAGAACCCGCAACCTCGGGTGACAATCGGGCGAATATCCATCTCAGGACGCCTGCAACCCACCTCAAAACTACCCCTTTCATCTCTCGCCGGCAATACCTCCCAGTTATAACTCGTTGTATGTAAAGGACTACTAGTTTGGCTTTTATTATAGGGGATATGAGGTCTAAAACTCAAGCGAGTTACAGCCACTGGACGCGCGGCAAGCGCAGTAAAGGCGGGAGGAGCCAAGCGGAAGGCGAACCAAGGCGAAAGGGTCGCCAATTAGTAAAGAGGTCTGCTCTTACAAGATATACCGAAAAACCCCACGGGTCACAAGATTCATGATATGGTTCTTAATTGTCTCGGACAGGAGTGATTACGGGACAGTCTCAAGAACCATGGCCGCTACACCCGCGGCATCATAATCCCCACGTGTGGCTGAGACCCACGCTTGCAGTCCAATCTCGTGAGCGATTGCTGAGGCCTGCCGAAGCGGTGACGCCCCATTTCCAATCTTCGAGAAAAGCCATTTTGGGGAGAGGGCCTGTGAGCCCGACACGCGCTTCCGCATATGCTTTACCGAAGTCACCTTCGGATATGTTGGCGCTGTCTTTTCCGGATTCGGAACCTTCTGCTTCCGCCCAGAGAGTAAGCGAAGGCATGATGTCGTAATCGGCTGCGACTCCCCACAGCAGGTAGTCACGTTGTATTCCCAACCTGTTTCGGTCCCCCTGTACTGATAAACCCGCATTGAGATGTGTTCTCAGACGACTGAATGGACCGTCTGCGAAGAACTGCGACCAATCGGTAGAAAAAAGACCCTTGGCTATAAAATCGACTTCATCCGTGCCGAGGGCGTCGTCGTCACTTGCGCTTGGCGCCTTCGTGATGAATTGGATTCCCAGTCTGCCGTATTTACATTCAAAAGGAGACGCCTTGAACTTCATTCTGACGTCGCCCCTCCCATTCGCATCGATGTTATCTTCGAGAACACCTTCGTTCACGTCGAGCCGGACGGTATCTTTCACTTTCAAATACTGGAACTCGAATTGCAGGTCAGCCCAGGGTCCAATCCCCCATCCCACGGTCAAATCCGGGATTACATAGAGGTCAGATTCGTCTGGTTGCCTGACATAGGCGGTGCCTATTTCAGTGCGGAAGTCATGTTCGCCGATAGTGTAAGCTTCTTCTGTCTTCAGAGGGTTGAAGTAGGATTCAGGGATGGTTCCTCGCGCCAGCGGCGGCTTTGCGGTCTCTCTTGAGCTGCCGATGCCCCACGTTCGGCTGAGGCCGAACTGAGCTCCCCAGTCTTCCGTGTGACTATTGATGCCCTTGAATCCGCTGATTCCCCATCTCCATCGCCCAATCGGCCCGGTGAGAGCAAAGCGCACCCTTGCGCGCGCGTTCCCTTCGGAGCCCTCGGTGATATTCTCGGTGAAGCCTTCCGTGCCGTGTTCGGCCGCTGTTGATCCTTCGACTTCGCCCATCAGCGTCAGAGAATCGGTGAGAGTGTATTCCCCTCCCGCTCCCCATATCAAGAAGTCGTTTTGGTTTCCATTCCTCGCCGGGTCTCCGAGAACAGCCAAGCCGGCGTTAACATGAGTCTTGAGTCGGCCCCAATCACTGGAGAATAGAACCTGCCCTGTGAGATCGGTCTCGTTTGTGCCAAGCCCTTCGTGCTGATCAGCATTTGGAAGTTTTGTTATGAATTGAAAGCCCATGTCATGCCGACCAAATTCGTAGGGAATGACCTTGAGTTTGATCCTCAGGTCTCCTGTACCCGCGTCGTCATGGTCCACATTGGTGGTCCCTTCACTAAACTCAGTGAAGTCGGTGTCGTTGACGGCGAGAACTTCATATTCCAATTCCAAGTCGGCCCACTCGCTCAATCCGTAGGTCAGCCGAAGACGCGGTATATTGTATAATTCCGATGCATCGGGCTGTTTGGTGATACCGAACTCGACTTCTGTTCTAATATTCCCTTGGCCCACCGTGAAGGCTTCTTCGGTGTCGAGCATATGATATTCCTGCGCCGTGGAATTGCGTAAGGGTAAAAGCACCAGCAGGAGAGACAGGCAAGACCCGTAGAACAGTGTGCGCATCCTCGCATCCTTTCGTTAGGCAATCCCTCTCGGATCGTACCCCGAGAGATCGTTTTGCAACCCCCCTACGCTAAAGGGTGGGTGGGGGATTTTGCAGCGGAAGTATTGTGACACGAGTCCATGCAACGAGACACTACTATAGCATGTCTTCCTGTGACTTACAAAACAAGTCGGGGACTGGAGGAAGAAAATAGGGGACACGATGCAGCATTGTGTCCCCATTTTCTGCGGCGTCAAAATAGAATTTGACTAGGCCTTTCCCAACGCGCTCGTCATCTCTGTTTATTTGCTGGTTTCAAGTCCGCAACAATTGTATCATTCCGTGGGGGCGCACGAGGGAACGGGGTCGGCGCTGATGCTGAACCATACTGAACCGGGCCCCATGAGGTTCTCGATCTGTTCTCTGGTCTGAGGGCCCGGCTTGAGACCCTTGACAACAGAGCATTGAACTATCACCTCCTGGTTCTCGGGCGTGACGCAGTGAATGAAAAGTTTGCAGCCACCTGATGCGCCGTTCACTATATTTGCGAGTTGCTCGAGCGTGCTTTCCTCCATTCCCGCAGTCATCAGCTTGACGTGGGCAGCGCGCGCGAACTGTTCTTCCGCCTTCTCGAGCGGCACGATGTCTTCAGCTACGACCTTTGCTTCTCCGTCCCGGTAGCTCGCCCTGCCCGAAACCATGATGATGGCATCCTCCTCGAGCAAACTCGAGGCGCGGCTGAACAGATCAGAGAACACAACCACTTCAACAAAACCGTCCATATCCTCAAGAGTAACGAACCCCATGCGTTCTTGTTTCTGCTTGGGCACGTGCGTTTTGATCTTGGAAACCATTCCGCCCAGAATGACGGCCTCACCGTCTTTGGTTTGGGGAAGCCGCACGGAATCCGTCGTTGCGAGTGAGTGCAATCTATCGGCGAACTTTGCCAGCGGGTGCCCGGAAATGAAGAGGCCGAGCACTTCCTTTTCATGTTTCAGTTGCTTGAAGTCCGGCCATTCCTCCACCGCCGGATAGCGGACGGTCGCCGGCGAACTCTCTGCGGCTGCGAGATCGAACAGTTGTGTCTGGCCAATCTCCTTGTCGTGCTGAACGGATTGACCCTGTTCCAAGGCTGAGTCTATCGCTCCGAAAATCCGGCTCCGTTTTGCGACAGGTGTGTCAAAGGCCCCGCATTTCACGAGGCTTTCGATAACACGCTTGTTCACAAGGTGGCTATCTATGCGCGCACAGAAATCGAACAGTGATTTAAAAGGTCCGCCCTTGCGCCTTTCCTCGATTATGGCTTTGATTGCGTTTTCGCCTACGTTCTTCACGGCTGCCAGGCCAAAACGAATTTCGTTCTCAGCCACCGTGAACCTGAGATGGCTGATATTGACGTCGGGTGGCAGCACCGATATGTTCATTTTGCGGCACTCTTCGATGTACGACGCCAGCTTTGGCGTGTTCCCCATTTCGCTGCTGAGCAAGGCCGCCATGTACTCGATAGGATAATTCGCTTTCAGATACGCCGTTTGATACGCGATAAGCGCGTAGGCCGCGCTATGGGACTTATTGAATCCGTAGCCTGCGAATTGAGCCATTTTCTTGAAAATCTCTTCCGCCACACCTTTCGCGATCCCGTTGCGGAGGGCGCCGTTCACAAACGCTTCACGGTTGCGCTCCATGATAGCCGGCTCTTTCTTTCCCATGGCCTTGCGCAGGATATCGGCTTCACTCAGCGAGAAACCGGCCAGATCACTGGCTATCTTCATGACCTGTTCCTGGTACAGCATCACACCATAGGTCTCTTTCAGGATCGGCTCCAATTCGGGCGTCTCATACTCGATAGGTATCTCTCCATGTTTGCGCTTGATGTAATCGGGCAACATATTCATCGGACCGGGTCGGAACAAGGCCACGACGGCGACAAGCTCATCGAAGCGGTCAATGCCGACTTTCCGCGCGAGGTCTCGCATGCCCGCACTTTCAAGTTGGAACACTCCGAGTGTCTGGGCATTGTTGAGAAGCCTGAACGTGGCCGGATCGTCGAGCGGAAGGTTGTCGATGTCGATCTGTTTTCCGTGCAGGTGTTTCACCATCTGCAACGTTTGATCGATGACCGTTAATGTCTTGAGCCCCAGGAAATCCATCTTCAGGAGGCCGATTGCTTCCAGATTCGTCATTGAGTACTGGGTGGTAACATCGCCGTTGCTGCTTTGGTAGAGAGGGGCGAATTCGTATATGGGCCTCGGCGAGATGACAACGCCGGCAGCGTGCGTTGACGTGTGCCGCGAAATTCCTTCGAGCGACTGCGCTATCTCGAGCAATTGAGCCACTTCAGGGTCTTCCTTCATGATCGTTTGCATCTCAGGAACTCGAGCAATGGCGTCTTTAAGTGTTATGTTCAATTCGTTCGGCACGAGCTTGGCTATCTGGTCGACTCTCCCATAGGGGAGCCCGAGAGCGCGCCCCACGTCACGAATCGCCGCCTTGGCCGCCATTGTGCCGAATGTTATTATCTGGGCGACATTGTCCTTATGATATTTCTCGATGACGTAATTGATTATTTCGCCCCGGCGCTCGTAACAGAAGTCGATGTCAATGTCGGGAAGAGTAACCCGTTCGGGGTTGAGGAATCGCTCGAAGAGGAGGCCGTGTTTGAGTGGATCGAGGTTTGTGATTCCGAGAAGGTATGCGGCCAAGCTTCCGGCGGCCGAACCGCGGCCGGGGCCGACGGGTATTTTTTTGGAACGCGCAAACCTGACGAAATCCGACACGATAAGGAAATAGCCGGAATAGCCCATCTTGGCGATGACTTCCATCTCCATGTCGAGGCGCTTGCGAATATCAGGCGTCACGTGGGGGTAACGCTGTTTCAGACCTTCCTCGCACAACTCGCGCAGGTAGCCGTCCGCAGTGTAGCCTTTAGGCACGTCGAAATGAGGAAGATGCGCTTCAGCGTGGCCGAATTTGTAGTTGCATCGCTCAGCCACCTGTAAGGTGTTCGAGATGGCATCAGGGACTTCGGCAAAGAGGGCTGCCATCTCCTCCGGCGATTTCAGGTAGAATTCCTGCGTGCTGAACCGGAGCCTGTTGGGGTCCTTGATTGTAGTGTTGGTCTGAATACACATGAGCACGTCCTGGGCAAGAGCATCGCCCCTGTCCACATAGTGCACGTCGTTGGTCGCCACCAGGCCGGCGCCCGTCTGCCGCGCCAACTCGATCATTCCCCGGAAGATCGTCTTCTGTTCATTCAGGCCGTTGTCCTGCAGCTCGAGGTAATAGTTTTCCGGACCGAATATGTCCTGGAAGGCCCTCACAGCTGCAAGCGCCTTTTCTTTTTTTCCCTGCAACAGGAAACTGGCCGGCTCGCCTTCAAGGCATCCACTGAGAGCCAATAGTCCGCGGGCGTGGCCCTTCAAGATTTCTTTATCAATGCGAGGTTTGTAGTAGAATCCTTCACGGAAGCTGGCCGCGGACAAGAACATGAGGTTCTTATATCCCTCCTCGTCCATGACGAGCAGTGTGAGATGATGATAGTCTCTGGTCTTTTCCGTCGACTTCCGATCCGAGCGTTTGCCCTTTGCCACGTACATTTCCGACCCGACGATCGGCTTTATGTTCCGTTTTTTTGCAGCGTTGCAGAAATCGATGACGCCGAACATGTTGCCATGGTCCGTGATTGCAAGGGCAGGCATATTGTATTCCGAAGCCCGGTCGAGCAGATTGTCGATCTTGCATGCGCCGTCGAGCAGGCTGTATTCCGTGTGAACATGCAGATGAACGAAATTACTATGTTTCAATTTGATCCTATCCTTCCTTCAAAACCTGTCAGTCGTTGCGATTAACCGAGTCCGTCCCGGACCGGATTGTGTTCAAGAACAACCGGACGTAATTCCCGTGAAAGCTAGAATGACAAAACGCGCCGAACTATTATGGTCACTCTTCCGGGCGAGTCCAGTCTAAGACCCGAAAGCACTTCATGGGAACACGTGATGAGCGCAGCATCACTGCGCATCGGAACGTTTTCGGGCCCGAATCGTTCTAAGCAAGAGGTTGAGCGCCGCGTCCGCGCTTTGTTTCTTAATATGAAGGCGAGTGCCTTTGAGGTTGAGTTTTCTGACTCGAACGTCGCCCTCGGGCGTGCAGACTGCGATGTAAACAAGGCCAACGGGTTTTCTCGATTCGTCGCTGATCGGGCCGGCTATGCCGGTCGCCGCAAGCCCGAAGCTTGTGCGAGCTGATTGCTTTGCGCCCGAGGCCATAGCGCGAGCTACATGCTCGCTCACGGCGCCGGAGGCGGTTATCAAAGCCGACTCGACTCCGAGCAACTCTGTCTTAGCGCGATTACTATAGACGACAAAGCCTCTCTCGAAGTAGTTCGAGCTACCGGGCACATTTGTAATACGATGGGCTATGAGTCCACCGGTGCACGATTCGGCGACCGAGAGAGTCAGCTTTCGCTGCGTGAGCAGCCTTCCTATTTCTTGTTCCGGTTTCACAAGCGACAGACTCCATAGCGCGGCGTAGCCGCAACCAAACAGCACATATCGGGCGCGATGAATCGCGCCCCTACATAATCTCTTGATTTATGTTTGTAGGGGCGCGATTCATTGCGCCCTCGTGATTTCCATGTAGGATGTCGCGCGAAATCACGACAAGAATTCACGATTTCAAACGTGAGTAGTATAGAAACCGGCGTTTGTCCGGCGACACGATGCGGCATGCTGTCGGCGGATAAACACCTGCGTTTGCGCGAACGGCGGGATTGCCCTGCCATGAAAACGATCAAAGGAAATGGTCAAACAGACGAAATACCAGGTTTGCGTAAATGCCGGCAACCAGGTCATCTGTCATGATTCCGAGGCCGCCTTTCAGGCGCTCGCACTGACGCGCAGGGGCGGGCTTGATAATGTCGAATATTCGGTAGAGCAGGAAAACAGCGACCGCTGACCGCCATGTAATCGTGATTCCCAGGAACGCGATCAACATTCCCACGAACTCGTCGATTGTCACCTGGGATGGGTCTTTGCGGCCGAATATTATTTCCGCGCGGCTGGAAGCAGCGACACCCAATACGAAAACGACTGCGGCTACAAAGAGCAAGCTTATCGGATTATCAGCCAGCCACAGCGCGGCCACTAAACCCGGGATACTCCCTACTGTGCCCGATGCTATCGGTGAATACCCCAAGAACAGAACCGAGACAAACCCGGCTATTACATGGTCTTTCCATCCTCGATGGTTTCCGCTCGATGCTTGACTGCTCATGCAGATCTTACCTAGTCCGCCTCAGCGGCGCCGGCATTCGATCTGAGGGAATCCCAGAACAAATGCCTGTTCGAGCGGAGATAGTTGTATCCCGAGAACACTGTCATGATAAGCGTGATGAGAACCAGTATATCGATTCCGATTTTTGCCCAATGTTCTATAGCGTTCCAATATGGAACCACCGAGATGAGCAGTTTCTTGTACACTATTACATTCAGAATAGCTATGATGACAGTCAACTGACTTATGGTCTTGAGCTTTCCCGCCTTGTCGGCAGCCACTATTTTTCCTTTCGAGGCCGCAAGCATCCTGATTCCCGAGACCGCGAACTCCCGCGCGATTATGATTGTGACCATCCAAGCGGGTATATTCGGATACGACCCTACAAAATATATGAATGCGGCGGAGATAAGTATCTTGTCGGCGAGAGGGTCCATAAGCCGTCCGAAGTCGGTCTCCAACGAACGCTCGCGCGCGATCTTGCCGTCATAGTAGTCTGTGATCGCAGCTCCCACGAAAGTGATTAGAGCGAGTATATGCGAATAGATGCTGTCCACTGACAGAAACAGAAGAAAGAGAGGCACAAGTCCGACCCGTAAGAGGGTCAGTTTATTGGGTAAGTTAATCGAGCTCATAGTAATTTCCCTTCAAGGTCATAGTCGTGCGACCCGGTTATCTCAATCTGGACAAACTCTCCGACGGGAGGTGAACCTTTGCATGGTATTCGCACACATCCGTCGACCTCGGGAGCATCGCGATAAGTGCGCGCGATGAGGCTGTTCGGAACTTCATCGTCGATGCGCTCGACAAGGACATCCATTTTTTTGCCGATGAAGGAACGGTTGAGCCTGCGAGATATCGCCAGTTGCTCGCGCATAAGCGCCTCAGAGCGTTCGTCCTTGACTTCCTCAGGAGTATGGCCCCTCAGGCGCGCCGCGGCAGTACCCGGTTCGCGCGAGTATTTGAACACGCCCAGTCTGTCAAACTTCGTTTCGATGACGAACTTCAGTAATTCGTTGAAGTGTTTGTCCGTTTCGCCGGGGAAACCGACCATCAACGTGGTCCGAAGGGCGATGTCCGTGACCTCCTCGCGGAGGATGTCAATAGCCCTGCGTACGTCATCAGAACTTCCTTTGCGTTTCATGCTTTTCAGAATGTCGTCGCTAATGTGCTGGATCGGGATGTCGACGTAGTGGCAAATCGAGCGCGAGTCGGCTATAGCGCGGGCAACCGCTTTTGTGATACGGCCCGGATGCGCATACAAGAGTCTGATCCATTTCCTCGCTCGAACTGCGTCGAGCTCGCGCAGCAATCGGGTCAACTCTTCTTTTCCCGTCTCGGGAACGCCGAAGTAGGTTGTGTCCTGCGCGATGACGTTCAGTTCTTTGATATCTTTCAGAATAAGGGCGCGGGCTTCCTTGACAACCGAGTCCGTAGAACGACTGCGGTAGGCGCCGCGAATTCCGGGAATGGTGCAATAACTGCACCGGTTGTCGCAGCCTTCGGCGATCTTGATATAGGCGGAGCAGCCTGACTTGAGAGGCATTCGCGGTGTGTTGTGATCATAAAGAAATCTCGGCTGACTCCGCAAGGCGAATTGCGTAGCCCCGAGCGCCCTCCGGCATGCCTCGCTGATCTTCCCCAGTTCGCCGCATCCGATGAAGGCATCCACCTCCGGCATTTCGCGACGGAGTTTGTCACCGTAGCGTTGGAACAGACAGCCGGCGACTATTAATTTCTTGCATGAACCCGCCTCTTTCAAGCCAGCCAAATCAAAGATAACCTCAATGGATTCTTGCGCGGCGGCTTCCACGAATCCGCACGTGTTGACAACTATGAGGTCCGCCTGTTCCGGGTTTTCGGCCAAGCCGAATCCCTCGGAACACAGGAACCCCATCATTACTTCGGAGTCCACCTGGTTCTTGGAGCATCCCAGGCTCTCGATCCACACCTTAAGCGACACGTCTGCATCATCTCACTTTTGCCATGATTGCAAAAATACCCATATAACTATAACCTTGATGCGAGAATAATTCAACAAGGAGCGCAAATTGAGAATGCGCCTGAGCAAGAGATAGCCTGACACGACTCCCGCCAATGCGCAACGCAACCAACCGTCTCGACTGTATGGAAGTTTTGGCGGAAAAGCGAAACCGGAGAAAGGGAAGAGAGATTCCATGAGAAAACGTCTCAGCGCCGGAGATTATTCATTCTCACATTGCGCGTCATGAGCGCGCAAGTAGTCCTGCCCGACAAGTATGTCTCTCACCTGGCTTCCTTGTGACGGGCCGACGACGCCGTCCAGTTCCATCATATCAATGAGTCGAGCGGCGCGGGCATAGCCGACGCGAAGCCGTCTCTGAAGCATCGAAATCGACGCCTGCCCCGAATTCAAGACCAGGCGCACAGCATCGTCGTAGAGCGCGTCATCGTGGTCGCCGGGCTCCTTCGAGCGGTTGCACACTTCATCGAGCGCTTCCTCCTCGGGGTCAAGATATTCCGCCTGGCGCTGCGCCGTAAGAAACTCGACAATGCGGTTTATTTCAGGGTCGGTGATATAGACCCCTTGCGCGCGGATGGGTTTTGAGAGACCGGCAGGCAGATACAGGAGGTCGCCTTTGCCGATAAGCTTCTCCGCCCCGTTCATGTCGAGGACAGTCCGCGAATCAACCTTTGAGGATACCTGGAACGAAATGCGAGCCGGGAAATTGGCCTTGATGACTCCCGTTATGACATCGACGGACGGCCTCTGAGTGGCCAGCACGAGATGAATGCCCACGGCCCGCGCCAGTTGCGCCAGCCGCATGATAGCATCTTCCACTTCGATCGACGCAACCATCATGAGGTCCGCCAACTCATCGATGACCGTCACGATGTACGGAAGCGGCTCGAGAGGTTCTTCCCCAAAAAGTTCTGTTTGAACGGGTCGGGGAACGGCGCCTGCGCCAAGTTTCTGATTGTACGATTCGATGTTACGAGCGCCGGCGCGAGCCAACGTCTTGTACCTGTCTTCCATTTCGCTGACAAGCCAGTTCAAATACTTCCCCGCTTCTTTGGGGTCGGTAATCACGGGCCAAAGCAGATGCGGGACACCGTTGTACGGGCTCAACTCTACAACTTTCGGGTCTATCATCATGAAGCGGACTTCTTCGGGCGTGCAGTTGTAGAGTATGCTGGCGATGAGAGAATTGACGCATACCGTTTTCCCCGAGCCGGTGGCGCCGGCGATGAGGAGATGTGGCATTCCGGCAAGGTCAGCAGCCAACGGGTCGCCAGTAATTGTCTTTCCGAGAGCGATGGTCAGTTTCGAGCGCGAAGCGCGAAACTGTTCGGAGTCTATCACTTCGCGCAAACATACCTCACTGCGAGCTTTGTTTGGAACCTCGATGCCGACTGCGGCCTTTCCCGGTATGGGCGCCTCGATTCGAACGCGATAGGCCTCGAGCGCCAAGGCCAAATCGTCCGAGAGCGCGAGAATCTTATTGACTTTGATCCCCGGAGCGAGTTTGAGCTCGAACCGGGTGACCGCCGGCCCCTGCGATATTTCGACAACCTGAGCTTCAATGTCGAATGTGGCAAGCGTCGATTCCAGCAATTCCGACATCTCTTCGAGCGCCTGCCTCCTATTCTTGTCGTTTACGGGTTTAGGCGGGTCAAGCAGTGTTATGGGAGGCAACTCGAAATCGCCCGTGGTTCTCCGAGGCGGATGAGGGACATTGCGGCGGGTCCCTGACTGTTCCCGTGAACCTTCTTTCCCGCTCTGATGGTATGGCTCAGGTCGTTTCATCTCATTTATCTTAATTGCCTCACGCCGCGCCACTTCCGGCTCGGGCTCGTCCTTTTTCTCGGTCTTCTCCGCCGACTTGACTACTTTCGGCGGCCTTTTCTTCGTTCCCACGGATACGCCGCCAGGCAACTCGTTGCTGCCGGTTATCCCCTCATACACGAAGCGCCCAGCCTTTGTAGATGCCGCGATCAGCACTGCGATAAAGGCCACCCCAAATGAGACGAACAGAAACTCTGTGGTAAGTAAAACCGACACTAAGAAGAGCGTGAAAGCGACTACCCTCTCCCCCACCGCCCCGAACAGCCCGCCAAGGACATATGAAACATATGGGCCCATGACGCCGCCGC
The DNA here is from genome assembly GCA_016215705.1 of Candidatus Poribacteria bacterium. GTDB lineage: Bacteria > Abyssobacteria > SURF-5 > SURF-5 > SURF-5 > JACRIR01. The sequence continues at coordinate 2,064 of JACRIR010000051.1, read as the reverse complement.
CACGGAAATAGTTGCCTCGCACAGAAACATCGAACATGTGGCAGAGGCCGCTCACTGAAAGCAACATTGCGCCCATGCCCGTGAGCTTCAGGTATATGTCCTTTCCCATCCTGCCCCAGAAGGTGTTCCATGCCCATATCAGCAGAACTACGGGCAGCAAATAGGCCGATATTCCGAAAGCGAAAAGCAGAGCTTCCGCCACATATGCGCCAACCATTCCCACCGTATTGCTGACGGAGGCATTTGGCGCGGACGTGTGCGCGGGAGTGTCCATTGGATCATATGAGTTGAGACTGAGGAAAATGATTGCGGCAAGTGACAGAAGCAAGAACCCAACCAGCTCATTTCTCCAGTTCGACTTGAACTTGGCAAGTGCCCGCATATTAAAGAGGTTCCTAGTTCCGAGTTTCTGGTTCCTGGTTAAGGACTAAAAAAAGCGAACCACCGTTCGTGAGCCAAAGGCCAATTCTACATATGAAAAATGATAGCACAATATAATGGGGTATGTCAAGAGAACTGGCAAACGGAATGCGACATCTTGCGGTCGAGGGGGAGGGGGCGAATTGCGGATTTCGGATTTTGGATTGCGGATTTTGGATTGAACAAAAGCAAAGATTGATCCACGAAGGTCCACGAAGAAAGGGGAGAAAAAGCTCAAGAGAGTTGAGTATTTATGTATTTTCATTTGTAACCTCTTGCTGCGCAGAGAAATGACGCATATGACACAAGCATGACGCAAGACCCCGATGAAGATTGGGGAGGCAAAAGGCGAATGGGCAAAGACGAAAAGGGAAACATAAGTAGGCCGACGCCAAAGAGTTGTGAAATAGATGGATAAATGCGTTTGCGTGATTTCTTGATGGAATATGACACAAATGACGCAAATGACGCAAGAAAACGTGTTTCGTTTCATAAATTTTTGGACTGGAATGGTCCGATTTCGGATTTTGGATTTCAGATTGCGGATTGAAAGAAGATGCAAATCGCAAGGGGTCACGGACGCGAGGCGCGAAGCGCACAAGGAAAAGCCATGACGGTTATCTTTAGCGGTAGCGTGGCGGGGCCGCAACCAAGACCGAAGAAGAAAAAGAAGCAGGGAATCCGCGGATTTCGCAGATTGCGCGGATTTTTGAAAAAGAAGAGGGAAAAGAGCATTCTCAGCCACGGATGCACCCGGACAAACACAGATTCCAAGAAAAGGAAAAAGAGGACATGCCCCGCTGATTCGGGCTGATTTTTGCAGATTCTTGGAAGAAGAGGAAAAGAAATCAAGACAGGAATTCACGGTTTTCAACGTGAGTAGTGCAGGGGGCTCAGAGTTCACCGGGGAATCCTTCTTTTGCCATTGGGCGGAAGCAGCCTCTTGAGGTTGATGGGCAGTCCGCGCATTGGTCGGGGCATGTTTCGATCGGGTCGCTGTTCCGGTGATCTTGTGTGTCAGCATATGTTCCTTTCGTTTATGAGCGTGGCAAAAAGCTTTCTTCTCCGACCTCCGATTTACAGTGTACGGCTAGGGGGGATGGCGGTCAACGAACTTTTTGTTAATTTTTGGGCGAAATTTGGAACACGAATGAGACGAATGGGTTACGAATGCAGCAAACAAGGATAAAGACCATTGGGACCGCAGATTAACGCCGATGAACGCGGATAAGGAAGAGACATTTCACCACCAAGACTCCAAGACACAAAGGGATATCATATCCAGGTGCACGCAGACGAAGAAGAAGAAAAGAGTTTTGCCACCAAGACATAACTGAGGCGCCAAACGGAAGAAGCAGCGCCAACCCTCTGTGCCGCAAGTAGGATTGAGACACGAAGACAATTCGAGAAGGTGACATATTTGACGTATGGTAGTAATCTGTGACTGCCAAGAATCGAGCGTATTGGCATTACGAAGACGGTTATAGAGGGTTGTGTTGAAGCATGAATGTGGCCCCGGTTGTTTTGAAAGACGGTTGGTTTTGTCATGAGTGTAGGTTTGACCCCTATGCCTTTCTCTCTGTTTTCCAGATCTTTTCAAGAGACGTGTGGGCTTTGTAAAAGTGTAGACGCGACCCCTCTGTC
>JACRIR010000046.1 GCA_016215705.1 Candidatus Poribacteria bacterium | reverse complement strand
TTTGATCTCCGAGAAGATCGCCTCCGCCGTTTTTTTTCCTGTGCGTTTCTCTCAGACCCATGTCCTGAGAGTGCCTCCTTTAGCCTTTGGTCGCTTATGCTCTCGTTAAGTTCCATCCACTGTTTCGACCACTCCAGATACTTCTGCGTCGCTATGGTTGTTACCTCAAAAGGGAAGGAGCGGCACACTCTCTTTGGCTGAACCCGGCGAATGGCTCTATGGAAACAGTGCCGCGGCACACTGCAATCCCTGATAAGCTTGCCGGATAAATATGTAAAGGACTTGCAATCCCCGATCTTCGAAAAGAGCGATGATGCTCTGTCCCCGTTACTCCCCGTAGCCTTCTAGCGGCTTGTTCCCCTCAAGACAATACATATGAAGGGTCACTGCTGTCGAAAACAAAAGAATCTGAACCGCAGAGGACGCTGAGGTACACAGAGGAAAAAGGAAAAGCAAGAAAGAAAAGACCTCCGCGTTCCTCTGCGCCCTCTGCGGTTGATGATTCGGGTAGTTCGTTCAGAAAGCGAAGTCACCTATTTCCTCTTTCTGACCATTCTGGTCTTTCCGTTGACATGGGCTCACTATTTCTCCTGGTTGCTAGGACCTATAGCCTTTTTGTATTACAAAAGCTTTTCTGATGAAAAGTTTGGTTTCTTGGTTCCAGGGATATTTCTGGGTTCGTTCCTGCTTGTGTTTGACTCGGTGTCTTGGACCGGGTCTGTGTTTTTGTCCGCAACAGCCTTTTATGTTCTGTTCCAAGAGGCACTGCAAGAGAAGGCGCTGAGAGACAGCGCAGGAATAGAGGTCATCTCTTCAGCCCTGGCTGTCAAGGCTCCAGCTTGACTCAGTCAAGAAATCATGAGGGAAATGTAACCGAAGGACTTGGGGCAAGCCCGGCCTGATAACCATGAGGCTGCGTGACGCCTTTTGGAAGACTCATGATGATTCGAAGTATCTTCCCTCCATAACTGCAAGCAATAGATAACCCAAGAATCAAACATTCGGGCGATGAATCGCGCCCTACACGGTTTCCTGATGTGCGCCTGCAGGGTGTAATTCATTATGCCTCGTGATTACTCTGCCTCCTGCGTCTTCTCGTCTTCTCTGAGCGGTTGCCAGTAGTCCCGGGTTCGTTGTATAATACGCCGATTGTGGCGAGGACATGGAACGCAGTCAGAGGACGGAATATGCTTCGATGGCTTGGAAGGCGAACAACGGAAAGAAGCCAGGAGGTTCTCGACACTTCAACAATCTCCGGTCAACTTAGTATCATAATCGACAAACTCGACACTCTCCTCTCTGTCCATCCGGGTATCATTTCCAACAAACTTGACAATCTCAGTGTAATAGCGGGCAAACTTGACACTCTGCTCACGCTGCTGACGATCTCGACGTTGCAGGGGTCTGCGAGGTTTCAAGACCCGGGAAGGCTTTTGAAGTTTGGGAGGAAGGTCTACTCGCAATCGGACGAAGACGGCATAATACAGGAGATTGTGCACAGGATCGGACCGACCTCGAGGACATTTGTTGAGATAGGAGTCGGAAACGGCTTGGAGAACAATACGGCGAGTTTGTTGATTCAGGGATGGAACGGCGTGTGGGTCGAGGCCAACCCGGAGTTTGCGGGGGCCATTCGGGAGAGTTTTCGCGCTTTTCTGGACACGAAGCGATTGAGGCTCACCGAAACCTCCGTAGCAGTCGAGAACGTGAATGACATTCTCCGTGACGCCGGCCTGAGCGGCGAGATTGACATATTGAGTATCGACGTGGATGGCAACGACTACCATGTCCTTAGTGCAATCAGGGAGGTCAACCCGCGCATTGTGATTATTGAGTATAACGCCAAGTTTCCGCCGCCTATCGAGTGGATAATGAAGTATGACCCGAATCATTCGTGGGATGGAACCGATTATTTCGGGGCGTCGCTCAAGTCGATGGAGAGACTGTTTTCTGACAGAGGATATAGTCTTGTCGGCGCCAGCGTTGCCGGCACAAACGCCTTTTTTGTGAGGGCGGACCTGGTAGGGGACAAGTTTTGTCCTCCGTATACGGCCGAGAATCACTATGAACCGGCGAGGTACTGGATAATCAATGGCTGGGTGTCGGGACATCGCGCCAGTTTTGGTCCACACGAGAGTCCCGGGGCCCGCTGATAAACGCGGATGAAGAAGAAGGTTCTAACCACCAAGTCACGAAGCCACCAAGAGAAGAAGAAGAAAAAGAAGAAAAGAAATAAAGAAAAAGAAGAGGCGTTCTTAACCACGAATTACACGAATTACGCGGATTTGGGGGAAAGAAGAAGAAGAACAAGAAGAAACAACAAAAGACATTCTTAACCGCAGATGCCCGCAGATGAACGCGGATTCGGGAAAAGGAGAAGAAAAGGAAATGATGACAGAGATTCACTGCTGTCTAAAACGGCTTTCTTCACCGCGGAGGCACAGAGGACGCAAAGAGGGAATCAGACAAGAAGAGGCATAAGAAACAAAAACCAGGAGGACAAAATGAAGGCATTGCGGAAAGTATTGGCGTTTGTATTCGTTCTCGTTCTTGCATCGGCTGCGTTTGCGCAGACGGATTCAAAGACGCAGCAGATGATTGACGAGGTGACGCAGAAGGCGAAGGCCGTCAACAGTTACAGGGCGGATATCAAAATGGAGATGGCGATGCAAGGAGAGAAGATGGTCAGCAGCGGCACTATGGCATTCAAACGCCCGGATAAGGTGCATATGGTGACGACGATGGCCATGCCTTCGATGCCGGAGATGCCGCCGGGAATGCCGGGAATGCCCCCTGGTATGTCGGGAGGCATGAAGCAAGAAATGTACGGCAGCGGCGATGTCCTATGGAATTACATGCCGGCGTCGAGAATGGCACATAAGGTGGACCTGGCAAAAGTCAGGAAACAATATCCGCAGGCGCCCGTCGCGCAGCCTGAAGACCCGTCGAGGCCCTTCGACGCATTCCTCAAAGACAAGATAAAGTTCGTGGAAAAGAAAACGGTTGAAGGCAAATCCGTCTATGTGTTTGAGGGAGACATTTCGCAAGCGGCGACGCGGATGTCGGGAGGCCAGATGGGGCCGCACGAGAGTCCGTCGAGGATCGCGGTGTGGTTGAACTCGGACACCGGCCTGCCCAACAAGATGTTCGTATATGACATGAGCAACAAACTCATGATGACGCACGCGTATACAAACTACAAGATAAACGTCCCGATTAATGATTCCGAATTCCTGTTCGCGCCTCCGGCGGGCGTTCAGATCATGGACAACACGCAGAGCATGATAGATTCGATGAAGAAGATGCAGCAGCCGTCAAAGGGCCAGAAATAGAGAGAACCACTGATTTGCAGATGAACGCGGATGAAGAAGGAGCTTCTAACCACCAAGTCACGAAGTCACCAAGAGAAGAAGAGCGCTCTTAACCACGGAGTCACACGGATTTGGGGGAAAAGGAAGAAACGGCATCTGCAACCACGGGGATTAGAAAAAGAGGCATTCATAGTCGCCGCGCGGCAGGGCCGCAACCAAACGGCACACGTTGGGCGCGATGAATCGCGCCCCTACGGGGCTTTTGGTTCGACCCTGTAGGCGCGCAATTCATTGCGCCCGCATTAGTTCCATGCGACATGTCAACGGAATCATGACACAGTTTCAAGAAAACAACAGTTAGTAGTACAGAGAGAGCAAAGGAGCACGGCACAAAGCAGAGAAAAGCGCAAAGAGGCCGGTTCACGAATAACAGGAATGGAACGAATCATTGGATTTTGGAGTGGAACAAGGGCAAGGAGAAGCAACAGGGACGGGTTCAGGCGCGGGTTATGTCGGCAAAGTCCGGACCTCTTGCGCGGGCAGGATGAACTTTAGGGGCGGGTGAGAATGAGGGGACGGAAACGAGTTGTTGTGTTTGCATTGGTGGGACTGATTTTGCTCATCGCAGGCTCGTTCATCGCCGTCGATTGGATGATATTCCTTTTAGGGATTAAGACCATTTATGCGGGCGTGGCGAAACCCGTTGTGTCGTCTATTTGCCTGCTGCTCGTGTCGCTCATAGGCAGGGACGGAATCGATCGCAGGGATACGGCATTATTGATCTTCGCGTTTGTGTGTATTGTGCCGGTGGACGTTCTCATGAGCGTCGTCGTGTTCTACCCCGGAATGACGGTGGCGTCACCTGCGTTCATGGTTGGCGGGGTCCTTTCGATTGTCGCGGACGTGTTGCTCATTATCCGGCATGGCCGCGGGTTCCCGTATCTGCGTGGTATTACCGGAACAAGCAAGCCGCGAGCGAACCGTGGCTCGTTCATATGGCTTCCGTTGCTGGTTTATGGGATTGCGGTCGCGGTGTTGATTCCATTGTTCAAAGACATGGCGCGTGTTGGGCATTTGACGATTGGCCTCGTGTACTCTTTCTTTGTGGCGGCGTCGATGTGGGTAGGATGGGAGACGGTTCGCCAGAGGCTGTATCCGAGGCTGAATGCGTGGATGATAGGGATAGGAACCACGTGTTGGTTGATTACCGAGATTACGGGCGAGATTTATAACATACAAATCGGGCGCATTTCCAACATCGCGTTCAACTTCGTTTGGATTTTCTACGGAACTTGTATCGTTTGTCTGGCGCTGAGCGGATACAGATGGGGTAACAGCGGTGGATGAAATACTACACAGAACGCCATGAATAATTGCGCATGTTCCTCACCGCAATTATTATGGATTCTCGCTTTCGCGGGAATGACGGCCAGTCGGGGCTTTCCGTCATGCGCAATGACTCTTGACCCCACCTATAGTGCTTTTTCAGGAGGAGGAAGCCATGCTTGGTTCTGGAGAACAGGAAAAGATTCGCAACGTGATCAAGGTCGACTGGAGCATCTATCTAGCTTTTTGCTCAGCTATCGTCATGTACACTTTCGTTGTTTTTCTCGTCGTCGGGAAGAGTTCGAGCGAACCGGGCGAAGCCGGCGCACTAAAGAATCTGTTTATCGCCATATCGATCGGGGCGGGAGTGGCAAAATTCTGGGTTCAGAACAGGCTACTCTACGAAGAAGCAGCTTACATGAAATGTCAGAGCCTTGACGAGATAATAACGAAATATCGGGGTTATAACTTTATTATTCTTGGGGTGTCTGAGGTACCGGCGTTGCTCGGGCTTATCATAACATTCATGACCAGGCGACTGGAAGAGTGGTGGTTGTTTTTCGGAATTTCAGCCGTGCTTTATGCCACTTCGGCGCCGCGGCAAAGCAAACTTGAGAGCATTGCAGAGGCTCATTTGATACGCTCTCCGGGAGTTTCGGGATCGAAATGAGTGTCAGGGCGCAACGAATTGCGCAACGAGAGCGGAGATGCGTGAGAGCGCGTGGTCCGAAGTGGAGGATGGGCTGAATTCGAAGCCGACTACGCCGTCGTAGCCAAGGGAGCCGAGCAGCCGGAGGATTGAAGGAAGGTCGATGGTCCCTGTGCCGGGCTCGTGCCGGCCGGGGAAATCCGCCGCGTGGAAGTATCCAATAAGGTCGAGATTCTTTTCGAGGTCCGAAAGAAGGTCCCGCCCCATTGCGCGCATGTGGTACAGATCGTAGAGCAGAAGGACGTTCGGGTGATTCACCTCTTTAATGATCTCGAACGCGAGGTCGGCGTCGTCGAGCCAGTAGCCCGGATGGTCGATGCGCGTGTTCAGCGGCTCGAGGAGCAAGCGAATGCCATGTCTGCCGGCGAGCCGAGCCAGTCGCGAGAGCGCGCGCACGCAGTTTTGCCTCTTCTTGCGCGGGGGAACGTCGGGGTACGAATTGAGGACAGAGCCGTCCGGACCGAGCGGATTTGTCAAGAGCATGAGGTTCGGGCAGGAAAGCCGCTCTGCCGCGCCGATGGAAACGGTAACCTCGTCAGAGTAGACCCGGAGGTCGTTTGAGTCGAGGAGTGAGCCCGCCCGCTGGCCGCTCATGTTGCTGATCCACAGTCCGAGCGCCTTGCAACGCTCGCTGACCATACCGAGGTCTTTGTTCTTCCAGTCCCAGAATTCGACGGTTTGGAATCCCGCTGCAGCGATTCTTTCCAGTTTTTCCACTGAGGACAGTTCAGGGAAGATCATCTCTGTGCATATGGAGAATTTGATGGCCATATAAGAGTATATTGTAGCAGAAGAAACTCTGGGAACACGAATGTCATCCCGCGAAACGCGGGACGCAAGGCGCGAGGCGAATCGCGAATACGGAGCAGGCGAAAGGGGAAGAAAACTAAAGAAGAAGATAGATGGCTTTGTTTTGCGCAGCAACCAGGATTAGGATGGCCATTCACTGCTGTCCAAAACAAAAGAATCTGAATCGCAGAGGACGCTGAGGTTCGCAGAGGAAAAGCGAGAAAGAAAAGACCTCCGAGTTCCTCAGCGCCCTCTGCGGTTGATGATTCGTCCAGTTCGTTTCATTTTTGTTATCCTTGACGAAGAGGTTTCCTTTGCAGAAAAAGTTGTCTTTGCTTTACAGTATCAGGCTTTTTTGACGATTCTATTCTGCTATCTTGGACAAGAGTGGTTTTGGATTGAAATCCGTGGCCATATGACGGTGAGGGGTTTGGGATGAATAGACGTGTACCAATGAGGGTTGAGTCATTTTTGTAATCCATCTCAGAATGAGACGATTTGACAATATGACTCACATCGGATATAGTCTCTTTCATGGATAAGGTGAAGGACAGAATGAAGACAACCGGGCAGGCAAGGACGGCGGTGAAAAGCAGGGGCACGCGAAAGGGGCTTACACCTCTGGCGCATACGTTGAGGTCATCGGAATCGACGCCGAGAATCACGCCGCTCGATTTGTTTGCGCTGGCGCGTCGCAAATGGCTCAATGGCGAGCGGCTGGATATCGGTCAGCTTGCGACGGAGTTAGGCATCGGGCGCGCAACGGTTTTCCGATGGGTCGGCAATCGCGATCTACTTCACGCCGAGATCATCTCGTCGTTGTTCACGGCATCGTTCGAGAAGGCGCGAAAACAATCTCGGGGCGTGGGGGCCGACCGTATCGCTGACGTTGTGGATAAGCTGCTGAATGACTTGTTGGCGTCCAAACCGCTGCGCAGCTTCCTGGAGTATGACCCCGAGTATGCCTTGCGGGTACTCACATCGAAATCCACACCTTTTCAGCAGAGGTGCACGGATGCCGTTCGTGATGCGTTGCAGGATCAAGTGAACGCAGGACACATCAGACCCGCGATGGACCTCGATGCGCTGGCCTATATCGTGGTTCGAATAGGAGAGTCCTTCCTATACAGCGATGTAATAAGCGGACGCAAGCCTGAGATCGACAAGGCGCGGGCCGCGATTCGAATTTTGTTGAAGGCGGAGCCCGAGGCTCGAATGATATGAAAGAGCATGAAGCGGATGCAAACGAGATTCTTCGCTTCGCTCAGAATGACAGTGATGGGCACAGAATGACAGTGAGGGACACGAATGATAGTGATGGGCACAGATTGATAGTGAGGGACACGAATGATAGTGATGGGAACAGAATGACAGATCTCCCTGCTCTGGTAAAATGAAGGAACACGGAGGCGCCTCTTGCGCCGGACATGCGCGTTCGGCGCATCCTTGTTAGCCGGAAGGGCGATGTGATAACATGGTTGTCGCCCTCCAAAGCAGGATGTTCCCGGTTGTCCGAAAGTCAAGACAAACTGCCGGCGAGTTGTCGGTGTGAGTTGTCTTAACAAGGCTATGGTTTTCAAGCATAAGGAGTACGTCCCATGCGCACGAAACAGCAATACATCGAGGGTCTGAAGAAGATGCGTCGGAACATCTATGTGAACGGTCAGAAAATTGACCGGACCGATGAGCTTCAGATGGACTGCATCAATACCATCGGGCTGACCTTCGACATGGCGGAGAAACCCGAGAACAAAGACTTGTGCACCGCAACTTCGCATCTCACGGGGAAAGTAATCAACCGGTTCTGCCACGTGCACCAGAACAAAGAAGACCTTCATAAGAAACAAGATATGACCCGGATGCTGTGTCGGGCCGTCGGCGGATGCATCCAGCGCTGCATGGGAATAGACGGCACGAACGCGCTGTATGCCGCGTCCTACGAGGCCGACAAAGAGAACAGCGGCAAGACTGAATACCACAAGAATTTCAAGAAGTGGCTTGAGCGCTTTCAGAATGAGGACCTCGTAGGCTGTTGCGCACAGACCGACGTGAAGGGCCACCGCATGCGGCGTCCGAGCGAGCAGGAAGATCCTGATCTCTACCTGCGAGTGGTCGAGCGCAAGAGCGAAGGCGTAGTTGTGCGCGGCTGCAAGGTTCACAATTCCGAGGCGTCGGTGGCGGATGAGATTCTGGTGGTTCCCACGCGCGCGCTCAAGGCTGATGAAAAGGATTGGGCCATCGCTTTTGCCATCCCTGCGGACTGGGAAGGAATCAAGCAAGTGGTAAGCATCCACAATCTGCGTCCGCGGAAGCATTTTCCGAGGGGTTTTACGCCGGGCGCAACGGACTCGTATACAATCTTCGATAACGTATTGATTCCGTGGGATCGTGTGTTTCTGTGCGGTGAGACCTTGCACGGCGGCGCATGCGCGCTGTTGTTCGCGCTGTTCCACCGCCACAGTTATTCCGGCTGTAAACCTGCGATCGGCGACCTGTTGCTCGGAACCGCTGCTCTGATTGCCGAGTGCAACGGCATCCAGAAAGCTCCTCATGTTCGCGAGAAGCTTTCGGAGTTTATCATGGTGACCGAATTGGGATACGCCGCAGGATTCACGGCATCCGAATTGGGCAGCAATCAGTTGTATGTTCCCGGGATGGGAAAGACGCCATACGGACCCGGCAACTACATACCGGATTCGATCTACGCGAACGTCGGACGGTGTCTGACGGGAGAGGCGGTCTATCACGAGATGGAAATGCTTTGCGATCTCGCGGGCGGAGTGCCTGCGACGTTTCCGTATGAGGGCGACTTTATCAATCCCGAGACCAAGGATTTGCTCAACAAGTACATCATGCGCAACCCTGACATTTCGGCTGAGAACTCGGCGCAATTGTGGCGCTACGTCGCCGATTTGCTGTGTTCAGCCAGCTCGGGTGTGGCGGCAGTGGGGGGCTATCATGGCGGCGGCTCGCCCATCATGGAGCAGATCGCGATCACGTCGCAATATGACATCGAGGCGCGCAAGGCAATGGTCAGGCGGCTTGCGGGCATCAAGGACTAAGCAGGCGAGAGGGAGATTTGAATGGGTTATCAACAAATATTGTTTGAAGTTTCGGGGCCCGTGGCGACTATCACATTGAACCGGCCCGAACGCCTCAATGCGTTCACCTATGTTCTGGTTGGGGAAATGCTGGACGCGCTGCAAGAAGTGGATAAAGACGATAGCATAAGGGCCACAATATTGACGGGAGCGGGGCGAGGCTTTTGCGCAGGCATGGATCTTTCGTCCGGCGGGAGCACCTTCGATCCTTCGAGGCAACAGGGAAAGCCGGACGGCGGAGAACAACCCAAGACGCCGGTGGATCAGATATTGACTGTGATGCTGAACCTCAAGAAGCCGGTCATTGTGGCGGTCAACGGCCCGGCGGTCGGAGTCGGCGTCACGATGATACTCCCGATGGATATCCGTATCGCGGCGGAGAGCGCACGCTTCGGGCTTGTGTTCGTTCGCCGAGGGGTCGTGCCGGAATTGGCGAGCCCGTGGTTTCTTACGCGCATAGTCGGAGTGAGCAAGGCAGCCGAGTTGATGTATACCGGCCGCATCATCAGCGCGCAGGAGGCCCTGCAGTGCGGTCTCGTCAGTCGAGTCGTACCGGATTCGCAATTGACGGCTACGGCTCGTGAATTGGCTATGGAGATTGCGGCCAATGCGGCGCCTGTGCCACTGGCGCTCACGAAACGCATGCTGTGGCAGTTTCTGGCCGAGACCGATTTGCAGAAGGTTGAGGAGATCAATCATACGTATTTCGCGTGGACAGGGATGCAGCCCGACTGCAACGAGGGCATCATGTCTTTCCTCGAGAAGAGACCACCTCGCTGGACAATGAAGGTGAGCAAGGACATGCCGGAGTTTTTTCCGTTGACTTGAGCGGCGCGGCGAGGTTCGCAGTTCACGGTTCACAGTCTATAGTTCACAGTTTACGGTTCACGGTTCACGGTTTACGATTTAGGGTTATGACGTAGACTGCAAACTGTGAAACGCAGACTACTAATGAGTTATTGGTTTTGGGAAGAGCAGTAAGAAAAAAGGAGAGGACAATGAAAGACGTAGTAATCGCGGGATATCTGAGAACGGCGTTGTCAAGGTCGAGACCAAATGATCCGGGTCGTGACTGGTTTGGGCAGGTCAGGGCCGACGTGCTTGTTGCGGCCGTGGCGAAAGAACTGGTCAAGCGGACGGGAATCGACCCGAAGCTGATCGACAACTGCGTCACCGGCAGCGCAATGGGAGTGAACGAGCAGTGGACTTATGGCGGCAGGATTCCGGTTTTTCTTGCGAATCTGCCGGAGACCGTCGCGGCGAGGTTTGTGGACCAGCAATGCGGCTCGGCCATGGCGGCTGTGCAGATCGGCTCGATGGAAATCATGACGGGCTTCTCGGACGTCGTATTGTGTCTGGGTATGGAGCACATGACGCGAGTGCCGATGGACCTCGTGGCGCGCGGAAGCGACGCGATCGCGCCGAATCCATCTCTCATCGGCGACGAGCAGTATCATCACTGGGACATGATGACCACGATGAATATGGGTCTCACGGCTGAGAAGCTGGCCGCGCAAGCGGGCGTCACACGGGAAGAGATGGACAAATGGGCGAAACGCAGCCACGAGTTGGCCGCCAAGGGTCAGAAGGAAGGCTTCTTCGACGGTGAGATACTGCCTTTCGAGGCGGAGCAGGCGGATGGAAGCAAGAAAGTCATAAAGGTTGATCAGGCGGTTCGCGCGGACACCACGGTAGAGGGTCTCGCGGGACTCAAGCCTGCATTCAGGCCGGACGGAATCGTTTCTGCCGGCAACTCCTCTCCGCTGAACGCCGGCGCGACCGGTATGCTCCTCATGTCGAAAGAGACAGCGAAAAAGAACGGTATCAAGCCGCTGGCGACCATCCGGTCGATGGGCTGGTCAGGCGTTGATCCGACAATCATGGGGGCCGGGCCGGTGCCGGCAAGCAAGAAGGCCCTCGACAAGGCCGGCCTCAAGGCAAAAGACATCGACTATTGGGAGATCAATGAGGCGTTCTGCGTTGTCGCGCTGAACTGCATAAAGGAATTCGGCATCGATCCCAACAGAGTCAACGTCATGGGCGGCGGGACGGCTATCGGCCATGCGCTCGGGTCGACGGGCATTCGCCTCATCGGCACGCTCGCGCGGATTCTTCAGAAAAACAACGCGCGTTATGGGCTTGCGAATGCGTGCGTTGGCGGCGGACAGGGCATCGCGACGATTATTGAGAGAGAGTCGTAGGGCAGGAATGACGAATGCGCAATGATGAGTGATGAATGTCATCGCCACGATTGCCGATAGAAGAGAGTAAGGCAAGGCGATACTGAGAGAGTCGGAATCACGAGGGCCGGGGTTCAACCCCCGGCCCTTCTTGCTTGAAGAGAGACCTTAGCCGCAACCAAGAAGAAGAAACAAAAAAGAAGAAGAAACTCCAGGAACACGAATGTCATCCCGCGAAACGCGAGACGCATGGCGCGGGACGAATCTCACGAATAAGAATTCTCTTTTTCTTATCATTCCCGCGAAGTCGGGAATCCATTGAATGGCAAGCAGTTATCCATATGCAGCCACAAGAATCACGACAGGATTTCAAGAAATTGATGGTTAGCAGCGCAGATGGTATTGTCCACAGATTATGCAGATTCAAACTGATTCTCTTCTGTTGCGCTCCTCTCATTTTTGTGGTTAAGAATCGCCGTTGTTGACTTTCGGTAACGCGCCAATATATCATGACGGACACTGGAAATGGGGGTAGGTCGAAATCACATGGTGAGGGGAGAATGATGGATTACCAAAAAGCTTTTGGGAGCGTCGAAGCGAACCGAGAATACATTATCGAAACATTGAGGAAGCTGGTCGGCATAGACACGACAGTTCCGCCTGGCAGGAATTACGACAAGTTTGTGGCCGCGCTCGAACCGGACTTCAAGAGATTCGGCTTCACGACCGAGCGAGTGATAATTCCGGAAGATAAGGTAAGAGAGATTCCATATCCGCTGGAGGGACCGCGCGTGAATCTGGTGGCGTCGCGAGACGTTGGGAAGGAGCCGGTCTCGATTTACGCGCATATGGACGTTGTGCCGATCGAGGAAGGATGGAAATGCGACCCGTTTGCGGGAATCGTTGAAGGAGACACATTTTACGGTCGGGGCGCGATGGATATGAAGGGGTCGATTGCGTGTCTCATGGGCGCTTTGAAGGTGATCCACGATCTCTCCCTCGAGCCGAAGTTCGACATTCATTGTCTGCTCTGCACCGATGAGGAAATCGGCGTGTATCCGGGCGTCTATCATCTCGCTCTGAATGGATACGTGCAAGGACACATGCTCAATCTCGAGCTTGGCGCTCAAGAGCCGATTCTAATGCAGGCATGCGAGGGCGGAATCGACGTGATGATCGCCGGAGTCGGCAAGAGCTGCCACTCGGGCATGAACTTCATGGGTGTGAACGCGCTCGAAGAAATGGTTCCGATCATGAACGAACTGCTGGCGCTGAAGAAACAGGTCGAAGCGAGGGAGTCAAAGGTTCCCTCTTTCCCGCTTCCCAATGCGCCTTCCACTCAGCTCACGCCCATGTTGAACCTCTCCGTCATTCGAGGCGGAGCCAAACCTAACATCACTCCGGGAGAATGCAATCTGACTCTGAACCGCCGCTACATTCCAGAGGAAAAATATGAGGACGTGGTAAAAGAGATTCAAGACGCGATCGACCGCGGGCGCGCAAACAGCAAATTGATCGATGTCAAAGTGAAATTCATCCATAACTATCCGCCCGTGGTCTTCGACGTGAAAAGCCCCTTCATGGAGAAGATGAAGGAGGCCAGGCGGGCGGTGCACGATTATGGCGATTTCATGGTGGGCGGACTTGGCGGCTCAACTGATATGGGCTGCGTCGCCATGGCGCTCAAAACGGACAAGTTTGTCGGAATGTCGCCCGCACGCGCAAGCAACTTGTCGGCTCACGCCGCTAATGAGCGAGTGGGCGTCACGGACCTGCTTAACATGACAAAGGAACTGGTGCACTACCTGGCGTTTTAGCGCGCAGGAGAAACGCGAAACTGAGATTCTTCGCTTCGCTCGGAATGACAGCGATGTCCGGCCATCTGCAAACGGACAAGGAACGACCAATCCGGCGAATACAATACTACTTTTAGGAAGCGTTCTACTAGATAGGGAAGACAAAGGAGGACGTGATAATGCTGGACTTACTGATCAGGCGGGCCCGTGTGCTTGATGGGTTGGGGAAGGAGGAATACGTAGCTGATATAGGAATTCAGGGAGACACTATCTCGGAGGTAGGAAACCTGGGCGATGCCCCGGCAAAGCGCACACTTGACGCCGAGGGGCTCCACATTTCGCCCGGTTTCATCGACATGCACACCCACTCTGAGCTCTTGTATCCGATAAACCGGAATGCAGAGAGCAAAGTGCATCAAGGCGTGACCACGGAGGTTGTCGGCCATTGCGGCCTTTCGGCCGCGCCGCTCGTAGGCGACGCGCGAAAAGAAATCGAGTCGCTCACCAGAATGCTCGGCATGGAGCTGAGTTGGAAAACATTCGACGACTACAATGAGATGATACGTAAAGACGGCGTTGCAGTCAACATCATCCATTTGCTGGGTCATGGAACCCTGCGCGACGCCGTAATGGGGCGAACGGATCGCGCTCCGACGGATGAAGAAATAAGAGCGATGCAGAAGGGAGTTGATCGCGCGTTCGAGCAAGGCGTGTGGGGAATGTCCTCGGGACTGATCTATCCGCCGGGCACGTTTACAAGAACTCAGGAGCTCATTGAATTGAACAAGGCGGTCGCCCGCAACGGCGGAATCTACTCGACACACGTGCGCGGCGAGGGAGAGACCTTGTTGAAGGCAATCTCAGAGGCAATCGAGATCGGCGAATGCTCCGGCGCACCCGTGCAGATAAGTCATCTTAAAGCAGCAGGCCAAAACCATTGGGCTGACGGCCCGAAAGCGCTCGAGCTAATCGAGAGCGCGCTCAAGATGGGCATGGACATCGCCGCCGATATGTACCCGTATACGGCGGGTCATACGGAACTTTCCGCCGTTCTCCCGCACTGGGTGCACAATCAGGGTAACGAGACGCTGCTCAAACGACTTGCCGACACCCAAACCCGGGCCCAAATCAAGGGTGAGATGCAGAGAGGAGCCGGCGAGTTCGGCCCGGAGAACTTGACCGGCGGATGGGACGGCCTTTTCATCGGTCTCAGCGTGGGGCATCCCGAGTATCAGGGCAAAACGGTCAAGAAGATATCCGAGGAACTCGACAAAGACCCGATTGACACGATAATGGACATTGTCCTCGAGTGCAACTGTGTCGCATTCGTCAACGTCATCGATCAATCCGAAGACAACGTGAGAACATTCATGCGGCGTCCGAAAGTGATGATCGGCTCTGATGCCGCGGCCTTTGCGCCTTATGGGCTGCTGGGGATGACTCTTCCACATCCACGCACGTACGGAACGTTCCCGCGCGTACTCGGGAAGTACGTGCGACAAGAAAAGATAATCACGCTGCCCGAGGCGATTCGGAAGATGACCTCATTGCCGGCATCCCGCATAGGGCTGAAAGACCGGGGCGTACTTGCCAGCGGCAAGAAGGCCGACCTCGTCCTCTTTGATGCTCAAACAATTATTGACCGCGCGACCTATGAGAATCCGAATCAGTATCCTGTCGGCATAAAGGCTGTCATCGTAAACGGACAAATTGTCGTCGAGGATGATCAGCATACCGGCATCCTGCCCGGCAAACCGCTCCGAAAGTAGATCGGCGCGAAATTGTCGCTGCGCTCACGTTCGGCGCGGTTGCCGTATGATGAGGAACTGAGGAAATCGTGGATTCTGCGGATTCCCTCGGATTCCCGT
>JACRIR010000045.1 GCA_016215705.1 Candidatus Poribacteria bacterium | reverse complement strand
GTTCACCTATGTCTGATTGACAAGCGCCAATCGTTGGGCTAGAATTATTTCGCCCTCTTTTCGGTGTGGGAGTAGATTTAGGTTTTTGGTCGGTTCTCCGGCAACAAAACTGCATCCTCCCCGCTCACAGCGTCAAGCCTCGAGTGGCGTCTGTTTCAAAAATCATACAATGACGACGCGAACCATTATCCACGTTGATATGGATGCTTTCTATGCGTCCATCGAGCAGCGCGATAACCCGTCGCTCGCGGGCAAGCCGGTTATCGTCGGAGGTGTCGGCGGGCAAAGAGGAGTTGTTTCAGCCGCTTCTTATGAAGCGCGACGGTACGGCGTTCATAGCGCTATGCCTCTCAAGAAGGCGCGTGCCCTCTGTCCCGAAGGCGTGTTCCTGCCGGTCGACATGGAAAAATACGAGGCCGTATCCAGGCAACTTCGCTCCATCCTTTGCAGCTATACTCCCCTCGTTGAGCCGCTCTCGCTGGATGAGGCTTTTCTCGATGTTACCGCGAGCATAGCGCTCTTTGGTGACGCAGAAAAAATCGGGCGCGAAATCAAAGACCGCGTGCGCAACGAGCTCAATCTCACGGCTTCCGTCGGGATTGCGCCTAACAAGTTTCTGGCAAAAATAGCGTCCGACTACCGAAAGCCGGACGGCTTTGTCGTCATACAACCTGGCGGCGAGGCCGATTTCCTCCGGGACCTCCCCGTTTACAAAGTCTATGGCGTCGGCAAAGTCATGGCGCGTAGACTGGGAGACCACGGAATCGAGACAGTAGGCCGGCTTGCGGAAATGTCACGCGAGCATCTCAGGCGGCTTTTCGGCAAACAAGGGGAACACCTTTATGAACTCTCCCGCGGCATTGACGACAACCCTGTGATCGCCGAGGCCGAAGCGAAATCCATAAGCCAGGAAACGACCTTTGACGTGGATATAGATAATAACGATGAACTGCGCCGGACATTCGCACGCCTATCAGATCGAGTGGGCGCCAGATTGAGAGAGGAAGGCCTAGTCAGCAAAACGGTCGGCATAAAAGTCCGATTGGCCGACTTTACGACGATGCATCGCGAACGAACCCTGCTCGATCCCGTGAGTTCGGATGACCAGATTCTCTCCGTCGCATGGAACCTGTTCCGGGCTGTCCCGCTTGGCGGACAGAAAGTCAGGCTACTGGGCGTCGTCGCCTCAAGCCTCGAACATCCCTCCGGGCAATTGCATCTGTTCTCCGAGCAGGGCGAAAAGAACTGCAAGGCTATGAGAACTATCGACAACATCAGGAGAAAATTCGGAGATACCGCAATCGAGCGCGCCTCGGGTCTGCGACCCACGGGAGAAAATAGGGACAGACCCTATGACAAGGGTCTGTCCCCATTTTCTCCCACACATGAGAAAGAGGCGGAAGGCGAAACGGCAAAGGGCCGCAGGCGGAAGGCGAAAGGGAACAAGAGAGACGAAACGGCCAAAACGAAGCCTCGCTCCTGAGCGCGCGTCTTCATAAATCCGGCGACGTATCTGCCGGAATTCCGTATATAGCTTGAATTCTGTAGGGGCGACTCGCGAGTCGCCCGCCGAAATCCTGTGGGCGCCAATTTATTCACACAATATTTCGGACTCTTTTCACATCTCGGTTGCGACCAAATTCGCGCCTACAGAATTGCGGGACAGCCTCTCTTTCCACTCTTTACAAAAGGGGGAGGGGGCTTCCGATTAGCAATGCAACGAGAAGTTATATGGGTAGACACCAGAAGCAAGAAGGAGCACGACGACAAATGAACAACGACTATATGGACAAATTACTCAACGACATTCAGGTTTATCTAAAAGAAGAGGATCAGAAAAAGAAGAAGCGGCGTTTGGTTCGTCTCGCAACAGAGAAAGACGAGCCGAGACCGAAAATCATCCGCCCCCCAATGCTCGTCTCGTTGATTACGCTTCTTGCCTCCTGCGCGGTAGGTTCAATCACCGTCGCTATCATTCTGTTGGCCGTGCTCGGCGGACCGGCCCACGACCCCATCAGGCCCTTATGGCTGCTCGGGCTCGCCGGATGCGGCATCTTCTCCACAACCATGCTCATTACGGTCTGGAAACGACTCAACATTCTGCGAAACATCGAGGAGAACACGCGGCTCATTCTCGCCGCCAGACGCAAAACCAACGCTCTGTTGGAGCGATTCATCGAAAGCATGACTTGAGGCGCGTCAGCGGCTCAGATTCCTATTTTGGACAATAGTGTTCGTAAGATTCGTGCTCCGGAAAGGTTTCCCTTCGCGACCTTCCCGCCTTTGCGGTAACATACACGTCTTAAATGCCAAGTATTCTCTTCGCGTTTCCGCCCAGTATCTTCTCTTTCTCGCTCGGTGTAAACGGAAGCTGCAGAAAGCGTTTCAAGCTCGCCGCCGGACTGAACCACGGATAATCCGACCCGAACATCACATGATCGACTCGCAACTTGCGAATAAGCTCGACAGTCTCTGCCTCGGACAACTGCTCCAAATGCTCGACGCCGCAAATGATGGCGGACGTATCGAAATACACATTGGGATACTTCTTCGCCAAAGAGATCGAATCCTCCCAGTACCCGTGTCCCAAATGCGCGATCACGAGCTTCAGTTTCGGGAAGCTCTCGAGCACAGGCTCGAAATTCTCGGGCTTCGTGTATGAGGCGCCCCCTTCATAGTCAGTCATCATGAACACGCCGCCATGCGAGATTATCGGCAACCCCAACTCTTGCGCCTTGGCATAAACCGGCCACAATCTTTCATCGCGCGGGAAATAATGCCCTTCCGCCGGATGCAGCTTGATACCCTTTGCGCCGAGTCCCTTCGCGCATGCCTCGACCTCGGCCGCCATCTCTTCCGGCCCCATCAATGGGTCAACCGACGGAAACGCAACAAGCTCAGCGTGCTCCTTTGCCAGCTCGCACGTCCAGCGATTCCTTCTCTTTACTCGCTCGGACATGGCCCGAATTATCTCGGGATGTTCACCCCCTCGGTCGCTCTCCGAAAGCTTGTCAACTGCGGCCTTATACATTTCGCGCATCGGTGTCATATTCACCTGAACCGCCTTCGCGATTCCCGCCTCACGTAGTATTTCGATCAACTCCTCTGGCGTCCCGTTGCATCCCGCCTGTCCCGCTCCCCCCAGCGCCTGAATCCCGACTTCAGCCGTCTTATACGTATGCGCATGCGCGTCAACCACAAAGTAATCCGCCATACTCAGAGTCCTCAATGGTGGTAGTGCCTTGTCAGGGCTTGGTCATCGATTTGCACCGGCGTCATTGAACCCTGACACCTTGTTTCTTCAATGCCTTTTGGACTTTGGAGATATCAACCTGCCTGCACCCAACGTTGTCCTTCAGAGAGACGGCGGCGGATTCGGCGACGCTGCCATAATCGGGGCGACATAGTTGAGCGTTTCGTCATCCAGATACTGAACCAAATCCGACGAGATGGTCGCGCCCAACTCCTTGGCGCGCTTTTCAAACTCGACGCCGATTCCTCCGGTTTCCACCGTTTTCTCGTATCGATACCATGCCATCGAACCCACAAGCGCCTGCGTGATGTTCCCGCCGAATGAGCCCCATCGCTCCACCAGCATGGTATCCACGCCTTCTCTCGCCGCCGCGATGGCGGCCGCAAGACCTCCCGGACCGCTTCCCACAACCAAAACATCCGTCTCCTCCATGACGGGAATCTTCCTCGCCGGTTCTTCAATGTGCTTCATGATTCGTTCCTTCCAAAATAGGTTCTCAAGAATTGGTTTCACCTGTCTGTGATGCGATCAAGCAGGAAGTGCTCGAAGCGGGAGGGGTCGACGTAGAGAGCGACGGCGGCGTTCGGCTTGCCCGCCTTGCCGCGAGAATAAGGACGCAGGTCGGCCACGCTCATGCCGGCCGTCAATTTCCCTTCGGTCTCGACTTCGACGTGGACGCGTTTCGTGCCCACAAATGAAGAGTCAATGGCAACCATCATCGCGAGCGCATCATGCACGCTGCAACCGTGATAGCCTTCCCTTTCGCAGTAGAAGCTCATCGCATGGGCGGTCGCATTCTGCAGGAACTGGTTCAGCCTGGTGCGCTTTTTTGTCGCGTTCAAGAGCGAATGCCGGCTCAAACGCGCGATGCGTGTTACATCGAGGCCCACCAGTGTTATCGGTATCCCTGACGCAATGACCTGCTGCGCAGCCTCCGGATCGCAAAAGAAGTTGAATTCGGCGGCGGGTGTCACGTTGCCGGGAGCCGAATAGGCGCCGCCCATAGTGACTATCTCTTTGACGTAGCGCGGAAGCGCAGGCTCGAGTGTCAGGGCAAGCGCGATATTGGTCAATGGGCCAAGCGTAACGATGGTGAGCCCGCGCGGATGCCTGGCCGCGAGGTCGCAAATCAATTCAGGCGCATATTTCGCCGTGGGATGCAATCGGGGAGAAGGATACTTCTTCTTTCCGCTGCGGTCCTTGAGAATCGATATCTCTCCCAACCCATCGCGCCCGTGGATGGAAGCACTCGATAAAGGCTCTCTGCAAAGAGGCCTGTCTGCCCCCTGTGCGACGGGCGGCGGCTCCGGCAATCCCAGTATTTCGAGTATCCGTAGCGCGTTCTCGGTGCACTGGCTCAGACACACGTTGCCGTTGACGGTCGTGATTGCCTCGACCTGAAGCTCATCTGACCGGAGCGCAAGAATCAACGCAAGCGCATCATCCACGCCCGGGTCGGTATCGATTATTATGTGTTTTCGTTGGGTAGCCATTTTGACCAAACATAATACTAACACCGCTAGTTGTTGCAGTCAACAAAACCAAACCGATTGTCTCGGACAGCGGTGTCAACAAACGAAGACTCCTCGCTTCGCTCCTGGAAAAACCCTCCTCATGAGGCTGTCCCGCAATTGTGGATCTACTGTAGGGGCACGGCGCGCCGTGCCCCAATACCCCGCAAGATCAGCATTTCTTGTAGGGGCGCAGCATGCTTCGCCCTCAGACTCACAATTACGGGACAGTCTCTCTTTCCCCCCTTCGCAAAGGGGAGAGGGGAATTTGTCCGCTATTCTTGGTTGCGGCCTTGCC
>JACRIR010000050.1 GCA_016215705.1 Candidatus Poribacteria bacterium | reverse complement strand
GGAGTCCCGCGCTTCGCAGGATTACGAATACCTCTTTCCTCTTTCTTCTTTCCCCAAACCCGTGGTCGCATGTCCTCTTTTTCGTTGTGGCCATGCTGCCATGAATCCTTGCCGGAACCGGGTTATGGATCAAGTGTTGACATCCTCAACACTCAGCGTTGACTTATGCCACATCATAACATATTGGAAATAAGTGAGTTACAAATTATGATGATAAGTGCAACATTATAGGGGAGTTTTGATGCATATGCGATCGGGTTCCGCCTGACTTTGTAACTACTTCATTCTAAAGTACTTGCACACGCCAGAATCCATCGCCACAAGAGAGGCAAGGAAATTGCCTACTAACTATGGCATGAGACAACAGGCAACATGTGAACTGGCAAGGTTAACGACAACCGGATGCATTTCTCAACGCGAGAGAGGATGATAATTATGTCCCTCTTCCTGACACTCCTGACTTTTGGTGTTTTCGTCGGTGTGAGCTATCTTTCCGGATTCATGAAGAAAGGGATTGTTCCGAAAGCGGTTCCGGAAGGACCCTTCATCGGGCCGCTCGACATTGGCGACACTCAGCGTTCCACTCCCCGGACCGTCGTGGTCTTGCCTACGGCCGCCGACGCTGCTGTCCGCATAGAAGGCTATGCCCTTCCGCAATCCTTATACTACCACCAAGGCCACGCTTGGGTGGCTCTTCAGGAATCGGGCACGGCAGTGATTGGTGTGGACGACTTCGCGGGCAAACTTATCGGGAAGCCGACATCCGTAAAGCTTCCGCGCGTTGGCGAACGCTGCCGGCAGGGCGCAAAAGGTTGGATTTTCTCGACGAAGGGGAGAATGCTCGCTATGCCGTTTCCATTGGACGGAGAAGTGGTCGCAATAAACGAGCGCGTTCTCAACAACCCCGAGATTCTGACGAAGGAACCTTACGGCAATGGGTGGCTCGCAATGGTGAAACCCCGCGAGTTGAAGCGAAATCTGCGCAACCTTCTCAATGGAGCAATTGCCATGAGGTGGATGGAAGAGTCTGCGGCTGAGCTCAGGTCTGCTTTCAGCGGCAAACTGGGCGCTGTGTACCAGGATGGCGGTCTTCCGAAAGAGGGATTGGCAGAGTGTTTTGACGAGGCTGATTGGGAAAGATTTGCCGATCGCGTTTTCATGGTCGAGCGACGGGGTTAATAAGGTGTTCAGCTTTCTCTGTGATTCAACTGTAAACTGCAAACCGTGAACCGTGAACCGGCTTCCCTAAGGAGGAGAAAGAACATGATACCCATCGCAATGCCGGCCCTAATCGTTGTATTGACGTTTCTCCTTTTGATGGGCTTATCGCTCATCACCGTAGCCTGCTTTGACCATGTTGCCCGGTTTGTTCGTGTGCGGGTTCTTCACGGCGCGAGTGGCGAAGCCGAGACTGGTGAAAGAGCATATGCAGAAGACTCCGCCATCATCGGGTCTCTTGGCATGTCTCTCTCACAACCTGCCGGCAGCGCTCCTGTTCGTGTCGAGGGATACGCTTTGCCCGAGGCGTTTTACTACCATCAAGGACACGCATGGGTGGCTCCCCGCAGTCCGGACACGGCCGTAATCGGCGTCGATGAGTTTGCCTCCAAGCTCATCGGAGAGCCTTCTTCAATAAAGCTTCCGCGCGTGGGCGAGCCCTGCATGCAGGGGGGAAAGGGATGGACTCTGTCTCGAAACGCCAGAAAGCTCGACATGCTCTTTCCGCTCGACGGCGAAGTTGTCGCCATCAACGAGAGCGTGCTGGCGAATCCCGAAACCCTCTCGAGGGAACCCTACGGCGCCGGTTGGCTTATGGTGGTCAAGAGCAGGAATCTCAAGCAGAACCTTCGGAATCTTCTTCGCGGAAACATAGCGAAAAGGTGGATGGAGGAGTCTGCTGCGGAACTGAGGACCGCCTTCAGCGGCAAGATGGGTCTGGTGTTTCAGGATGGCGGCCTGCCCGAGGGAGGACTGGCCGACCGCTTCGCGACGACGGACTGGCGCAAGTTCGCCGGCCGCGTCTTCATGCACGAGCCGGAATGAGCCGGCAAATGGATTTTCCTATGTTCGGAATATTTTGAAAGGAGAGGAGAGATGGTTCCTATTGCGGTAGTGGGCATAGCGCTGGCGTTTCTTGTGGTAGACGTGGTCATTCAAATGATTTCGGCCAAACGGGGCAAAGAGGTCTACGGCTTCTTCATTCCCGATCCGCCCGAGCGGCAATCACACGTGCTCCCAAGCTTTTCAAGAATAACTGCGTGTCTGAACGATTTCGGAATTCACCCCGTGCCAAACGCTTTCTTGCATCGCGGGCACACGTGGGCCTCGGTCGAGAAGAGCGGCGACGCAGCGGTCGGTGTGGATGCTCTCGCGCGCAGGGCGATTGGAAAGGTCGACACGGTCGATCTTCCGGCCATTGGACAAAGCGTGCGCCGGGGCGAATGCCTGTTCTCGGTGCGGCAAGGGGCCCGCAGGGCCGATTTCGTCGCGCCCATCGGGGGAACCGTTGTTTCAGTGAATGAGAATGCAGCGGGCCGCCTCAATGCTGATCCGTCGGAATGGGTCTGCAAGATAAAGCCCGCCAACCTGGCAACCGACATCAAGGCGCTGAGAATCGCGGAGGAAGCGGCCAAGTGGGTATACGAGGAACTGTTCCGGCTGCATCAGTTGGTGGCGGCGCAGTTGCCGAGACTCCAGACGGTAGGCGTCACAATGCAGGACGGCGCTCTGTCGCTGGACAGCTTGCTCGAGTCGCTGGATGACGAGGCGTGGAAGATGTTCGAGGAAGAGTTTCTGAAGAATTCGTAATGCACTGAGGGGCGGCAAAATCCCCCCCCCCTTTGCGAAAGGGGGAAAGGGGACTGTTTCTGAGGAGGAATACATGCAGAAGGGAATGTTGATAGATACGACAATGTGCATCGGCTGCCTCTCATGCGAGGAGGCATGCCGCGAGAAGAACAACTTGCCGGAAGACTGCGATCAGACAGACCTCTCCGAGTGCAAATTCACCAAGGTCTTCCAGAGAGGCGACTATTACGTGCGCAAGATGTGCATGCACTGCATCGAGCCGGCTTGCGCATCGGTTTGCCCGGTCGGCGCTCTTAAGAAGTTGGAAGAGGGCCCCGTGGTCTATGACGAGAACAAGTGCATCGGCTGCAGATACTGCATGCAGGCCTGCCCGTTCCAGGTTCCGACGTATGAATGGAGCAAGGCGCTGCCCCGCGTGAGGAAATGCTGGTTCTGTTACGACCGCGTGCTGGCAGGCGGAATGCCCGCATGCGCTGAGGCGTGTCCGACCGGCGCCACAACGTTCGGCGAACGAGGCGCGCTCCTGCTCGAGGCGCGCAAGAGAATAGCAGACACTCCCGGCCAATATCAGGCCCATATCTTCGGCGAACACGAGGTCGGCGGTACCTCGATGCTGTTTCTTGCCGCCGTCCCCTTCGAGCAGATCGGTTTCAAATCGAACCTTATCCAGAAACCGCTCCCGCTGCTTACGTGGTCGGTGCTCTCGAAGATTCCCGATTTCGTGCTCGTGGGCGGGACGCTGCTAGGCGGCGTCGCATGGATTATCAATCGCCGTATGGTCCTCGAAGATGAGAGAATCAACGAGGCCCAAAAACGCGCGCAGGAAGGGACCGACGACAGTTCGAGTCTGAAACGCTTCCTTGATCGTTTCAAGAAGAATTGATAAATGGAGAAAAAGAGAATATGAACCGGAAATGGATACCTAAGATCACGTTCTGGAGATTAGTGTTTGCAGCCATAATGGTCATGGGCTTGTACGTCACATACATCAGGCTTTTCAAAGGACTCGGCGCTTCGACCGCCCTGAGCGACAAAGTCCCGTGGGGCTTGTGGGTCGGATTTGACGTCCTCTGCGGAGTCGGCCTGGCGGCCGGCGGCTTCACGATTACATTGATCGTGCACGTCTTCAACATAAAGAAATACAAGCCGATTCTCCCCTCGACGGTGCTGAGCGCCTTCCTGGGCTATCTGCTCGTAAACGCCGGACTGATACTCGATATCGGGCGGCCTTACCGCATCTGGCACCCGCTTATCATGTGGAATCCGCACTCCGTAATGTTCGAGGTAGCCTGGTGCGTGATGATGTACACGACCGTGTTGTCGCTCGAATTCAGCCCGATCATCTTCGAGCGCCTGAAATGGAAGAAACCGATAAAAATAGTGAAGACGATAACGATTCCGCTCGTGATCATGGGCTTCATACTGTCCACGCTTCACCAGTCCTCGCTGGGCACGGTGTTTCTGATTGTTCCGGGCAGGCTGCATCCACTGTGGTACACACCCATCCTTCCATTGATGTTCTTCATATCGGCCATCGCGACCGGATTCTCAATGGTGATATTCGAGTCCTACCTGAGCCGACGCGCGTTCAACAAGCGGCTGGAACTGGATATCCTGGCGAGCATAGGCCGCGTTGTTCTCGTGATATTGGCAGTCTACTTTGTGTTGAAGACAAAGGACCTGTATAACAGGGGCGCCCTCAAGTTGCTGCTCGACGGAAGCCACGAGAGCAAGATGTTCATGCTCGAGATGGGATTCGGCGTGGTGGCCCCGCTGGCGCTCTTGTCCGTTCGCAGGATTCGCGAAAGCCAGGGCGGCCTGTTCGTCGCGTCCGTCATGGTCGTCATGGGATTCGTGATGAACCGGCTCAACGTGAGCATAACCGGAATGATGCGGTCCTCCGGCGCGAATTATTTCCCTTCATGGATGGAGATAGGGGCAACCATGTTCCTCGTCGCCGCCGGCTTCGCGCTGTTTGCGGCCGCTGTCAAATATCTCCGCGTGTTCCCGGAAGAAAAACCGGCGGCGGAACCGGCGGAAACGCTTGAGCTGCTTGTCCCGCAGCGCAGGACACCTCACAACGCCGGCATGGCAGCGCCTGTGGGAGAATGAGTGGTGATATCGCCTGTAAGGCCGAATTCATTCACAGGGCATCGCAGAGCTTAGGCTGATATGGGAATCTTCGCCCGCAATTTGGCAGAATTTGCTCGACGCAACTGTGGGCGAATGACAGGTGATGAATAGGGTTTGAATTCCGGTCGTAGGGGCGACCCGTCGGGTCGCCCTTACAAGGAATTATGTGACGGATTCACAGTCCCCGTCGCAGCAGCAAAGCGGAAGAGAAACCAAGTTCTGCCTTATGCAGGAGAGGACGGAGCGTGCGCAGGGGAGCTCAAACCCCGGCTCCCCTGCGCCGGCTGATTCTCCGCTTCCCCTAAGAAATACGCCGCTTATTCGGGGACACCTTGCGGCAAGGTGTCCCCGAATAAGCTGGCCTTGCGGCAAGGTGTCCCCGAATAAGCTAGTGTTCTGTCAACTCTGTTTTGTCGGTTCCCGTAGGGGCACGGCGCGCCGCGCCCCTACAAAACCATACGCTCACACTTGCAGGCTCAAGTGTGACATGACACTAGCCTTGCGGCAAGGTCTCCCCGAATAAGCTGGCGATGCCGCATGGTGTCCCCAAACTAAGAGGCGCTTCTTTCACAATTGACCCGTCATAGGCGTGGGTCGGATGCTCAGAATGACGAATTCATCGGTCTCGGCAAAATGTAGGCAGACGGAGGCGCCTTTTGTGTCGCATCTCCTCTTGCTTGACCGCACGCAAGCCATTGAAGTAGAATATATTCCGGTCGTAGCGGTCAATGCAATCTGGAAACACACGCGAAAACGAGCCCGCGTCTTTCTACTTCCGCCCCGTGCGAGCGCAGGGGGTTCCGCAGAGTGGCACATTCCGGATAACACGAGCACATGAGTCTAATCAAGAGAGTACTCAGCATATCAAACAGCCTCACCATAAAACTCATCATATGTGTGGTGGGTAGCGCGCTGGTTATCTTCAGCGTCTTCGGCTACATCAACATCGAGAACAGCCGGAAGCACCTGGAGAGTCTGGTGCTTACAAGCGCCCAGGGAATCGGCGACATCGTAACGCGAAGCACCCGTCTGTCGATGCTCAAGAATCGCCGCGATGAACTCTACCACACGATAAAACAGATAGGAAACGAGCCGGGGATACACAGAATCCGGATTCTGAATAAAGAGGGCAAGATCACCTTCTCCACCGACGAAGCCGAGATGAACACGTTCGTCGATAAGAAAGCCGAAGCCTGCTATGCCTGTCACACAAAAGAGCAGCCGATTGCCAGGCTCTCGCGGCCCGACCGGGCTCGAATATTCCGGGTCAATGGGGGCGAGCGTCTTCTCGGCCTCATACAGCCGATAGAAAACGAGCCGGAGTGCTTCAACGCAGATTGTCACGTGCACCCCGAATCGAAGAAGGTTCTCGGGGTGCTTGACATCAATATCTCTCTCGCGAAAGTTGACGATAGCATTGCGGAATATCAGCGCAATATTTTCCTCAATCTGCTCGTCATCATGATCGCGATCTCACTCGTGTCCGCGGGGTTCGTGTGGCTCATGATTTACGGGCCGGTCAAGAAGCTCATAATGGGCACGAAGCGCATCGCGATGGGCGACATGGACTACATTATCGACGCCAAGTCGTCGGACGAATTGGGAGTGCTTGCCAGTTCGTTCAACAAGATGACGCGCGATCTGAAGAAGGCCCACAGTGAGATCACCGAATGGACGAAGACTCTCGAAGATCGTGTCGAAAACAAGACCCAGGAGTTGCAGAGAGCGAATCAGATAATCCTACAGGCAGAGAAGATGGCTTCGGTCGGGCGGCTTGCCGCCATTGTCGCACACGAGCTCAATAATCCGCTGTCAGGCATCGTCGCATACTCGAAGTTACTCATAAAACGGATCGACAACAACAAGTTCTCCGAGAACGGCTTCGGAAAGAGCAGAGAAATTCTCGACATGATAATGAACGAGGCCCTGCGCTGCGGCGAAATCGTGAAGAACCTTTTGCAGTTTTCGCGCCAGTCCGACCTGGTGCTGGCCCCAAACGATATACGCACCATCATTCATGAATCCGTCCGCCTCATCGAGCACCTTGTTACACTGAGGAACATTCACTTGCAGTTGGACCTCGACGACGGAATACCGTATGTGAATTGCGACTCCCAGAAAATAAAGCAGGTGCTGCTCGCGCTTCTGATAAACGGTTGCGACGCGGTCGTGGACGAAGGCGTCCTGAAGCTCGGCTGCCGATACATCCCAGAAACAAATTTTGTCGAGATGACCGTCCAGGATAACGGCGTCGGGATGACCGAGGAAACGGCGCGCCGCGTTTTCGAGCCCTTTTTTACAACCAAGGAGGAAGGCGGAGGAGTCGGTCTCGGGCTTGCGGTCGCACTTTCGATAGTGCAGAGACATGGCGGCTCGATATCCTTGAAAAGTGTCTTGAGCGAGGGAACAACCTTTACTATCCTGCTGCCGCAGTCACCCCGTGACGCTGCAATCGAAAAGCAGGAAGTGACAACAGATACGGAAAGCGCAGCCTGAGAAGAGGAGATTTCAACCTGAAACCCGAAAGCCGAAAACCTAAACTTTTCTTGAGGAACGACCAGCCTGCCTGCGGCAGGTTAATTGTGAAAGAAGCGACTCTTAATCGGGGACACCCTGAGGCATGGTGTCTCCGATTAAGGAACGGGCGTCGTTTTCCCGTGAGATTTATGATCAGTCTCTCCGGAATAGTGGCATTCTTGTTGCTGATAGCAGTCGCCGGAGACGCATGGGCTGCGGATGGGTCAAACAAGGCTGAAAACGAAGCATGTCTTATCTGCCATGGCGACAAGGAAACTGCGCGCAGGCAACTGATTTATGTGGACCGCGCGTCCTTCTCGAAGTCGATACACGGGAAACTCAAATGCATCGACTGCCATTCCGACGTCCCGCAAACGCAGCCCGCAAGCGAGAAAATCCCCCACGCCAAGACCCTGGCGCTGGTAAACTGCACATCCTGCCACTACAAAGGCAATCCCGAGGGCGCGCCGAATTTCACGCCGATGCAGCAGTACAAGACGAGCGTCCACGGCCGCGCGTCCGAGAAAGGCGATAAGGACGTTGCCACCTGCTCGGATTGCCATGGCAAGCATAACATCAGGGCAGCATCTGATCCCGATTCGACCATATATAGGGCAAACATCCCGCGCACGTGCGCCGTCTGCCACGACAACATGCAGATGGTGGTGAAGCACAACATACACGTCGAGCAACCATACGCGGAATACCAGCAAAGCGTCCACGGCAAAGCCCTTTTCAAGGACGGACTTGTTCGCATGTCCGCCGTCTGCACTGATTGTCACGGCGTGCACGACATCCAGGGGAACGGCGAGGCCGACCTGAAACCGCATCAACCGGCCACCTGCGGCAAATGCCACCTGAACGAGTACCTGGCGTACAGCCAAAGCATTCACGGCAAAGCGTACAAGATGGGGATATCGGATTCGCCCGTCTGCGCTGATTGCCACGGCGAGCACAAGATAGCCGCGCCCTGGAATCCTGAATCGAGTGTGTCGGCCTTCAATGTAACGTACACCTGCGCCCGATGCCATGACGACGTGACGAAGATGAGCAAGTACAACATTCTTACAAATAAGGTGTCTACGTTCACGAAGAGCGACCACGGCATGGGGAAGGACATCGGCATCGTCTCGGTTGCCACGTGCGTCAGTTGCCACGGTTATCACGACATTCTCCCGTCGAATGATCCGGAGTCCTCGATATACGTCTCAAACTTGAAGACCACTTGTGGAAAGTCTCATTGTCATCCCAACGCGCGGCCGGAGATTTTCCAGGCGCGCATCCATGTCGAGCGGGTGAACGGCGATTTCGAGAATCTTCGCCGAATCAGGACTGCGGCGCTCTGGTCGCTTGGCGCGCTTGTGAGTCTGGGGGCCGTTGTGGGCTGTATCGTGTTTGCCTCCCGCTACCGCCAGAGTTCCAGGCGCTCGTTTACGCGCTGAGGGGGTTTGTGAGATGAACAACGAAAACGTGCGCATTCTGGTTGTCGACGACGAGCCGATAGTGCTCAAATCGCTCTCAGAATGGTTTCGCGACGACGGCTACGCCGTAGGCTCCGCCTCGACGGGAAAAGAAGCCCTCGCAAAATTGACGGAAGAGGATTGGGACATCTTTCTGCTCGATGTCAAAATGCCGGGGATGAGCGGGCTCGAGCTCCAGAAAAAGATCAAGGAGGTAAATCCCGACGCCGTCATCATCATCATGACGGCTTTCGCATCCGTCGAATCCGCCGTCGAAGCCCTGAAACAAGGGGCATATGATTATCTCACGAAGCCTTTCGATCCCGAGCACGTCGGCCATCTGATCCGGAACGCGGTCGAGCGCAAGAACCTGGCCGCCGAAAACGTGAGACTAAAGAAGAGCCTCGATGAATCCATACTGGCGCACGACATAATCGGGGGCAGCGGGGGAATGCGCGAGGTGGTTGAGGCCGTGGAGACGGTCTCGAAAACCGACACCTCCGTCCTGATCAGGGGAGAAAGCGGTACGGGTAAGGAGCTTGTCGCCAAGGCCATCCACGCCAACAGCCGCAGGCGCTATATGCCCATGATCATTCTGAATTGCGGAGCGTTGCCCGAAGGCATTCTCGAGAGCGAGCTCTTCGGACATGAGAAAGGCGCTTTCACGGGCGCTCAATACAGGCGCAAGGGCAAGTTTGAAATGGCGGACGGCGGAAGCCTTTTCCTTGATGAAATCGGCGACATCAGCCAGAAAACGCAGGTGAACCTTCTCCGCGTGCTCGAGGAAAAGAAAATCAGACGCATAGGAGGCGAAAGAGAAATCGCGGTGGATTTCCGGCTGATTGCTGCGACGAACAAGAACCTCGAGGGGAGCGTCGAATCCGGACTGTTCCGAAGCGATCTGTATTATCGCCTGAACGTCTTCACCATACGGATTCCGCCGTTGCGCGAGCGCCGCGACGACATCCCCTCGCTCGCCGAGCACTTCCTCCGGAAATACAGCCAGACCACAAACAAGCATATAGAGAGTATCGCGCCGGAAGCGCTCGAACGAATGATGAACTACCCCTGGCCGGGAAACGTCCGGGAACTCGAAAATGCTATCGAGCGGGCGGTGGTCGTCTGTAAATCAAATGCGATCCAGGTCGGCCATCTGCCGATGAGTACGGTCGAGACGCCGCGTGTCTCGGCGGAAAAGACTCTCGATGCCGTCGAACGGGAACACATCCGCAGCACGCTCGCCGAGACCGATTGGAACATCTCGCAGGCTGCGCGCTTCCTGAATATCGACCGTGTGACGTTGTATAGAAAAATCAAAAAGTACAACATCAAGAACCCATAAGTTTGGCCGAGATACTGATCTTTCCCGTCGGCGGAGTGGACGACTCCATTACCGAATTCCTTGCGCTTTCACTCCCCGAAACCTTGAAGCTCCCCTGCAAGGTGAGCGATTCCACGATTTCGCTTGAAGGCGCGTACGATATCGTGAGGGAGCAGTATTATTCCACTAAGCTTCTTGAAAGGCTGCTCCTCCACCGCGCGGGGGCCGACACGAAACTGCTCGGCGTAGCCTCCGTCGACCTGTTCATCCCGCCGCTTTCCTTTGTTTTCGGGGAGGCGCAGTTCAACAATCCGGCCGCCATCATTTCCATTCATCGGCTGCACCAGAGATTCTACGGCTTGCCGGAAGACGCTTCCTTGCTCTATCATCGCTGTGAAAAAGAAGCCATACACGAGCTCGGACACTGCTTCGGGCTTATTCACTGCAGAGACTTCCGCTGCGTCATGTATCTCTCATACTCGGTCGAAGACATCGACCTCAAAAGCAACGGGTTCTGCGAAAAATGCCACGCGGTTCTCAGGAAGAAGCTGTAAGCCGCCGAGCAATGATGAATTGGGAAAGCACGAAACGAACATGCGACTACCTCCACCAGCGGCGGCTTAACTGTGAAGGAAACGCCCCTTAATTCGGGGACACCATGCGGCATGGTGTCCCCGAATTAAGGCAAACAGTCGCCGAATTCTGTAGGTGCGAATTTATTCGCATAATGTTTTCAGGCATTTTTCACATCCCCCATGCGAATAAATTCGCACCTACAGAATTATGGGACAGTCTCCTTTGGCCCCTTTGCGTCTTTGCGGTGAAAAAAGTGGTTATGGCTTCGGCTGGACATTGTAATGCTTCGCCAGTACTCGCCCGATCTCCTCGACGTGTTCATACCCGCGTGTCTCAAGGTGCAGCGTGACGAACGTTTTGCCGAACGGCGCTTTGGCCGACGTGCGATTGTGCTCGATCGTGAGCACGTTGCCTTTGAGTTCCGCAACATGCTGCAAAAGCTTCTGTAGCGAACCGGGCACGTCCTCGAGCACGACCTCGACGGTCATGAATCTGCCCGATTTCGCCAGGCCGCTGTCGATGATCTTGCCGAGCATGTTGACGTCAATGTTTCCACCGCTCAGCACGACAACAACATTGTGTCTCTTGGCGATGCCTTTGTGATACATGAGAGCGGCCACCGGCGCGGCGCCTGCGCCTTCCACCACGACCTTGCTCTTCTCGAGCAGGTGGAGGACCGCAGACGCGATTTCGTCCTCATCCACCGTCACAACCTCATCCACCAGGCTTCTTATGATCGGGAATGTTCGTTCACCTACCTGTTTGACGGCAATGCCGTCCGCCAACGTATGCGCCGAACTCAATTTAATCGGGCGGCCCTCCTCGAGAGCGACCCTGGCTGACGGCGCGCCCGACGCCTGAACTCCGACTATCCTCACCTGCGGTTTGGTCTCCTTTATGGCGGTCGCTATTCCGGATATCAATCCGCCGCCGCCGATAGACACAAGCACGCTGTCAACTTCGGGCCATTCCTCGAGTATTTCGAGCGCGATGGTTCCCTGACCTGCGATCACGTCGTAGTCGTCAAAAGCGTGAACAAATATGGCGCCCGTCTTGATCTGGAGCGCGCGCGCGTGGTCCGCCGCTTCGTTGTATGTCTCGCCCTCGAGAACGAGATTCGTGTGATATTGGCGGACGGCCTCAACCTTTGCAATCGGTGTCGTGCTTGGCATCACGATTGTGGCCTCGATGCCGGCCTGCCTGGCCGCGTAAGCGACCCCCTGAGCGTGATTGCCAGCCGAAGCAGTGATTACCCCCTTGGCCCTTTCTGTTGCGCTCAGGAGCGCAATCTTGTTGGCCGCGCCCCGTATCTTGAACGAGCCGGTCTTCTGCAAGTTCTCCGGCTTAATGCGAACGTGCAAACCTGTCAACGAACTGATCGACTTCGTCTCCATGAGCGCTGTCCGGTAAATAGTATCCTGTATGCGTTTCTTGGCCTCAACGATGTCCTTCAATGTTACCGCCATCTCCTCATTTCTCCTTTTACCTCGAACACAGTTTGCGTATCTCGCACTTCTCGCACACATGCGCCAGCGGCTTTCTCGGACATTTATCGAGTATACCGAGTCTGCATATCGCAAAATCGTATTTCACGGGGTCCGATGCGTCAAGCCTCTTCAGATTCTCGGTTATCTCGACGGCCATTGACCATCCCGCCGTCCTCAGCTTTGTCAGTCCGATCAAACTGCAGATGCGTGCAACGTGCGTGTCCAGCGGAATCACGAGTTGCGAAGGTGATACGAAATCCCACAGTCCGAAATCGAGGCCATCGTCACGCCTGACCATCCAGCGAAGATACAAGTTGAGCCTCTTGCATGCGCTGCCGGCAGCGGGGGAGGGGAAGAAGAACCGGATGCCCGCAGACTCCGGCAACACGCCTTCGGGATACACGGGCGAGCAATCGAGCGCGAGCGTTCGCCCGACAAAACTAGAAAGCGAATCTCTAATATTGCTGTCATCGGAGCGATAGCCACCCTCGAAGAATTCCCCGATTGCCCCGCTTGTTTCCAGCATCTGTTTCATGTAGTGCATAAGCAAAACGATGTCGGCCTCCCGGTTGAACCGGTGCGCGAATCCCGAAAAATCCGAACGGCGGGAGTGCGCATCAAAATCACGCACATACTCTGCGGGATGCGTCCCCATCGGCCTGAGCACGCGCTCGACGTTTCGTTGAATCATTTTGACGTTTCCATACGCGAGCGACGACGCCACAAGGCCGACTACCTCCCTGTCAGCCGCATCCTTGTACCGGTGCGCAAACATGAGCGGGTCGGTCGACAGATATGCCTTGTCGTAGTTCCTGTACAACGCATCCAGCTTCTTTTTCAAAAGTGCCAAATCCATCTTACGTCTTCATCCACGAGGTCCACAAAGAGGCGCAAACTTAATCATCTTTCTGGCCGCACACCCTATCATAGAAGCTTCTTCGCTTCACCAATAGGAAACCCGCCTCGTTTCCCATAATTCGGGGACACAATAATAACATAGCATTGATTCGGCGGCGTTCCCCCCTTTGCAAAGGGGGGAGCTTTGCAATAAAAAATTAGGAAGCACTCGACTAGTGACCGAAAAAGCCGCGCGCAATTTTGTCGGGCAATTGATACAAGGTTACGTCCGCCGCCTGGCAAAGCGCCTGGACTTTCACGTCGTTGACCGAACCGCTGGTGGAAAGAATGGCCTTGATGCCGGATGCTATTAAGGCAGCCGGACCATCTGCAAATGGAAAAAAACTGTCGCTGTACGCGACAGACCCGTCAGTTGAGTGCCCGGCATCCCTGGCTCGTTTGATCGCTAGTTCAGCCGCGCCGACTCTGTCTTGCTGGCCCACGCCGTTGCCGATCAACATTCTATCTTTCACGAGCGTGACAGTATTGCTGTTTGAGGTTGAACCAACTGCCCACGCCAGGCGCAGGTCGTCTTCGTGGTTCTCCGACCTCTTTCCATAAACCTTCAGATCAGAGTGCTCAAAGCTCAACACAAAACCGTAGTTAGGCTGCGCCAGAACTCCGCCACGAACATAGCGAAAACGCTGTTTCTTGTCGAGACTCTCGGCAGATAGACCGGCTAAGGCGGGATTGACCATAAACCTGCATTTTCCACCTTTTCTTGCCAGCCATTCGATGGCTTTCTTGTCTATCTCCGGCGCAATGATAGTATCAAGCGCGGGTCGCCCGCCTATCAATAATCTGTCTGCGACATCGGCAGTGCATGGGAAATTCATTATGACCGACCCGCCGAAGATTGCGCGACTGTCGCCGGTCATCATTCTTGACGCCACTTCCTCCGGCTCCGACGCTATGCCGAAGGCCGCGCCGCACGGATTCCCATGTTTGACACCGACGGCTATGGCGAATTCTTCCCCCGGCCAAGCCGCTGCGATATGAGTTACGGTTTGAAGCAGCCTGTCCAGGTCACAGATATTGTTGTAGCTTGGCTCGGACCCTTCGATAACCTTGAAATTGCCCAGCGACAAAGGGTCGTCTCGATCAACTACGTACAAGCCGGCGTCTGGCTGCCAGGCGTTCTCGCCGTATTTACATATGGCGGCCAGCTTTCCTTCAACAACAAATTTCTCCTTCATCTATCCCTTCTCCTCCCACTTTCGTGCGATTCGGTCTTGTCCATTGCATCTGAAACGTAGTCTCATGTGGCAAATGTTACCGCAAATCCTCCAAAGATTCAAGCGAAGAGAATCAGAATATGTTGTTAACAGGTGACAAATGAGGCCAAAATGTGCAATACTTCTCCTTGAGTCCGGGAAGTGTGAGACGCCTGGCGGTCGGCATTGGAGGGGACCCAATGACTTTGCCATTTCATATTCTTGGGGTCGACATCGGATCGGTTTCGATTTCGGTCGCCGAGATCAACCATAAAGGTGAAATCGCCCGAACCGCCTATGAACTCCATCATGGAAACATCCCGGAGGCGCTTAAGAGCATTCTGACACACTTCGACCTGCGCCAAATCGGCTGGATCGCCGCCACGACCTCCACTCCGCCAATCCTCAGAACGACCCGCAGATATGATAATCGAGTTTCCGTTATTGCGGCCTGCCGTCATCTTCATCCTGAATTCGGAGCGATTCTGATTGTCGGCGGCGAACGATTCGGCCTGGTCAGCTTCAGTGAAGGAGGCAGCCGTCTCCATTTCAAAGCCAATACTTCATGCGCGGCCGGAACGGGCAGCTTTCTCGATCAGCAGGCTCGGAGACTGAACCTCGGCAGCATCGAGGACTTGAGCAAGACCGCATTCCGCAACACCGGCGGAATCCCGAAAATAGCGTCCCGATGCGCCGTATTCGCCAAGACCGACCTTGTGCACGCTCAGCAGGAAGGTTTCAGGTTAGAGGAAATCTGTGATGGCTTGTGCTATGGTCTGGCGAAGAATGTGGTGGACACCTTGTTTACTTCTGATAAGCCGCGTCCGCCAATGATCTTCTCCGGCGGAGTATCGAGAAACATGGCGGTCGTGAGGCATATCGAGGCTATGACAGGTGTGCGGGTGATCGTCGAGAAGGCGCCATACGGCGCGGTTGGCGCCGCACTGAGCTTGTTGGCCGAGCTTCATTTGCACGATCCTCTGCCGATTGCCTCGGCAGACGACGTCCTCTGCGCACAAGACATCGGGGAGAAGAAATATTTCTTTGAACCGCTCGAGTTGAGGCTGGCGGATTATCCCGATTTCAGAGGCGTTGAGAGTTATGAATACTCCGGATTGAATCCGATTCTTCCGAACACCGTCGAAATCGACATATATGAGGACCTGAAAGAGAGGGGAGAAGTCAAAGCGTATCTCGGAATCGACATCGGCTCCACCAGCACGAAAGCCGCCCTGGTGGACCCCGACAAGGCAGTGCTTGCCGGATTCTACACTCAAACCGCCGGCAGACCGGTCATGGCCGTCCAGAGTCTGTTCGCTTCGATCTCCGACATGATTGAAAAGAAAGGAATAGACTTGCGGATTGCAGCGGTCGCTGTAACAGGGTCCGGACGAAAATTGCTCGGCAAAATTGTAGGCGCGGATTTGGTCGTGGACGAGATCACTGCCCACGCGCGAGCGGCCATAGAACTGAAGCCGGACGTGGATACCATCATCGAGATCGGCGGGCAGGACTCGAAATTCACAACGTTGGCAAACGGCGCGGTTACCTTCTCCGTGATGAACACGGTTTGCGCCGCGGGGACCGGCAGCTTCATTGAAGAGCAGGCGCAGAAATTTGGGTGTCCTCTATCGGAATACTCCTCGCGAACCGAGCATAAGCGGTCTCCGATTGTCAGCGACAGATGCACAGTCTTCATGGAACGGGACATGAACCACTTCCTTTCGGAAGGCTATTCGGTGAATGAAGTCCTTGCGGCGGCGCTTCACTCGATAACCGAAAACTACCTCACCAAAGTTGCCATCGAAAACAGCATTGGGAAAGTAATTTGTTTCCAGGGCGCGACCGCGAAGAACAGGGCGCTTGTCGCGGCGTTCGAGCAGCGACTGGGAAAACCGCTCCACGTTTCAAGGTACTGTCATCTGACCGGGGCGATCGGCGCAGCGATCATGCTGCTCGAGCAGGCGGTCTCAACAACGGGATTCAAAGGATTGGATATTCACAAGAAGCGAATCCCCATAAGGTCGGAAGTGTGCGAACTCTGCGCCAATCACTGCAAAATAACTATTGCGGACCTCGAGTGCGAACCCGTGGCGTACGGTTTTCTTTGCGGGAGAGACTACGACGTGCAGAGACGTGTGGACAACAACCGCTCTGGTTTTGACCTGCTCAAGGCGAGAAGGAAGTCCTTCTCTTTTGAACCCAAACCGGAACGATGCGCCCGTCTCACCATCGGCATCCCTTCAGCGCTTCATCTGTATGAGGACCTGGCATCCTGGAGAATGTTCTTCAATGAACTCTCCATCACGACCGTGACCAGCGAGGGATATGATCAAGCCATAAGGGACGGTCGCAAGATTGCACGCGCCGAATTCTGCGCGCCAATGATCGCTCTGCATGGACATGTCAAGTATCTGTTGGACAAAGCAGACTACGTATTCCTGCCCGTTTACCTCGAAAAAAAAGAGAAAGGGGGCAGACGACAGTATTGCTATTACACTCAATATTCGCCTGTGCTCTGCTCCACTCTCGAAAACGGGGACGACACGGGTGCGGACGGAAAATCGAAAATCCTTGCGCCTCTCATACAGTATCTTTACCCCTCATTGCACGCCAAGACTCAACTGTACCGCCTCCTGAAGGGAATCGTGAGGGACGGCATCCGGTTCATGGATGTTTCAACTGCCTATGACAAAGCATTCGAGTTCAAGAAATCGGCCTTATCAAAACTGAATGAGACCTATATAGCCGAATCTGCAAGGACCGACGATGTCCACGTTGTCCTCTTGGGAAGGCCATATACCGTTCTTTCCGAATCCATGAACAAGGGCATCCACCGTATCTTTGCGTCATTGGGCATCAAGACTTTCTTCCAGGATATGATCCATTGCGACGAACAGGGAGTGCAGTCCGTCAGGCCGCTACTCGAACAATTCCACTGGTATTATGCATCGGAGATTCTCAAGGCCGCTGAAGCGACTGCGCGAGCGGATGGGGCGTATCCGGTATTGGTTACCTCTTTCAGGTGCTCGCCTGATTCCTTCGTGATCGAATATTTCAAGAAACTCATGGAATCTCATAAGAAACCCTATCTTGTGCTGCAACTCGATGAACATAGCTCAAGCGTCGGTTACGAGACCCGGATCGAAGCCGCAATCCGGTCCTTCAGGAACCACCGCCGTGGCCGGACTGCGAAAACGCCGGCCTCGAGCGCGCGTCCTTTTATCCGGACCAACAAGAACGAGCTTGCCCACAAGACGCTGATCATTCCGAACTGGGACAACATCTCGTTGAGATTGGTGGCGGCGAATCTGCGAAGAGAGGGAATCGACGCGCGGTTGCTCGAAGAGAACAATACGAGTATCCGCAAGAGCTTGCGAAACAATACCGGTCAGTGCATTCCATTGAACATAATGACGCAGGAGTTCGTGGATTATGTCGAGACTCATGGTCTTGACCCGTCCAATACGGTCCTATGGACTGCCGAATCCGCGATAGCCTGCAACATCGGCCTTTTCCCCTGCTACACAAAAACCCTTCTGAACTCTTACGGGAATGGATTCGAGAAGGCCGGTGTCTATGCCGGAGGGCTGTCATTTGCGGACATTTCGTTGAAGTTGCCGGTCAACACCTACTTTGCTTTCATGTTCGGCGGAATGATCAAGAAGATGGGATGCAAGCTCAGGCCATATGAGAAAGTCAGGGGAACAACTGATAAGGTCATTGCCGCTGGCATCGACATCATGGTAGACGCATTCAGCGGAAATCGCTCGAAAGAAACCGCCTTGGCGGAGGTCGTATCTCGCTTTACGGCAATCGACTCCGAGTCGGCCGGATCGGCGCCGAGACCGAAACTGGCGATCTTCGGAGACCTGTACGCCCGGGACAACGATATTATGAACCAGGACCTGATCCATTTCATCGAAGACAATGGCGGCGAAGTCGTGACTACGCCCTATACGTCATATGTGAAAATGGTCACAAGGCCGTACGTGAGGAAATGGTTCATCGAGGGCAATTACACCGGCGCGTTTTCCTCGAAGGCGCTTATCGCTGCGGTAACACACATGGAGAACAAATACTACAAGTATTTTGAGCGAATTCTTAAAGAGCCCGATCCTCTCTACGACGAGTCAGCGGAAGAAATCCTGGCGCAATATCATGTCAGGCTGGAGCACACGGGCGAGTCGATGGACAACCTGTTGAAGATATTCTATTTGGTGAGACGCCATCCGGACATCACGTTGTTTATTCAGACGAGTCCGGCGTTTTGCTGCCCTTCTCTCGTCACGGAAGCGATGGCGCAAGAGATCGAAAACAAGACGGGCGTCCCGGTCGTATCGATCACATATGACGGAACCGGCGGCAACAAGAACGAGGTAATCATCCCGTATCTGAAAAAAGCTTCCTTCCCGTCATTCTGAGTCCTTCACTCAGGATGACGGTCATCGTCGGAATGACGCCCGATGATTATGCAATGGAGTCTTGGAGACGTTTCAGCAGATCAACTTTTGTTTCGCTTCGCTTTGGCATAGGCTTCGGACCGGCATTCATAGTAATACTGCTCTGACCAGCATTCCGTGTCGATATATTTGCCGATCAGGTCGAACTGACGCGCCGCTTCTTCATAGTCATGCGCATAGAAAGCCGTTTCCGCGAAGTAGTTGCGGTCCGATATTGAATCGGGGTGCTTGGACAAATACTTTTCGTAAAGCGACTTCAGTTCGCCCCAAACCTTCCGGTCTTCGTAATAGTGCGTCCAATCTTTGCCGGTTTCATCCCCCCATCGATAGGCCATTTCTTTATGCGCCAGACGCAGCATGAATTCCGCGCGGGAGCCTTCCGGCGCGTTCGCGGCGCATTCTCTGGCAAATTCAAACATCTCCCCGCGACTTCCGTGCCACTTCGGCATAAGATACGTAAGCTTGTTTCGATATGCAGGGTAGTACTTCGGGTCAGCCTCAACGGCTCTGCTGAACCACTGTTCCATCTGGTCACGCTCATAACCGAGAGCGAGGGTGACCTTCACAAGGGCGGATGGGGTGCGGGGGTCAGTCGGATCGAGTTCGTATGCGCGGGTGAGGTATTGCTCGGCCAAATGGAGGCGCTCATTAAATTTCTCCCACCTGTCTTCAGTCACAGTCGACGCCCAACCGCTCCCTCGAGCATTCCACGCATAATTTATGTGGAAAGACCCCTTTGACCGGAGCGGATTCGATGATTTCGGGCAATGTTTTTCCCAAAGATCGTGGAGCCCTTCGGCATTCTCTCCCAGACCAAGCGCCAATAACCCCTCATCCAATCGCTCGTAAAGCGCATCATTGCGGTAGTCTCCCTTGAGCAGGTTGAAGAAAACAGGAGCGGAATCCTCGAATTTGCCTGCATTGTGTCGCCAGTCAGCTTCAAGGAACTCCACTAACTCATTCCTTGCAGAACCTTCCAGATGCTCGGTTATGCAGCGAAACGAGTTGTCCCGCTCGGTATCTCTCGACACAAGACAATAGTGGTAGAGCGCGAACACCGAATCGGGATTCAATTTTATGAAGCGCGTCCACTCAATGACATCTTTCTTGCCATTCCAATAGTCGCGCTCCAATCCCGTAAGAGTGTGAAGGCCGGCCGTGTCGTGAAGCTCGGGCAGACCAACATACTCTTCCTGCGAGCGAGAAAGCCTGGTTCCGCGATACTCATGTATGCAATGGGCTATCCACTGAGGAACCCGGTGCAAGTCGTTCTTTTGCCCGGAGGTGGAGAAATCCCTTTTCCCGCGAGACCCGTCAAAGTGAAGATTGATCTCGAATGTCCCGGCGCCTGCAATTTCGAGCGCGCCGGTTGCTGCGTCCTTGGTTTCAAAGCGCCTGAGTATCCTTTCTCGCTCATGCTCCGTCGGAGATTCCCTGGTTCCGTCGTATCCCATGTCATGGTAAAGCTCGACGACGGACGGCACATGGAGATTGAGTGCCTTATCCGGGACATAGGCTGCCTTCAGCATTCCTAGCTCGCAAAGCAAGGTTCCGACGGCAGTCGTCTTGCCGTCACTGTCGAGCAAAGGAAATACAATGACCGCGTCGCCCAATTCCCGTCGATAAGCGCCGGCCGACAAAAGTTCGGCGATCTCGGCGCGCAGACCTTGAATCGATTGCTCTCGCCTGCGCGCGTCTTCAATCTTCATCAAGACGACTGTGTTGTCTTCAACCACGTACGTAAGATTGACCGGCGTAAGAGTTTCCGCCAACGCCTCCTTCCAAGGCTTGTCCTCATAATTGGGATAAGTCCACTTCTTGCATATCGGGTCCGTGTTTTCGTATGATTTCTTGCGGTCATACCCTATTCCGGCCTG
Organism: Candidatus Poribacteria bacterium; assembly: GCA_016215705.1. Lineage (GTDB taxonomy): Bacteria > Abyssobacteria > SURF-5 > SURF-5 > SURF-5 > JACRIR01. The sequence continues at coordinate 11,044 of JACRIR010000050.1, read as the reverse complement.
ATCGCACATGGCCGACACGGCGTTCTGAACGCTGACCCTGCCGTTCTTTCCCCAACTCCACTCAGTATAGGGAGGCTTAAGAGTCACCAATGCCTCGCCGGCGGAGTTGCGCTTGGGTGGCCGGTAGCTGTTTGCATTTTTCTCCAATGCGCGTTTCTTTATGTTGACCAGTATCGACGCCGTCTCTTTTGCACCACAGGCAGGAAGAGCGAAGATAAGACCGATAACCAGAAGCCTCGAGATCGGCAAGATTATCCGATGCATTTGGTCCTCCTTAGCTGATCTGTCTTCGGAAGCGCTGTGCATGATTGTATCGGAAAACTTGCTTCTGAGTCAACATGGGGAACTCTCAAAGTGTCCGACACGGTCGGCCATATCTCGTGATTTCTGCCGGCATCATCAGCATCCCTGAAAGCGCCGGTTACTCACGCCGCACGATATGCTCCGTGACAACGGACTCCTCTGCCTCCAAAATCCGCACGTAAGGAACGCTTGATTTGGACATAATGCCCCTATCAGCCTTATTCTACAGCGTTGTAGCTGTTCTTGCCCGGTCGAGGTATCGTCAAGGAGCGCATGCTGAAAGCCCGACGGGTGAAGAATGAGAATGTTCAATGTTCTCGGTACTATGAGACGTATCGGTCGAGCAGTGTCTTTTCTTACCTGCGGATTTTGGTTGCCTATTTCGGGCTTGACAAGAAGACCGATATGTGATATATATAGAACGGGCGTCCAAACAAAATATTGTGGAGAGGATAAATAGCGTGGGCAGAAAGAGTCTGAAAGAACAGCGGCGGACGCAGATCATTGAAGCGTTTTCACGATGTGTTTCCAGGAAGGGTCTGCAGAAGGCCTCGATTCGGCAGATAGCGAAGGAAGCCGGAGTCCAAACCAGCATACTTCACCACTACTTCAAAGACCGCGAAGAGATGATCGAGGAACTTGTGAAGAGTATTGTCGACCAGGCTGTCGCGCGGTACCGGGCCGAGGTGAACCGCCACAGGAATCCGAAAACTCGTTTCAATAAGGCGTTTAAGTTTCTTTTCGGGCCCGACATGATCAATGACGAGCATTCCACCTTTTTCTATGATGCATGGGTCGAGGCCAGGGAGAACGACAAGGTGCGCGAGAGCTTCAGGATGCTCTATTCCCGCTTCCGGGAGGGCATCACGAATCTGCTGGCGGAGACCGGCAAGTCTTACGGGCTTTCCGCTTTGGAATTGTACGAACTCGCGACCATGGTCGTCGCGATTCAGGACGGTGTTTCACTGCAATGGGATATGGACCGGGGAAACGTGTCGCTCGATCGGATGTCTCGAATGACAAAGCGGTTGATTGAGCTTTACATAGAAGATAAGGATAGGGGGAAAAGAGGAAAAGGGGAGTAGAAGTGCGAAATGCCTAAAATGAGCTAAAGTGTCTAAAGTTATGAGTCAAGAGTCGAAAGTTGAAAGCCAAGAAAGAGGCGAAAGGGGAGACTTGCCGAGCAGGAATGGCTTTCCGTGTACTACTCACGTTCGAAATCCTAAATCTCTGTCGTGATTCTCATAAAGCACATGCATAACTCTTTGGCATGAAAGGGAGTCCCTTTTTATGGAAACCGCTTTAACAAACACCCATTCGTGTAATTCGTGTAATTCGTGGTCCAGGCACTTCTTTTTTTCTTCTTCCAAATCAGTGCTAATCCGTGTCAATCCGTGGTTGAGACTGCCTCTTCTTCTTTTGTTGCGTCTCAGTGAGCTCAGTGATCTCTGTGGCTCAGGTTCCTTTTTTTGGTTGCGGCTACGCCGCGCTGTGCTCCCCGTGAAGATTAGCGGTTTTCAAATTGTCGGACGGATTCGATCTTCGAAATTTTGTGAGGCGATGTGACAGGCAATCGAATTGAGACGGCAGAGCACATCCCCCTCGGGATTAAAATCGCGTATGGCGGCGCCGAGGGGGCTTCATCCCTCGTGTTCACCATGTTTGGGTTATATTTCCTGTTTTTCATGACTGACGTCGTGGGCATCGGTCCCGACGTCGCGGGAGTGATACTTTTCGCCGCGAACGCGTGGGACGCCATCACGGATCCCGCGATGGGGATCATCTCCGACCGGACTCACAGCCGATACGGGAGACGCAGGCCCTATCTTCTCGCGGTCGCAGTGCCTTTTGGTTTTGTCTTGTGGCTGCTCTTCTCGGTTCCGCCTCTTCACGGGCGCGCGCTGGTTGCCTACTATCTGGCTGTGTGCGTATTCATGGACGCGGCGATAACGGCTCTTGACGTTCCTTACACGGCACTGGCGCCCGAGATGACGAAGGATTATGATGAGCGCACAAGCCTCGTGAGTTTCCGGGTCGTGTGGAGCCAGGTGGGCTCGATTGTCGCAGCCACCGTGCCTCTGTTGATTGTTCAGCGGTTCTCGAATCCGAAAACAGGCTGGTCCGTGGCCGGTCTCATACTCGGGGTTGCCTGTATTTTCCCGATTCTGCTTACATGGCGTCTCACGCGGGGGTGGGAGCGTTACGTCGAGGAAACTGAACCGTTGCGCTTCAAGGACATGTTCAATGCGGTTTTCAGAAACCGGCCATTTCGCTACCTCGTGTGGACGTATCTTTTTGCCATTACCGCCGTGTCGGCCAGCGGCGCGATGGGAATGTATTTCCTCCAGTATTGGATGGGTTTCTCGGAGGGTCAGATTTCCCTTTTCTTCCTGTTCTTTTTTGTTTGCACTGTTCTGTGGGTGCCGGCAATCACCGTTGCCTCCAACCGCCTCGGAAAGCGTGGCGCTTTCATTGTTTTCATGGGGATCTGGGCTTTGGTTTATGGGATCGGCAACTTCTCGGTGCGCCCGCACCACACCGCCTTCATGTATGTTTTGGCCGCATTGGGTTCGGCAGGCGCTTGCGCTTCGTTTCAACTATGCTGGGCTATGATAGCGGACGTGGTCGAAGTTGATGAATTCAAGAGCGGCAGGAGGCGAGAGGGCTTGTATTATGGCGTCGCCACCTTTGTGCTGAAAATAGGCTCGGCCTTTGCGCTATTGTTGATAGGTCAAATTCTGAACTGGATCGGCTATGTGCCCAACATGGTCCAGGTGCCTGCGGTGCTCATGGGGCTGAGAATCATGTTCGGGCCGCTCCTGGCTGGACTAATTGCGATTTCGGTCGTCATCGCCTATTTCATGCCGATGACGCGAGAAAGGCATAAAGCTCTGCTCGAGGCCATCGAGGCCAAACGCGCGGGAGAAGCGTGGAATGAGGAAGGTTTCAAGGAACTGCTGTAGAACGGTTTGCGGTCCACAGTTTGCGGCTTACGGTCGGGCCGAACTGCACTCCAGGGAAAACCTCGTTTATTCGGGGACACCATGCCGCATGGTGTCCCCGAATAAACGTCCGTCTGCGCGTGATGATTTGTGTGTTTCTTTCACAATCAACCACGCGGCCGGCGGGACAGGCGCTCCCGGGAAACGAGGGCGCGGAATAACGACTCCAACTGTTGGGAAGTATTGAAGGGGGAAAAACCAAATGTTCTCACTCAAAGGTAAAGTCGCTGTAGTTACCGGCGCGGCATCCGGTATCGGCCTGGCAACGGCGAAACGTTTCGTCGTGGCGGGTGCAAATGTGGTCATGGCGGACATTGCGGACGCCACGGCGCTTGCAAAGGAGGTTGGCGGACTCTTCATCAAAACAGATGTTACAAGCGAGGGGCAGGTAAAGGCTCTCATGGATGAAACGGCGCGGAAGTACGGGCGCATCGACATCGTGATCAACAATGCCGGCGGCGGCGACGGCGAGGGGCCTAACTTTATTCAGTATCTCCCCGCGAAAGACTTTGAGTCGAGCTACAGGCTCAACGCCATGAGTGTGGTGTTCGGGATTAAGCATTCCGTTGACCACATGGTAAACGGCGGCTCAATCGTAAGCACTGCTTCGTTGGCAGGTGTTCAGGGAGCGCCCACGTATGGTCCTTACGTCGCGTCCAAGTCCGCTGTCGTTGGAATAACAAGGACTGCCGCGCTCGAGCTTGCGGCGCGCAACATCCGCGTGAACTGCGTGTGTCCCGGCACGGTCGACACTCCGATGGCGTATACGGACGGCGGAGGCGCCGAACTGAAAATCGCCAAATTGATGATGCCGCTCGGCCGCCTCTGCAAAGCCGAGGAGGTCGCGGCCCTTTTTCATTTCTTGTGCGCCGATGACTGTTCGTTCATATCAGGCCAGGCCATTTGCATTGACGGCGGAATGACTGCCGGCCTCAGCATGGGGCTTGTTTTGCCTTTGCTGGAAAATCTGTAAGGAGGCGTGGCAGACATGTCAAGGAAGATCGAAGACCGTTTTTCTGAGAAGTTGAAGAAATCAAATGAGATTCTGGAAAGGGCGAAGAAAGCGCTTCTTTCGCCGGTTGCGACTGGCCCCTTCCGTGCGCCCAAGGGTGTCGCCTTCATCAAGAAAGCAAGCGGCTCGAAACTCATTGATTTCGACGGCAACGAATACGTCGACGTAACCATGGGCTACGGGACTCTGATATTGGGTCATGGCCATCCGGTAGTCGTTGAAGCGGCGGAGAGAGCAATCCGCAATGGCACGGTGTACGATATTGCGCATGAGAACGAAGTGCGCCTGGCGGAACTCATGGTGGATGCAATCCCATGCGCCGAGCGTGTCGCTTTCGCCAATTCCGGAACGGAGGCAACCATGCACGCGATGAAGGTGGCCCGCGCGCGCACAGGCAAGGACAAGATCGCCAAATTCGAAGGCGGGTATCACGGCGTGCACGATTACGCGCAGGTGAGCAGCATTTTCTCAGTAGGCTCAGGAGAAGAGGAAGCCCCCCTTAGTGTTGCGGATACGCGGGGAATACCGCAGGCGGCTGTCGACCAGGTGATTACACTCGCATATAACCGGCCTGAGAGTCTCGAGAGAATAAGGAAACACAAAGACGAACTGGCGGCCGTCATCATCGAGCCGGTGCCGAGCATTCTCCCTATTGACATGGGAGATTTCCTCAAAGAGCTTCGGGAGGTAACTCGCGAATGCGGCGTGCTGCTCATTTTTGATGAGGTCATCAGCGGTTTTCGTTTGAGCTATGGCGGCGCACAGGCGCACTTTGGGGTTACACCCGACATGGCAACATATGGGAAAATCATCGGGGGTGGATTCCCCGTCGGCGCGATAGCAGGCAGTGTGGACGCCTTGCAGCCGCTCATCACAAGCGGCAATTTCTTTCAGGATATTGCCGAGAAATGTGCGATAGTCGGCACGTTCAGCGGTAACCCTGTCACCACAAGCGTGGGAGCATCGGTGCTGGAATATCTGCGCGACCATCCGGAGACTTACGATTACATCGATGGTCAGGCCAGTCGAATCAAGCGGGAAATGCGTAAGTTTGCGGTGGAAAACGAATTCGAGTTCCAACTGATCGGGCTCAGTTCATGGTTTGTTTCCCATTTTTGCTGGGGTGCCCCGAAGAGTCCGCGCGACCTGGTCAGCCCCGAGGGATGGCTGAAGGGAACGGCTTTTGGCAACTACATGCGATACCACGGCGTTTATTTGCCGGACCTGCACACCGTATTCATGTCGGCCGCTCACACAGAGAAAGACGTGGACAAAATCATCGATGTAATGAAGACATCGTTGATAGAAATTAAAGAGGACGGAGTGCTGTAACTCACGCAAAGACGCAGCATCATTCAAACGAATGGCAAAGGAGACGACTCATGGCGCAAATCACCGGTGGAGAACTCATTCTAAGATGTCTCGTTCAGGAAAAAGTGAAATACATATTCGCAGTTTGCGATGCGGGATATAATCCGCTGCTGGGAAAACTGAAGGACTACGGCATCAGGCTGATTCCTCCGCGCCACGAGGCGGCGGCGGCCCACATGGCGGACGCCCATGCGCGGCTCACTGGCCGGCCTGCTGTTTGCATGTCGGGCGCAGGGCCCGGCACGGCGAATCTTGTGTCAGGCATAGCAACCGCATACGCCGAAGGGAGCCCCGTTGTGGCGCTGACGTGCCAGAGACGCAAAGGAGTGATCTATCCGGACAAGGGCGGCTCTTTCCAGTACTGCGATCAGATCAATCTCTTCAAGCCTGTGACCAAGTGGAATGCGGTCGTCAACGATTGGGCGCGTATTCCTGAGCTGATACAGAAAGCCTTCCGCATTGCAGCCTCCGGAAAACCCGGCCCGGTTCAACTCGACGTGCCGGACGAGGTTTTCTATGCTGCCGGCGAGGAGGATTCGGTGAGGGTCGTTGCGCCCGAGCGATATCGTGTCACATACCGGTTGGCCGGCAATCCGGAACTCGTCGAGCAGGCGGCGCAAATGCTCGTAAGCGCCAAAAACCCGTTGGTCCACGTCGGCGGCGGAGTAAAACACTCGAAGGCTGCGGCAGGGGTGCACGAGCTGGCGGAGCATCTGGGCGCTGTGGTCTCGACATCGGCGGGCGCCCGCGGACTTATCCCGGAAGACCATCCTCAGTGCTTCCATTGCTTGAGTCCGGCGATATGGGAGGCGCGCAAGAAAGCCGACGTCGTCCTAGTGGTTGGCACTCAGATGAGCGAGACGGAATTTCGCGGACAATATCCCGATTGGGGCAAGCCCGACGAGCAGAAGATAATTCAGATTGACATCGATCCCGAGATGATCGCGCTGAATCGTGAAATCGACCTGGCTATCGTAGGCGATGCCGAGCGAGTTGTCGCCGATATATTGAAACGCGTCAAGACTCTTACGAGCAAATGCAAACCTGTCGCGCTCGTTGAGTCGTTGAAACAGATCAATGCCGCATGGGCGGAAGAACTGCTCCAAAGCGCAACCGACACGCCGGATTCGCCTGTGCATCCAGGCAGCATGGCCAAAACGGTCAGGGAGTTTTTTCCGCGAAACTCGATCATGGTGCAGGACGGCGGCAACAACGGGCTTTACACGGCGCATTACCATGCAATCTTCAATCCCGATTGCCTGCTGTGGACCTCGAAGTTCGGGCACCTCGGCATAGGCATTCCTTATGCGCTCGGAGCGAAATTGGCGAATCCGGACAAGTCAGTCTATGTGATAACGGGCGACAGCGCCGTCGGCTTCAATCTGATGGAGATGGAAACGGCCAAACGCGAAAAGCTGCCGATCGTCGTTATCATTAACTGCGACTATCAGTGGGGAATGGAGGCGCCCGGTCAGATAATGGAATTCGGCGGACCCGAGTTTATGGTCGGTGTTGCGCATTATCCCATCCGGTATGATAAAATCGCGCAGGCGATGGACTGCCACGGTGAATACGTCGACAATGTCAAGGACCTGAGACCGGCTCTCCGGAGGGCCGTCGAGTCGGGATTGCCGTCGGTGATTCACGTGGTCACCAATAAAGAGGCCAATACATGGCCGCCAGGCCTTGCTCATTTCGCGAGAGTCTACACGGGAGAGACTCCGGCGGAATAATGAACGCGGAATGATGAATGGCGGACTTCGCACATATGTATCTGTAGGGCCGCAATTCATTGCGCCTGTGTGGGTGCGAATTCATTCGCACGTCTTTCAACGGCACAGAGGCAGTATGGTGTTGTGCCGGCGCGAGCACTTAATTCGGGGACACCTTGCAGCAAGGTGTCCCCGAATTAAGGGAAACAGGTGCCGAATATTGAAGCTTTTGTCAGGGAGGACAAGGAACCGTTTCTTGCATCTTCAACCACGTACTATGAACTGTGGACGATGGACCGATGGCAAGAGGGAAAACATGGGGGTGGGAAAATGCCTGACTTGAAAGGGAAAGTCGCAATCGTGACCGGTGTGGGCCGTGCGCGTGGAATCGGGCGCGGCTGCGCGCTGCGCCTCGCGCGTGACGGCGCAGACATCGTCATAAGCGACATCTGCCGGAAGTACGAAGGTGATCTCGCGTTCTACAATCTCGGCGATTGGGAGCAACTGCAGAATGTCGTGCGCGAGATCGAGGCGCTCGGGCGGCGCGCCCTCGCATTCAAGGTGGACGTCACAAAGAAAGGTGAGATACAAGAGATGGTGGACGGCGCGCTCACGGAGTTTGGGCGTGTCGATATCCTCGTCAACAACGCAGGCTCGGCGGTCGGAGTCGGTCCTTTCCTCAGCATCAGTGAGGCGGCGTGGGATAAGACGTTCGCGGTCAATGCCAAAGGCGCTTACCTGTGCTGCCAGACCGTGCTTCCCGCAATGATAGAACAGAAGAGCGGGAAGATCGTGAATATCGCGTCGACGGCGGGTTTGCGCGGATCGGCCTCGTACGGCGCATACTGCGCATCGAAATTTGCGGTGGTCGGTCTCACTCAGGTCCTTGCGGCTGAGTTTGCCCAATTCAATATCAACGTCAATTGTGTGTGCCCTGCTATGGTCGAGACTGACCTCGGCTTCGAGGAGTACGAGTTCCTCTCGTTCGTCAAGGGCGGCACGGTGGAAGAAGCAAGACAAGCAGTTATCGATACGATCCCGCTGGGTCGCGCTGCAAACGCCGAGGACATAGCGAACGTCGTGTCGTTCCTTGTCTCCGAGCGAGCGAATTATATGGTGGGGCAGGCGGTCGCGGTTACCGGCGGAATGGAGTTCAACCACTAGAAAAAGCGGAAAAAGGAAGTAATAGGCGAAAGGCGAAAGGGCAAAGGCGAAAGGGAAGAGTCAAGAATCGCCTTCTCTCTTTCCCCCTTTGCAAAGGGGGACAAAGGGGGATTTGCGGCAAAGAATCAGTTCGAATTTTGCGGATTCTTTTCAATCTAAAACCCAAAATAAAACGAAACCAGGACTTTGGCTATGACTCCCAGAGAACGTATTCTCACCGCACTAAGTCTCCGCGAGCCGGACCGCGTCCCCGTGTGGGTCCACGCGATGAACGAGATAAGCATCATTAACATAGGCAAACACTTCACAGAAGGCCTCCCCGAGCCAAAACCCATCAACCTTATGGATCAAGAGGAACAAATGAAGTTGATTGAAACCGCTTACCTGATCCATGAGGAACTCGAAATTGATGGAATCACCTCGTTGCCGCTCGGCGAGGAGACTCCTCTTGATGAGAAGCGCTATCGCGACGAATGGGGCGCGGTGCTCGAGCGGAATCAATTCGGGTTGGCTTTTCCGGTCGAGGCGGTGATAAAGACTCCTGAAGACATAAGGCGCTATCAGCCCCCCACCCCCAACCGGGATAGAGACCTCTTCTTGCTCGACATGGCGCAAGCGCGATTCGGAAACAGGCTGGCGCAGTTCTTCATGATCGACGGCGTGTTTACGCGCGGCTGGGAGATAAGAGGAATGGAAAACCTACTGATGGACATGATCGACCATCCCGACTTGGTCCATCACATTTTCCAACTCGTGCTCGACTATAATCTTGAGGTCATCGGCTTCGTGGCGAAAGCCGGCGCCGATGTGATAATCATCGAGGATGACTTTGCATCCAACAAGAGCACCATCATGTCGCCCGCATTCTTCAAGGAATTCATTATGCCTTACAATCAGCGGCTCCTGGACCGAGGGCACGAGCTCGGCCTCAAGGTCGTGCATCACAGTGACGGCAATCTCTGGCCGATTCTGGATGCGATGCTCGATATGGGCTACGACGGACTCAATCCGCTTCAGCCGCAGGGAGGCATGGACCTGAAAAAGGTGAAGGACTATTGCGGCGGCAAAATCTGCCTGTTGGGAAACATCGACTGCGGAGACCTGCTCTGCTTCGGGACCGGTGAAGAAGTAGAAGCCGCTGTCATCAACGCCATTATAGCCGCTGCGCCGGGCGGCGGTTACATCCTCTGCGACTCGAACACCATCCATCCGGGCGTTAAACCCGAAAACTTTCTCGCCATGATCAAGGCTGCAAAGAAGCATGGCATGTATTGATCCCATCAATACCGCAACTCTATCGGCCACGAGCATGCGCTGACAAACACGAATGAAAATGGGTCATCCTACTCGTGGCGAAGCGCATCGATGGGATTGAGACGCGCGGCCTTTCGGGCGGGAAAATAGCCGAAGACCACTCCCACCGCTCCTGAAAAAACTGCCTTCCTGGGGGTCAGGTCTTGAATTTTGAATTAAGCAATTTGCATTCAATCTCGGCGACACTTTTCTTGGTCTTGCGATCACACGCCATTTGCCTCTTCATGTTCGAAACCGCTTTACTTACGGCGCTGTGGCTGATCCCAAAACGCGCCCCTATCTCGTCGTTCCTCATGTCCGTCAATGTTCGCAAGAGATAGAGACAAACACCCCGCGCGAAGACATCTCGCCTGCCCCGCGCTATGATTGCCTTCTCCTCGCCCCCGACTTGTTCAGCGACCATCGCCAGAATGTCTTCATACGTGAGATTCCTCGCCAAGGTCCTGGTTTGCGGGACATCACGATGCCTGTCTATTGACAGCCTCTTCTTGATTTCCTCAACGAACACTTCGGTACCGAGAACCAATCCGGCGACAAGCGATTTGAAGGGGTTCTCCGGCGCTTGGATTCCTTCCTCGACAAATCTTCTGTAAAGTCTTCGGGCTTGCGCCGGATCTTTTGAGTATTGTTCAAGCACCCAAGCACGTGAAAGCCATCCGTCGGCGCGTCTTCTCCCAAGATATTGCGAATAGCTGCTCCATTTGTATGCCTCGGGTCTGGCAACCAATCCGGCCCGAACAGGATTCAGATGGATATAACGACTTACGGCGAGCAAGTACCTGTCCTTTTGAATCAGAAACGCCTTGTATCGCCCCTGCAACACGTGGCCCGCATGCCGATGGACCCTGTTGAAATATCCGGTATAGGTAGAGTTCAGGTAATGCATCGCCCGCGTGATATTTGGTTGCGGGGTCTCGACGAGGATATGGTAATGGTTGGTCATGAGGACATATCCGTGGATAACCACAGCGAATCTTTCGGGAAGCTGCTTCAGGAGCTCAAGAAATGTCTCGTAATCCGCTTCGTCGCGGAATATCGCCTTCTTCTCGTTTCCCCGCGCAGTGATGTGATATACCGCGCCCTCGTATTCTATTCTGAGTGGTCGTGCCATACGCTCATCTTACTCTATAGTAGTTCCTTAATTCAAATTTCAAGACCTGACCCCG